>DATMTQ010000040.1:0-10310 GCA_035564095.1 Microbacterium sp. | reverse complement strand
CCGGCGTGGCCGACGTGGTGCGGCTCGTGCGCGGGGGCGACGCGAGCGCGAGCGCGGCGGTCCGCCAGGCCGGCCGCGAGGTCGGCGAGGTGCTGGCCACCGTGGTGAATCTGCTGAACCCGCGCGTCATCGTGATCGGCGGCGCCGTGGCCCGGGCCGGCGAGCATCTGCTGGCAGGCGTGCGCGAAGTCGTCTACCGGCGCAGCATCCCGCTCGCCACCCAGCACCTCGCGATCGTGCAGTCGCAGGCCGGCGACACCGCCGGTGTGCTCGGGGCGACGATGATGGTCACGCAGCAGGTGCTGTCGTCGGACACCGTCGACGAGTGGGTCGCACGCGGGTGACCCGGAATCCCGAGACCGCTCGGCCGGACCGTGCGGACGACACGCCGGGGCCGCGGGCCGCGCTGCGGGTCGCGCCGTACCGGCGGTGGTTCGCCGCGCAGCTCTTCTCGGCCTCGGGCGCCAACACCCAGGTCGTGGCGATGGCATGGATCATCGTCAGCCGCACGCACGACGGCGTGGCGCTCGCCCTGCTGTCGTTCCTCATCTTCGTACCGGGGCTGCTGGCCGGCCCCTGGGCGGGACGCATCGTGGACCGGTTCGACCGCCACCGCATCCTGCTCGGCACCCAGCTCGCGTACTTCGCGCTCGGTGCGATCCTCGTCGTCGCCGCCGTGGGCGGATTCGACGGGGTCCCGTTCCTTTACGCGGTCGCCCTCGCCACCGGCATCGTGACCGCGCTGGATGCCCCGGCCCGCCAGGTCTACGTGCAGGACCTGCTGCCGCGACGCCTCATCCCCGCGGCGATCGGCCTGTTCGAGGTCGTGATGAACCTGGCCCGCGTGCTCGGTCCGGGAGTCGCCGGCATCCTGCTCGCGCTCGGCGGGGCCGTGCCCGCGTTCGTCTTCAACGCACTCGCCTATCTGCCGGCGGTGTGGGCGCTCGTGCGCAATCGGGACGTGCCGTCGTTCGCCGAGCCGGCGCCGCACGACGGCGGCCGCGTCAGCGTCTGGGCCGGGATCGGGTGGGCGGCGCGGCATCCGGACGTGCTCGTCGTGCTGCTGCTCGCGATGGCGTCCGGGCTGCTGTTCAACCTGACCGTGGCGGTTCCGCTGCTGGCCGACGGCGAGTTCGCGATCGGGCCGCAAGGGTACGGGATGCTGGTCGCCGTCTTCGGCTGCGGGGCGCTGATCGGCGCCGTGCGCGCCGCCACCCAGCACACCGCGCCGCCGTTCGGCCGCACGCTGCTGCTCGCCGCGATCACCGGGCTGCTCGTGCTGACGAGCGCGATCGCCCCAGCCTGGCAGACGTTCGCGCTCGGGCTGCTGCTGGTCGGCGGATTCAGCATCTGGTTCATCGCGCGGGCGAACGCCTACGTGCAGCTCGCCGCGCCCGCCGGCATCCGCGGCCAGGTGATGAGCGTGTGGACCATGTCGCTGACCGGCGTGAGCCCGTTCCTGGGACTGCTGGCCGGGTGGACCGCGCAGGTCGCCGGCCCGCGGGTCGCGTTCTCGTTGTCCGGATGGCTGTTCGTCGCGGTCACCGCCGCGGCCGTGCTGCTCCGCCTCGCCCGCCACCGCCGCTGAGCCCGCGACCGGCTCTGTTGACTTGCCGCAGATGTACGCGACACGCCGTCGGCGGTGTACATCTGCGGCAAGTCAACGCAGCTAGCGGTCGCATTCGAGCGACGGATTGCGGGTGACCAGTGCGTCGATGGCCACGCCCGTGCTCGTCCTGGGGTCGGGGACGAGGGTGATGAGGCGGCTCCTGATCCGCCCGTCGGGCGGGGCGAGCATCGGGGTGTCGCCGTTCGGCGAGACGGATCCCACGGTGGACAGGTAGCAGAGCACGACGCGGACCGTCCCGTCGGTGCGATCGGCACCGGCATCCTGCGTCGGCAGGATGCGCACGACGGTCTCGTCCGTGTCGGGGTCCTCGAGCATGCCGTACGCGGACTGCAGGCCGACGCTGTCGAAGTAGGACCGGATCCGCTCTTTTTCCTCGTCGGTCAGCCAGGCGTACACCGGCTCATGCGTCGCGGGCTGCGCGTAGTCGACCTCATTCATCGCCGCGACGTAGTGGCGGACGGTCTGCTCGACCGCCTCGCGCCGGGCATCGGCCTGGCTGAGGAACAGGGAGCCGGAGCATCCCGCGAGACCGAGTGCGAGCGCGGCCACCGCCGCGGCACCAATGGATCGGATCAGCATCCCGCCACGGTAGCCAGTCCACCGGGATGCCCGGAGAGTTATCCACAGGCCGGTGTCCCACCCGCGCCGCCCCTCGTTGACTTGCCGCAGATGTACGCGACACGCCGGCGGCGATGTGCATCTGCGGCAAGTCAACAGAGCGGAGCGACCCGCCGGGCCCAGGGAGGCCGCGCGGCAACGGTCGGGGCGGCACCGGCGCGGCGTCAACTGTGTGACGTTGCGTGACGTTCCGTTCCATCGCGTGACACCCGGCGTGACGACATCCCGCGGCATCCGTACCGTCAGAGTTGTGAGCCTCACCGACACCACCTCCAGTGCGCCCCGGGACCGCGCGCGTCCGCCGCGGCCGTCCTCCAAGCCCAACGGGCAGTGGAAGATCGACGGCCCCGCACCGCTGAACGGAAACGAGGAGTGGAAGCAGGTCGACGACGGCCTGAGCGTGCGAGAGCGCATCGAGAACGTCTACTCCAAGCGCGGGTTCAAGAGCATCGACCCGACCGACCTGCACGGGCGCTTCCGCGTCTGGGGCCTGTACACGCAGCGCAAGCCCGGCATCGACGGCGGCCGCACCGCGACCCTCACGCCCGAGGAACTCGAAGACGAGTACTTCATGTTCCGCGTGCGCATCGACGGCGGTCAGCTGACCACCGAGCAGCTGCGCGTCATCGGCGGCATCTCGACCGAGTTCGCGCGCGGCACCGCCGACATCACCGACCGTCAGAACATCCAGCTGCACTGGATCCGGGTCGAGGACGTCCCGGAGATCTGGCGCCGCCTCGAAGCCGTCGGGCTGCGCACCACCGAGGCGTGCGGCGACGTGCCCCGCGTCATCCTGGGCTCCCCCGTCGCCGGCATCGCCGCCGACGAGCTCATCGACCCGACGCCGCAGATCGAGGAGATCTCGCGCCGCTTCATCGGCGACCCGACGCTGGCGAACCTGCCCCGCAAGTTCAAGACCGCGATCACGGGCCACCCGAGCCAGGACGTCGTGCACGAGATCAACGACGTCGCGTTCGTCGCGGTGGAGCACCCCGAACTCGGCGTCGGCTACGACCTGTGGGTCGGCGGCGCCCTGTCCACCACGCCCCGCCTCGGCGAGCGGCTGGGCACGTTCGTGCGCCCCGATCAGGTGGTGGATGCCTGGCACGGCGTCACGCAGATCTTCCGCGACTACGGGTACCGGCGCCTGCGCAACAAGGCGCGCCTGAAGTTCCTGCTCGCCGAGTGGGGCACCGAGAAGTTCCGCCAAGTGCTGCAGGACGAGTACCTCGGCTACGAGCTCGCCGACGGCCCCGCCGCCCCGAAGCCGAAGACCCCCGGCGACCACGTCGGCATCCACAAGCAGAAGGACGGCAACTTCTACGTCGGCGTCGCCCCCACGGTCGGGCGCCTGTCCGGCTCGGAGCTGGCGAAGCTCGCCGACATCGTCGAGGCCCACGGCTCGGCGCGCCTGCGCACGACGCCGCACCAGAAGATCGTGGTGCTCGACATCGCCGAGGAGCACGTGGACTCGCTCGTCGCCGAACTCGGCGAGCTCGGCCTCAGCGTGAAGCCGAGCGTGTTCCGCCGCGGCACGATCGCCTGCACCGGCATCGAGTTCTGCAAGCTCGCCATCGTCGAGACCAAGGTCAACGCCGCCACCGCGGTGGCCCAGCTCGAGGAGCGCCTCGCCGACATCGAGGTGCCGCACGCGCTCAGCCTGCACGTGAACGGATGCCCCAACAGCTGCGCCCGCATCCAGACCGCCGACATCGGCCTGAAGGGCCAGCTCGTCACGATCGACGGCGAGCAGGTGCCCGGCTACCAGGTGCACCTCGGCGGCGGCCTCGCGTCGCTCGACCGCGACGAGCCCGGCCTCGGCCGCACCGTGCGCGGCCTGAAGGTCGCCGCGGACGGCATCGCCGACTACGTCGAGCGGGTCGTGCGTCGGTTCGTCGCCGAGCGGGATGCCGCATCCGACGAGACGTTCGCCCAGTGGGCGCACCGAGCCGATGAGGAGGCCCTCCAGTGAGCACCGCGAATTCCCGGTCGTTGAGCGAGGCCGCCGAAGGCGCCCGAGACGAAACGCGTCGTCCGGCCAAGCGCACCGCCGACGAGCTGCGCGCCCTCGCCGAGGCCGGCAACGCCGAGCTCGGCTCGGGAACCTCCCACGAGGCATCCGCCTCCGAGATCGCCGCGTGGGTCGCCCGCAACTTCGCCGTCGACGCGGTGGCGGTCGCCTGCTCGATGGCCGACGCCGTCATCCCGTACATCGTCGCCGAGCAGCTGCCCGGCGTGGACGTGCTGTTCCTCGACACCGGCTACCACTTCACCGAGACGTACGCGACCCGCGACGAAGTGGCCCGCGTGCTCGACGTGAACATCGTCGACGTGAAGCCCAAGCAGACGGTCGCCGAGCAGGATGCCGCCTACGGCAAGGACCTCTTCGCCCGCGACCCCGCCCTGTGCTGCGACCTGCGCAAGGTGCAGCCGCTGCACGAGATCCTCGGCGGCTACGAGGTCTGGTTCACGGGCGTGCGCCGCGACGAGGCCCCGACCCGCACGAACACGCCGCTGGTCACGTTCGACGAGCGCAACGGCCTGGTGAAGGTGTGCCCGGTCGCGGCGTGGAGCTTCGACGAGCTGCAGACGTTCGCGCTCGAGCACAAGGTGCCGGTGAACCTGCTCGTGAACTTCGGCTACCCGTCGATCGGATGCGCGCCCTGCACGAAGCCGGTCGCCGCCGGCGAAGACCCCCGATCCGGCCGTTGGGCCGGATCCAGCAAGACGGAATGCGGACTCCACGTATGAGCACCAACGCACTCGCCGCCGAGGCCGCCGGTCGCCGGAATCAGGCAGATCGGCGGATTCAGGATGTTTCCGGCCCGAATCGGCCTGATCTCGGCGATTCGCCTGAATTCGCTGCGCGCGGAGCCGGCGCGGCGGGCCCGGACGCGCTCGACCTGCTCGAGGCGGAGGCGATCCACGTGATCCGCGAGGTCGTCGCCGAGTTCGAGCGTCCCGTGCTGCTGTTCTCCGGCGGCAAGGACTCCGTGGTCGTGCTGCATCTCGCCACCAAGGCGTTCGCGCCGGGCCGCGTGCCGTTCGCGCTGCTGCACGTCGACACCGGGCACAACTTCCCCGAGGTGCTGCGCTTCCGCGACGAGACCGTGGCGCGCCTCGGCATCCGGCTCGAGGTCGCCCGCGTGCAGGACTACATCGACGACGGCCGCCTGCACGAGCGCGCGGACGGCACCCGCAATCCGCTGCAGACGCAGCCGCTGCTGGACGCCATCGCCGCCGGCCGCCACGACGCCGTGTTCGGCGGGGCGCGCCGCGACGAGGACAAGGCCCGCGCCAAGGAGCGCATCTTCTCGCTGCGCGACGAGTTCGGCCAGTGGGACCCGCGCAACCAGCGCCCCGAGCTGTGGAGCCTGTACAACGGCCGCCACACGCCGGGCCAGCACGTGCGCGTGTTCCCCATCTCGAACTGGACCGAGCTGGATGTCTGGCGCTACATCGAGCGGGAGGGCATCGCCCTGCCGCCGCTCTACTTCGCGCACGAGCGCGACGTATATGCCCGAGACGGAATGTGGCGCGCGATCGGGGAGTTCTCCCCCGCTCGCGCCGATGAGACCGTCGAGAAGCGCGTCGTGCGCTATCGCACCGTCGGCGACATGAGCTGCACCGGAGCGGTGGAGTCGGATGCCTCGGACATCGCCGCGATCGTGCGCGAGGTGGCGGCATCCACCCTCACCGAGCGGGGCGCCACGCGCGCCGACGACCGCATCTCGGAAGCCGCCATGGAGGACCGCAAGAAGGACGGGTACTTCTGATGACCACTCTGATCGAGACGCCGACCTCCACCCTCTTCCGGTTCGCCACCGCCGGCTCAGTCGACGACGGCAAATCCACGCTCGTGGGCCGCCTGCTGCACGACTCGAAGGCGATCCTCGCCGACCAGCTCGCGCAGGTGCAGCGCACGTCCGCCGACCGCGGCTTCGCGCACGGCGACTTCGACTTCGCCCTGCTGACCGATGGCCTGCGCGCCGAGCGCGAGCAGGGCATCACGATCGACGTCGCCTACCGGTACTTCTCCACCGGCACGCGGTCGTTCATCCTCGCCGACTGCCCGGGGCACGTGCAGTACACGCGCAACATGGTCACCGGCGCCACCACCGCCGACGCCGTCATCGTGCTGGTGGACGCCCGCAACGGCGTCGTCGAGCAGACCCGCCGGCACCTCGCCGTCGTCGCGCTGCTGCGCGTGCCGCACGTGATCGTCGCGGTCAACAAGATCGACCTGCTGGACTACGACGAGGACGCCTTCGTGCAGGTGGCCGTGGATGCGGCCCGCGTCGCCGACGAGCTCGGCATCCGGGACCTGCACGTCATCCCGGTCTCGGCGCTGCAGGGCGACAACATCGTCGAGCCGTCGCCGCAGACCTCGTGGTACGCGGGACCGACGCTGCTGCAGCTGCTGGAGACGCTCCCCGCCGGCGACGCGGCAGCGGAGCAGGACTTCCGCCTGCCCGTGCAGCTCGTGCTGCGCCCGCAGGGGGGCCTGGCCGCGCACCTCGCCGAGGACCCGGATGCCGCGGACCGCTACCGCGACTACCGCGCCGCCGCCGGACGCATCTCGACCGGCACCGTCTCGGTCGGCGACGAGGTGGACGTGCTGCCCGCCGGCATCCGCACCACCGTGACCGGCATCTCGGTCGCCGGTCACCACACCGAGCGCGCCACGGCCGGCCAGTCCGTCGCCCTGGAGCTCGACGCCGACCTCGACGCCGCCCGCGGCGCCCTGATCGCGGCCGCCGGCACCCTGCCCGCCCCCCGTCGCGAGTTCGGTGCGGAGCTCTTCCAGCTCGACGCCCGGCCGCTGGCATCCGGCGCGCGCGTGCTCGTCAAGCACGGCACGGCCACGGTGCAGGCGATCGTCACCGTCGAGTCCCGGTACGACCTGGACGCACTCGCGCACGATCCGGCCGAGACCCTCGCTGTCAACGACATCGGCCGCGCACGCATCCGCGTCGCCGCCGACCTTCCCGTCGAGCCTTACGCGCACAGCCGTGCCGGCGGTTCGTTCCTCGTGATCAACGCGGCCGACGGCGCCACGCTCGCCGCCGGCACCGTGCTGGACTGATGGGCCGCACCCCGGCGGGCCGCACGGATCCGTCACAAGTGGCTGCCATGCGCGTGCCTTCGTGACGGATCGGCCGGGGAAGCATCCCTCGTATTACGCCCGGTGACGTCCCGTTCCATCGCGTGACACCTCGCTCGCACACCGCGTCGGATGTCCCTAGCGTCAAGGCTGAGAACTGTGCGCACGATTCCGGGCGCACCATCACCCGCCCACCGAAGGAGGCGACGATGAAGAACACCCGCACCGCAAAGCTCACGATCCTGGCCGTGGCCGCCATGATGCTGGCCGGGTGTGCCGCACAGGCATCCGCGTCGCCCCGGCATCCCGCGGACCTGAGCAAGGGCACCGCCGCATCCGAACTGCGCCTCGGGTACTTCGCGAACGTCACGCACGCGCCCGCTCTCGTCGGCCTGCAGGAGGGCATCCTGCAGAAGGACCTCGGCGCCACGAAGCTGCAGACGCAGATCTTCAACGCCGGCCCCGCCACGATCGAGGCGCTGAGCGCCGGCGCGATCGACGCCGCCTACCTCGGCCCGAACCCGGCGATCAACTCGTTCATCCAGTCCCGGGGCGCGTCGGTGCGCATCGTCGCCGGCGCCACCACCGGCGGCGCCGAGCTCGTGGTCTCGAAGGCCGTCACCGACCCGAAGCAGCTCGCCGGCAAGACGCTCTCGACGCCGCAGCTCGGCAACACGCAGGACGTGGCGCTGCGCACGTGGCTGAAGGGCGAGGGCTACCGCACCAGCATCACCGGAGGCGGCGACGTGGACATCACGCCGACCGACAACGCGCAGACCCTGCAGCTGTTCCAGCAGGGCAAGATCGACGGCGCCTGGGTTCCGGAGCCGTGGGCGTCGCGTCTGGTGGCCGCGGGCGGGCACGTGCTCGTCGACGAGGCGTCGCTGTGGAAGGACGGGAAGTTCCCCACCACGGTGCTCGCCGTCAACGCCGAGTTCCTGCAGCAGCACCCGCAGACGGTCAAGGCCCTCGTGCAGGGCGACGTCGATGCGGTCGCCTGGCTGAACAGCCACAGGCAGGATGCCGCGACGGTCGTCAACGCCCAGCTGCAGGCCGCCACCGGCAAGCAGCTGCCGGCGCCGGTGCTCGCCCGTGCCCTGCAGCACGTCGCGTTCTCGTCCGACCCGCAGGCGCAGACCTTCCAGGAGCTCGTCGACCACGGCCTCGCCGCCGGCACGCAGAAGAAGGGCTCCATCGACGGGCTGTTCGACCTGCGGCTGCTGAACGAGGTCGCGCCCGCCCGGGTGTCGGCCGACGGACTCGGCGAGGACTGAGCGCGACATGACCTCCGCCCCTCGCTTCTTTCCGAGCTTCGACGGCACCGCTCCCGCCCCGGCGACGGCGCCCGTGCCGTCGGCCGTGCGCATCGACCACGTGTCCAAGCGCTTCGGCAGCGGCCCGGTCGTGCTCGACGACATCTCGCTCGACATCGCCCCCGGCGAGTTCGTGTGCCTGCTCGGGGCATCCGGATGCGGCAAGTCCACCCTGCTGAACCTCATCGCGGGTCTGGATGTGCCCACCGCGGGCAGCATCCAGACCCCGACGGAGGGCTCTGCGGTCATGTTCCAGGAGTCCGCGCTCATGCCGTGGCTGTCGGCGCGCCGCAACGTCGAGCTGGCGCTGCGCCTGCGCGGAGTGCCGCGCGCCGAGCGCGCCGACAAGGCCCTCGCGCTGCTGGAGGTCGTGGACCTGCAGGATGCCGCAGACCGCCGTCCGCACGAGCTGTCCGGCGGCATGCGCCAGCGCGTCGCCCTGGCCCGCGCCCTCGCCCAGGACCGCCCGGTGCTGCTGATGGACGAGCCGTTCGCCGCGCTCGACGCGATCACCCGCGACATCCTGCACGAGGAGCTCGAGCGCGTGTGGCGGCGCACCGGCCGCACCATCGTGTTCGTCACGCACAACGTGCGCGAGGCGGCCCGGCTCGGGCAGCGCGTGGTGCTGCTGGGCAGCCGCCCCGGCCGCATCGCCCGCGAGTGGCGCATCGCCGCGACCGCCGGCCGCCGCATCGAATCGCCCGAGGTGGCGGCGCTCTCGCGCGAGATCACCGCGCACCTGCGCAAGGAGATCAGTCGCAATGCCGCATGACAAGCACACGGTCGCTGAGCCTGTCGAAGCGACTCGCGAGTCTCCCCGGTCGTTGAGCGAGGCCGCCGAAGGCACCCGAGACGAAACGCGTCTCCCTTCCGACGGGAATCCCGTTTCGACTCTCCCCACGCCCCCTCCACGCGCCGCTGGCGCGTCGCGCGGAGCCTCCGGGCGCGTGGGCCCATCCGCTCGCTCAACGACCGGGACCGTGGCCACCGACGCCACCGACGAGCTGCGCACCCTGGCCGCGGGCCTGGACGCCCTGCAGACGGATGCCGCGACCCGCCCGAGCGCCTGGCGACGCATCCGGCAGTCGGTGCTCCCGCCGATCCTCTGCGTGGTCGCGCTCGTCGCGGCCTGGCAGCTGTACATCGTCGTCGCCGACCCGCGCCCGGACATCGTGCCCGCCCCCGCCGACGTGCTCGCCTCGCTCGGCTTCGCGTGGGACAACGGCCAGCTGCAGCAGGCCGTGGTCACGAGCCTCGAGCGCGGCGTCCTCGGGTTCCTCATCGCGATCGTCATCGGCACGCCGATCGGGCTGCTGCTGGCGGAGGTGAAGCCGCTGCGCCGCGCGTTCGGCCCGCTCATCTCGGGCCTGCAGGTGCTGCCGTCGGTGGCGTGGGTGCCCGCCGCCATCCTCTGGTTCGGGCTCACCGACGCGACCGCGTACTTCGTGGTGCTGATGGGGGCGACGCCGTCGGTGATCAACGGACTCATCTCGGGGATCGACCAGGTGCCGCCTCAGCTGCGCCGCGTCGGACAGGTGCTCGGCGCGAAGCGCTGGAGCCTGGCATCCCTCATCGTGCTTCCCGCGGCCCTGCCCGGATACGTCGCCGGCCTCAAGCAGGGCTGGGCGTTCTCGTGGCGGTCGCT
>DATMTQ010000039.1:0-3113 GCA_035564095.1 Microbacterium sp. | reverse complement strand
CGAGTACCACGCAGGATTCGTCTCGTTCGTCGGCCGCCCGAACGTGGGCAAGTCGACGCTGACCAACGCTCTCGTCGGCGAGAAGGTCGCGATCACGAGCTCGAAGCCGCAGACGACCAGGCGGGCCATCCGCGGGATCGTACACCGGGCAGACGGCCAGCTCATCCTCGTGGACACGCCGGGCATCCACCGGCCGCGCACGCTTCTCGGCGAGCGGCTCAACAGCCTGGTGCAGTCCACGCTCGGCGATGTCGACGTGGTCGGCTTCTGCGTCCCGGCCGACGAGAAGATCGGCCCGGGCGACCGCTTCATCAACGAGCAACTGGACGAGTACCCGCGCGCCAAGAAGGTGGCGATCGTGACCAAAGTGGATGCGGTGGGCAAAACCCAGGTCGCCGAGCAGTTGCTCGCGGTGTCGGCGTTGCGCGAATGGGAGGCGATCATCCCGGTGTCCGCGACGAGCGGCATCCAGCTGGACACACTCACGTCCGAGCTGCTGAAGCTGCTGCCGACCTCGCCGAGCCCCCTGTATCCGGACGAGGCGATCACGGACGAGGGCCTGGAGGACCGGATCTCGGAGTACATCCGCGAGGCGGTGCTGGAGGGCGTGGACGACGAGCTGCCGCATTCGCTCGCGGTCACCATCGACGACATCGTGGAGCGGGACGACAAGGATCTCGTGGAGGTCTACGCCAACCTGTTCGTCGAGCGGGACAGCCAGAAGGCCATCGTGATCGGCAAGGGCGGCAGCCGCATCCGCGATGTGGGCGCCGCGGCGCGCGAGCCGATCGAGCGCCTCCTCGGGCGGCACGTGTTCCTGTCGATCCGCGTGAAGGTCGCCAAGGACTGGCAGCGCGACCCGAAGCAGCTGGGCCGCCTCGGCTTCTGACCCGATGCCCGGCGGCGGGGCGGCGCCGCGCAGCAGCGGCGGGCGGCGCCGCAGGTCTGGAGTACATCTCGAGGATGATTGCTGCGCCGGGATGCGCGGGTCGGCGCCGCAGGACCGTACCGTAGAACCATGCCCGACCGCCGCCGACTGCTGAGCGCACTCGCGCCGCACCGCTGGGTGCTGGAGCCGGCGCTGGCCGTCGCGCTGTTCGCGGCGTGGCTGGTGACCGGGCTGCCGTTCGACGTGGCGGCCGCCCTCGCTCTCGTGTTCTACTGTGCAGCGGTCGCGCTCTCGCGCATCCTCCCCGGGGTCGCCCTGGGCCTCGTGTGGGTCGCCGTCCTGCTGGAGCTGACGGAGCGGGCGCCCCTTCCCGGGACGTTCCGCGTGATCTCGGCGATCGCGGTCGTCGTGACGCTCGTCGGAGTCGCGGCGCACGGAGGACGCGCGCTGCGCTGGCTGGACTTCGTGTCCGCGATCCTGCTCGCGCCGGCGTCCGCGTTCCTGTTCACGGTGCTCGGCGACCTGAAGTTCCCGCAGTTCGGGCCGGTGATCGGCGGCTACTACACCAGTCAGGGGCTGGGGTTCGCGCTGATGAGCCTGCTGCTGGCGGTGATCTTCGTGGCCGCCTGGCTGCTCGGCTTCCTGGTGGCGCGCCAGCGGGCCGCCCAGAGTGCGGCCGCCGCGGAAGGTGCCCTCGGCGCGGAGAGCACGCCCGACCGAGCGCACAGCCGCTCGTTCCTGGTCTGGCTGGCCTCGAGCGGGGGAGCCCCGATCAACGAGGACGACCCGTCCCGCCCGGAACTCGTGCGCCGGCTGACCCGGCCGCAGCTCACGTTCGACATCGGCGGGGCGGTTGCCTTCACGGCGGTCTGCCTGGTGGCCGGGGGCGCCGCCGACCGGTCCTCGTTCCTGGTGATGACCGCCTTCGCCGTCGCAATCGCCCTCCGGCGGGTGTCTCCGGCTGTCGCACTCTCGATCGCCTGGCTGGCGGCGGTGCTGCAGATGACGACCGGGCACAGCATCCTCGTTGCCGACATCGGTGTGCTCGTCGTGCTGTACGCGACAGGTGCGTACGGCGATCGGATCGTCCGCGGGGCCGGGCTCATCTCCGCCGGCGTGGGTGCGGTCGTCGCCGCTCTGTACTTGACGGTCACCGCGGCCGTCTCGCAGGGGTACTACGACCTGCTGTCGAGCGCGATCGCCAGCGTCGCGCTGCGATTCGCGTTCCTGTTCGTCGTCAGCGTGACCGTGCTCGGGCTCTCCTGGGTGCTCGGTCTGCTGGTGCGCACCTGGCGGAACGCGCGGGTGGCCCGGCGGGCGCGTGCCGAGGCGGAGCTCGATCGCAACCGAGCCGTGGAGGATGTGGTCGTCGAGCAGGAACGGACGCGCATCGCGCGCGACATGCACGACGTCGTCGCGCACTCGCTCGCCGTCGTCATCGCGCAGGCGGACGGCGCCCGCTACGCCCGCCTGTCCGACCCGGATGCGGTGGATGAGGCGCTCGCGACGATCGCATCGACCGCCCGGTCGGCGCTCGGAGACGTGCGGGTGCTGCTCGCCGAACTGCGTCAGTCTCCGTCGACCGGTGTGGCGGACTCGAATGACCCCGCGCATCCCTCCGATCCCGCCGGTCCGGCCGGTCACGACGCCCCGCAACCGTCGCTGGCCGACCTCGACCAGACCGTCGAGCACATCCGTTCGGCCGGCCTCGCCGTCGTCCTGGAACGCCGTGGCGACATGACCCGCCTCCGCCCGGCAACGCAGCTCGCCGCTTTCCGTATCGTGCAGGAGGCGCTCACCAACGCGCTGCGCCACGGCGACACCAGCCGGCCGGCGAGTGTCGTCCTCGCCGAGGGACCCGCCGACCGCGGGCCCGGACTCATCATCACCGTGAGGAACACCATGAGAGACACCACGCTCGAACCGATCACCACCGGCTCCCTGCCCCGCATCGGGCACGGGCTCCCCGGGATGCGCGAGCGCGCCTCCCTCGCCGGTGGTGCGCTCACCGCGGCGCCGCAGGGCAGCGAGTTCGTGGTGGCCGCCTTCCTGCCGGGGACCGCCGCGTGACCGCCACGAGCGCCGACGCGCCCCGGATCCGGGTGCTCCTGGTCGACGACCAGCCGTTGTTCCGGGCCGGGGTGCGGATGCTGCTGAGCTCCCAGCACGACCTCGAGTTCGCCGGGGAGGCCGGCAACGGCCAGGAGGGCGTCCGGCTGGCCGC
>DATMTQ010000038.1:0-2357 GCA_035564095.1 Microbacterium sp. | reverse complement strand
GTGACCAGCGCCATCGCGGTCCCGTCGATCGCCGGCATCCCCGTCACGCACCGCGGGGTCGCGGCCGGGTTCACCGTGCTCTCGGCCCACACCGACATCGACGAGGTGCCCGGCGGGCCGGAGCACACGGTGATCCTGCTGATGGGCGTCTCCGGGCTCGCCGCCACCGCCGCGACGCTCGCCGCCGGCCGTCGCGGCGCCGACTGCCCCGTCGCCATCGTGGAGGACGGCTACGGCGAGGGCCAGCGGGTCACCATCGGAACCCTCGGCAGCATCGCCGCCGACGCCGCTGTGCGCGGTGTGCGGTCCCCGGCCGTCATCGTCGTCGGCGACGTCGTGCGACTGGCCGACCCCGACCTCCTCCCGGCGCCTGCGTCCCACGGCGCCGCCCCCCACAGCACCGCATCCTCCCGCACTGCCCACCACAGAGAGGCCTCCCAATGACCCGACCGTTCCGCGTGGCCGTCGTCGGCGCCGGACCCGCCGGAATCTATGCCGGCAACATCCTGCGCACCCGCGCCGCCGAGGCCGGCATCGACGTCCGCATCGACCTGTTCGAGTCGCTGCCTGCGCCGTACGGCCTCATCCGCTACGGCGTCGCCCCCGATCACCCGCGCATCAAAGGCATCGTCACCTCCCTGCACGACATGCTCGCCGACGGCGCGATCCGGCTGATCGGGAACGTGGAGGTCGGCGCCGACGTCACCATCGACGAGCTGCAGTCCCTCTATCACGCGGTCATCCTCGCCACCGGCGCTCAGCGCGACGCGGTGGTCGACCTCCCCGGGCTGGGGCTGCGCGGCAGCTTCGGCGCCGCGGACTTCGTCTCGTGGTACGACGGTCACCCCGACGTTCCCCGCCACTGGCCCCTGGAGGCGACGCAGCTCGCCGTGCTCGGCAACGGCAACGTGGCCCTGGATGTCGCGCGCGTTCTCGCGAAACACCCCGCCGACCTGCTGACGACCGACATCCCGGACAACGTCCACGCGGGCCTCGCCGCCTCGCCCGTGGAGGATGTGCACGTCTTCGGCCGCCGCGGACCGGAGGACATCAAGTTCACCCCGATCGAACTCCGCGAGCTCGGCGAGGTGCCCGGCGTCGACATCGTGCTCTACGACGAGGACTTCGATCGCGCGAGCGACGAGGTCTCGACGGGGGAGCGGCGCGCAGCGGGCAACCAGGCCAAGGTCATGGCCCGCATCCTGCAGTCGTGGCGTGACCGCGAGCCGACCGGCGCGCCGCGCCGGCTGCACCTGCACTTCTGGCACCGGCCGGTCGAGATCCTGGCCGACAATGCACAGGGCGAGGCCGTCGCGGGCATCCGCTTCGAGCGGACCGAGCCGGACGGCCAGGGCGGCATCCGCGGCACCGGCGAGCTCGTCGACTACGAGGTGCAGGCGGTCTATCGCGCGATCGGCTACCGCGGGACGCCCGTGCGCGACGTGCCGTTCGACGAGCGCGCCGGGGTCGTCCCGAACGACGGCGGGCGCGTCCTCGAGGATGGCGAGCCGGTGCCCGGCCTGTACGCCACCGGATGGATCAAGCGCGGCCCGGTCGGCCTCATCGGCCACACCAAGGGCGACGCGGGGGAGACCATCGAGAAGCTGCTGGAGGACCACCCACTCCTCGCCGGCGCCGAACGACCGGATGAGGACGCCATCACCGAGTTCCTCACGGACCGTGGGGTCCGGTACACCACCTGGGACGGCTGGCTCGCCCTCGACGCCCACGAGCGCGCCCTCGGCGACGGCTTCGCGGGCGAGGCGACCCGGGAGCGGATCAAGGTCGTCCCGCGCGAGGAGCAGGTCGCGATCTCCAACCGCGAGGAGCAGGTCGCGATCTCCAACCGCGAGGTGATCGCCCGATGACCTACATCATCGCCCTCCCGTGCGTTGACGTGAAGGACCGCGCCTGCATCGACGAGTGCCCGGTCGACTGCATCTACGAGGGTGAGCGCTCCCTCTACATCAACGCGGACGAGTGCGTCGACTGCGGAGCGTGCGAGCCGGTCTGTCCAGTCGAGGCGATCTACTACGAGGACGACCTCCCCGAGGAGTGGGCCGACTACCACGCCGCGAACGTCGACTTCTTCAGCGAGCTCGGCAACCCCGGCGGAGCCTCCAAGGTCGGTCCTCAGCCGTACGACCACCCCCTCATCGCGGCGCTGCCTCCGCAGGAGGTCGCCCATGCCTGAGGTCGTCGTCATCGGGGGAGGGCCGGCCGGGCTCTCCGCGACGCTCAATCTCGCGCGCGCTCTGGTGGATGTGGTGCTGGTGGATGCGAGCAGGCCGCGCAATTCCGCCACGCTCCGCTCGCACGGCTTCCTCACCCGCGACGGCATCCGCCCGACCGAACTG
>DATMTQ010000037.1:0-2017 GCA_035564095.1 Microbacterium sp. | reverse complement strand
GGCTCTGGCCCGCTCGCGCGCTCTGCGCCTGCGCGCGCGCCCTGCGCCTGCGCGCGGGCTGCGCCCGCGGTCCGCATGCCCCGGCAGCGAGGTACCCCCTCGGCGAAGTGCTCGTTGTTGCAGTCGCGCGCGGCGTGTCGGATGCAACGACGAGCACTTCGGCGCGCGCTCGCGGAGAACGGTGGAAACGATCCCACAAATGAGGCAGGATGGGCGCGGCGGAAGGAACCGAGGTGAGATCCACGCACACAGGGACGCAGCCCCCGCTGGCGGTGGCGATCGACGGAGGCAACTCCAAGACGGAGGTCGTCGTGCTCGCAGAGGCGGCCGGCGAGCTGGTGGAGCGGGCCCGTGCCATCGGGGTGGGGAGCGGGGCGGGACCGGAAGCCGTGGTCTTCGCCGTCTCCGCCGTGCTGCGCGAGTCGGGGATCGATCCGGCGACCGTCGGCTCGGCGTCCGCAGCCGTGGCCGGACTGGATTTCCCGGGTGACGAGGCAGGATATCGTGCGGCGCTCTCGGAGCTCTTCCCCCGGGCGGTCGTGGAGGTCGTCGGCGACGCGGTCGCCGTGCTGGAGGCGGGCGCCGGCTTGGATGAGGCACTCGCGATCGTCTGCGGTGCGGGCCTCAATGCGGTGGCGCGGGGTCCGAAGGGACTTGCGACGGTGCCCGCGCTGGGCTGGCTGAGCGGCGACTCGGGTGGCGGCGACGAGCTCGGGCGAGCGGCGGTCCGTGCGGCGGCCCGCGCCGAGGATGGCCGCGGACCGTCGACCCTGCTGCTCGGCCGGGTGCTGGCCGAGACCGTCGCCTCCGATACCGCCGAGCTGGCGAGGGCCATCCGGGACGGCGCACTGTCGATGCGGCAGGTCGGCGCGCTCGCGGCCACGGTCGCCCGGACCGCAGCCGACGGCGACGCCGTGGCGATGGAGCTGCTCGCGGACTCCGCCGGCGAAGCGCTGCTGCTGGCAGACGTGGTCGTCCGCCGCACGTGGGACGGTCCTTCCGTCCCCGAGGGGACCCTCGCGATCCTGGCCGGCGGTCTCTTCGCCGACGCAGGCTTCCGCGATGCCGTGTCGGCCGGTCTCCGCGAGCGTGGCTTCGAGCCGCGGCCGCTCGAGTTCCGCCCGGTCGACGGCCTGGTACGCGCGCTGCGCGAGCGCACGAGCGCTTCGAGAACCGGCGACTCGAGAACCGACCACTCGAGTACCGACCGCTCGAGAACCGACCACCCGAGTACCGACCACCCGAGAACCGACCACCCGAGTACCGACCACCGACGAGAAGGGGATTCCCGATGAAGATCACGGTCATCGGCGCCGGCTCCACCTACACGCCCGAGCTCGTCTCGGGCCTGTGGAACGAGCGCGAGCGACTCACGGTGGACGAGCTCTGGCTGATGGACATCGATGGTCCGCGACTCGAGATCGTGGGCGGAATGGTGCGCAGGATGCTGGCGCGGCAGGGCGCGGACGTCCCGGTCACGCTCACCACCGACCGCACGGCGGCGATCGAGGACGCGGACGCGGTCCTTATCCAACTGCGCGTGGGCGGCCAGCGGGCACGGCTGGGCGACGAGCTGTTCCCGCTCGCGTGCGACTGCGTCGGCCAGGAGACGACCGGCGCCGGCGGCCTGGCCAAGGCGCTGCGCACGGTTCCTGTGGTGCTCGACATCGCGCGGGAGGCGCGCGAGCGGGCCGCACCGGGTGCCTGGGTCGTCGACTTCACGAACCCGGTCGGCATCAACACGAGGGCCCTGCTCGACGACGGGCACAAAGCGATCGGTCTGTGCAACTTCGCCATCGGCGTGCAGCGCTGGATCGCCCGCGAGCACGGCGTGGAGCCGGGCCGCGTGGAGGTGGACCCCGTCGGCCTCAACCACCTGTCGTGGGTGCGCCACATCCGTGTCGACGGGGTGGATGTGCTGCCCGGGATGATCGCGGAGCGTTCGGACGAACTGGGCCGGCGCGGCGGCGTCACCGGCGAGCTGATCCGGGACCTCGGCGTACTGCCCTCCTATTAC
>DATMTQ010000036.1:0-3032 GCA_035564095.1 Microbacterium sp. | reverse complement strand
CGGGCGCGGCTCGGAGCCGAAGGGCGCTCCCGCGGGCGGGGCCAGGAACGGGTTCGCCGCCGGGGCCGCCACCACCGGTGCGGGCACCGCCGCGGGGGCGGCCGCGCGGTTGTCGACCATCATCGCGCCGGCCGCCTGGTCGTGCCAGCCGCGGTGGCGCTCGGCATCGAACAGGGGCGTGAAGTACCCGACGACGATCACGCAGGATGCCGCGAACACGATGTTTCGCAACGCGGCCCGCCAGAAGCCGATGCGGCCGCCGGTGGCCTCCAGCTGCAGGCTGATCCCGCACATCCGCTGACCGACCGAGCCGCTGCCGCCCTGCATGATCGTCACCACGAGCCACCAGGCGAACGTCAGCGCGTATCCGACGGTCTGGATGATCGTGACCGCCGGCAGCGCCGCCGACAGGTGCTGATCGGTCGTGATCGCGCTGAGGCTGATCACGATGGTGATGCTGCCGGCGATCGCGCCGATCAGTGCGAACGGCACCATGTCGATGGCGTAGGCGCCCACGCGCCGGCCGAGGGATGCCTTGACGCCCGCGGTGGGAGCGTCCGGCTCCAGTGCACTGCTCATGCGCCGTCCTCCTTTTGTTCATCGCGGGCGCGCCCGCGACCAGGGCTCTGCGTGCCCCTCTTCGTCCTCGGGCCGGGACCGTCGTCGCGGTCCGAGCCCGACACCGAGCGTACGGCCTGGGCGCCGGCGTTCCGAGCCGAGTCCACCACCGAGCGCGCGGTCTGACGGACCGCCTTCGACAGCCGCGTGTCGGCGAGATACGAGCGCAGACTGAGCCGCGCCCGCAGCCTCCGCCAAACGGACGCCCGCTCGCCGATCCCGGCGACGATGTCATCGACCTGCCGCCAGAACTCGTCGACCTCGGCCGGCGACGGCTCAGCCGGACCGAACACCTGGCCGTCGGCGCGCACCGCGAGCGTGGCCACGGCGGGATCCGCCAGGGACGTCGCCATGAGGGCGGCATCCTCCGCGCGGGTCGCTCCCGGCGGCACGCGCGTGCCGTAGTCGGATGCCCGGTCGACCAGTTCGTCCCAGCCGCCCGAGATGCGATCGGCGGGGTGCGCGGCATCCTTGCGCTTACGGCGCCGGGCGGCCTTGAGCGCCCCGATCACGAGGAACGGGGCGAGCAGGATCGCGACGACCCCGAGCGTTCCGCCGCCGATCGCGAGGATCGGGCCGAGGATCGCCAGGAATCCGTTGGTCTTGTGGTCCACGCCCTTGTCGTTCTGCACCGACGGCGAATCGTCCGCGGGCTGCTGCACGGGAGGCGGCGGCTGCGGCACCTGGGGCTTCGGGCGCGGCTTCGGCTTCGGCTTCTGCGCCGTCGCGATGCGGTCCTTCGACGGGGTCGGGTCGAACGACACCCAGCCCGACCTCTGGAAGTCCACCTCGACCCACGCGTGCAGGTCGTCTCCGGTCACGGCGAACGTCGCGCCGGATGCCGCGCCGGGGTAGTAGCCCATGACGACGCGCGCCGGCATCCCGAGACTGCGCGCCATGAGCGCCATCGTGACGGCGTACTGCTCGTCGTCGCCGACCATCTGGTCGGCGTCGGTCAGTTCCGAGATGCGCTCCGAGCCGTGCCCCGCCCGCGAGACGACCTCGCCGCGCAGGCCGTGGCTGAAGTACCCGTTCTTGTGCAGGTAGTCGGCCAGCGCCTGCGCCTGGTCGTACGGCGTACGCGCCTTCGACACGATCGTCGCTGCCTTGTCGACGACCGACGGCGGCACGACCTCGGGCTTGGGCAGCGTGGTCGGGGCGAAGACGTCCTTCTTCAGCACCGCCGGCGACGGTCTGCCGCCGATCAGGGTCCGCACCGTGTACCGGTCACCCGGGGCGAGGCCCGCCGTGACGACCGCGGTGCCGCTGTCCTCGTTGTAGTTGCCCGAGCGGCGCAGGGCGTCGGCATCCGCGCCGTCGAACGTGATGGACTGCACCCAGCCGGCATCCGGAAGCCACACGCCGGTCAGCGCCCCGACGGTGAACGTCAGGGTCGCCGGCGTGCCGGTGTCGCCCTGCGACATGTTGGTGCGCAGCGGCGTGAACGCGCCGGAGGCGCTCGTGCTCGCCGAGGCGACGTTGTAGACGACGCCGGTGTAGGCATCCATCGTCGCGAGCCGCACACGGGCGTCCTTCGGGAGCCCCGTCACCGTGAACAGCGCGGTCTTCTTGTCGTCGCGCACCTGCTTGCGGAACGACTGCAGGGGGCTCGGGTACTGCTGAACGTCGAACGGCGGGACGATGATCTGCCGCAGCACCTGCCGCGGCTGCGCGGGCGGGGCGAGGAGCGTGACGGCCACGCCCGCGCCCGAGGCGATCGCGACCACCAGCGCACCGGAGAGCAGCCGCATCCCGCCCGCCCCCGTGACCGGGGAGGCGCCCGAGACGATGACGCGCTCGTCGGACGGCGCCCACGTCTGGCGCACGGCCAGCCAGCCGAGCGCGGTCGCGGAGAAGACGATGCCCTGCACGATCGGCACGGCCGGCTCCGGCATGCTCATCACGATCTGCACGACGAGCGACACGGATGCCGGGATCAGCGCCCACGCGGCGCGGCGCAGCCGCAGGGCGAGCGACGCCGTCAGCACGGCGGACACGAGCGTCAGCAGGAACGGCACGAGCAGGAACCCGTCGGCGGCGGCCACCGGCGGGATCGTGGTCAGCAGCTGCTTCCACGACGTGACGACGCCGACCGCGAGCTGCCCGAGCGCCTCCCCGGTCGGCACGAATCCGAACGCGGCCGACTGCGGCACGGCGAGGGCGGGGCCGAGCAGGAGGTACGCCGCGACGGTGAGCCCGGCCGTGATGAGGATGCCCCAGCGCTGTCGGGTGCACGCCGCGGCGACGGCGAGGCCGAGCAGCAGCGCGCCGACGGCCGCGACCAGGTAGCTCCCCCCGGCGAAGGTCGGCCACCAGCCGGCGATCGAGACGGTGAGGAACGCGGCGGTGGCGCCGAGGTCGAGGATCCAGCGGCGCAGCGGCACCGCGTCGGCGTGTGCGGCCCGCGCGTGCGT
>DATMTQ010000035.1:0-6879 GCA_035564095.1 Microbacterium sp. | reverse complement strand
GTGACGTATTTCGGTGCGGGTTCGCGTAAGCGCATGCGGGTTCGCGTGATCGGTCGGGAACCCGTCAGGAGCCGTACACCTGGCGGCCGGCGAACCAGGTCTCGCGGATCTGCGTGTCGATGATCTGCTCCGGGTCGCCGGCGACGAAGTCGCGGTCGACGATCACGAAGTCGGCGGACTTGCCCGGCTGCAGCGACCCGGTCACGTCGTCGAGGCCCATGGCCCGGGCGCCGTTGATGGTGAACGCCTCCAGCGCCTCGGTCGGAGTGAGCGCCTGCTCCGGCCACAGCGTGCCGGGGGCGCGGCGCAGCGGGTCGGCGCGGGTGATGAGCCCCTGCATCCCCTCGAACGGGTTGGGCGATTCGCTGACGGGCCAGTCCGACCCGCCGGCGACGAGCCCGCCGGCGTCGACGATCGACCGGTTCGGCTGCGAGTGGTACGCCCGGTCGCCGAGCACGGTGGCGAGGGCGTCCGGGATGACCCCCGGGAACCACAGGAACGGCGAGATGTCCGCCGCGATGCCGAGGCGCACCATGCGCTCGATGTCGTCGCCCGCGAGGAACTGCCCGTGCGCCATCTGGAACTTCGTGTCGGTGTACCCCTCGCCGCGCAGCCGCTCGACCACGTCGATGAGCAGCCGTGCCGACCCGTCGCCGGTGACGTGCACCTTCGCGCCGAGGCCGCGCTCCGCAACCGCGTGCAGCCAGTCGTAGAGCTCGTCGAAGCCCATCGTCGTGGTGCCGTGGAAGTGCGCGCCGTGCACGTCGTCGGGCAGGTACGGGTCGAGGAACAGCGCGGTGCGGGCCGGCGGCACGCCGTCGAGGAAGATCTTCACGAAGTCCGGCCGGTGGTGCGCGGAGCGGAACTCCTCGCCGCGCTCGATGAGCGGATGCCCGATCAGCTCGTAGCCGAAGATCTCGTCGTTGATCGTGATCGACGACACGACCCAGGCGTTGAGCTCGCCGGCGTCGTCGAGCGACTTCAGCGCGCCGAGGATGTCGATCGACACGGCGGCATCCTGGAACGCGGTCACCCCGTAGCCGTTCAGCAGCTCCACGCCGCGCGCGGACGCCTGCCGGTGCTGCGCGGCCGTCAGCCCGCCCGCCTCGGCGTGCGCCTTCGCCACGAGGATGCCGGCGGCTTCCAGCAGCACGCCGCTCGGCTCGCCGTCCGAGGCATCCAGGAGCGTCACGCCCTCGCTCGGGATCGAGTCCTTCGTGATGCCCGCCAGCTGCAGCGCGCGGGTGTTCGCCCACCGGTTGTGGTGGCTGTCGTCCGAGAGCATGACGGGACGCCCGCCGGATGCCTCGTCCAGGCGCAGCCGGGCCGCGGTGGTGTTCAGCTCGTCCATGAGCGTCGACGCCCACGAGCCGCCGGTCACCCAGGCATCCTCGGGGAGGGATGCCGCGTGCGCGCGCACCCGCTCGAGGATCTCATCGAGCGACAGCGCCACGCTGAACGACAGTTCGAACAGGTCGGTGACGCCGGCGATCGCGTGGTGGTTGTGCACGTCGACGAAGCCCGGGTACACGGCGCCGCCGTCGAGGTCGCGCACCACGGTCTCGGGACCGCGGTGGGCAAGCACCTCGGCCGCGGTGCCGACCGCGAGCACGGTGCCGTCGGCGACGGCAAGGGCTTCGGCGGTCGGCTGCGCGCGGTCGGCGGTGCGCACCACCGCGCCGGTGAGGATGAGATCCGCGCTCATGCGGGACTCAGCGGGTCAGCTCGCGGGCCGGGTCGTACTCGGCCGGGTGGATCGTGTTCGAGATGAGACGGCCGTGCGCGCCGAACGTGAAGTGCGTGGGCCGAGCCGAGGCATCCTCCGCCTCGCCGAACAGCACGCCGTGCGAGCGGATCGCCTTCTGGTCGCGGTGGTCGGCGATCGTGATCGAGCCGCACGGGATGACGCCCTCGCGCCACGTGAACACGTAGATGCCGGGACGCATCTTGTACACCGTGTTCTCGTCGGTGTCCGCGAGTCCCTGCTCGGGGCCGGCGAGGCACTGCCACGTGTACCAGTGCGGCGACAGGTAGACGTGCTCGTACGCGTGCACGCTCGAGTACACCCACAGCACGCGGCGGCCGATGAGCTCGAGCGTCGGGGCCGGGGCCTCGCCGACGCCGCCGTCGACCTCCTCGATCCGCGACACGGTGAACAGGTGCTGCACGGCGACCTTCTCGACGGTGCGCTCGCCGAGCACCGCGATCACCGAGAGCGCGTAGCCGCTGCGCAGGTCCAGGAACAGCGACACCGACTCGTTCGGGTGGTAGTCGTCGCTGTGGTGGAACTGCGCGTAGTACAGGTCGTCGTCGACCTTGACGACCTCGCAGTCATCCGTCTGCCGGGCCGCCTCGATCGGGTCGCCCGCACCCGGCTGGTAGTCCCACGAGACGGTGCCGGGGCCGAACGCGTGCGAGACGCGGGTGCCGCGCTCGTCGACGAGCGTGAAGGTGCGGCCGTCGAGGTCGGCGGACAGCTCGGCCTTGCTGGCGTCGAAGCCGGGGGCGAGGCCGTCCAGCGGCAGCCAGCGAGAGGTGTCGGACAGGTTCACTGCGGTCATGGTTTCTTCCTTTCGGGGTGTGCGTGGGAGACGAGGCGCGTCAGAACCCGGGGACCGGGTCGCGGCCCTCTTCGGCGGCGTGCACGTTGAACTTCTCCAGGTCGGTGACGAGGGCGGCGTACACGGCGGGCTTGCGCTTGCGCAGGATCGCGCCGTAGATGATGCCGCCGACGACGGCGACCAGCAGCAGCGCGGGCAGGCTCAGGATGACCGGCTCGGTCGAGCCGGCGACGACGTCGAAGTGGGTGATCGCGAGCACGACGATGGTGGCCAGTCCCAGGAACCCGAGCCCGGGTGCGATGAACGTGGACCACCAGCGCGGGTCGCGGGCGCGGCGGAACCACACCACGATCGACAGCGCGGCGAGGGCCTGCAGCACGACGACGGCCAGGGTGCCGAAGCCGAGCATGGCCGGCACGAGCACGCCGATCGGGCTCAGCTGCGCCCAGGCGAAGCATCCGGCGACGATCGCGCCGAACAGCGCCTGCACGAGCCCGGCGACGGCGGGGGCGCCGTTGCCGCGGGTGCGGGCGAGCACGCGCGGCAGGATGCGGGCGCGGCCCATCGAGTACAGGTAGCGGGTGGCGGAGTTGTGGAACGCGAGCATCGCCGCGAACAGGCTCACCAGCAGCAGGATCTCGGCGACGATCGTCAAGGGCGCGCCGAGGTACTGGCCGATGAGGCTGAACAGCAGGTCGCCGGCCTGCAGGTGCTTCAGGCCCGCGTTCTGCGCCTGCGCCACGCCGGCCGCCGACACCATGGCCCAGGTGGAGACGCCCAGGATGATGCCGATCGCGATGATCGCGCTGTAGGTGGCGCGCGGGATGGTCTTCAGCGGCTGCCTGGCCTCTTCGCTGAACAGGGCGGTCGCTTCGAAGCCCAGGTAGCCGGTCGCAGCCAGCAGCAGGCCGATCGGCAGCGAACCGGAGAACACGGCGCTCGGGCCGAAGGCGGAGACGTCGAAGCCGGTGCGCACGAGCACGGAGATGTCGAACACGACGAGCATGAGGGTCTCGAGCACGAGCGAGACGCCGAGGATCTTCGACGAGAAGTCGACGCCGCGCCGCGCCATCAGGAAGCACACCGCGATCGACAGCAGGCCCCACACGTACCAGTGCAGGTTGAAGCCGGTGAGGCCCTGGATGATCGTCTGCATGAAGAAGCCGGACGTGCCGATCGTGCCGACGACGAAGAAGTTGTAGCCGATCGTCGCGATGAGCCCGGCGATGAGTCCGCCGGTGCGGCCGAGGCCCTTGACCACGAACGCGTAGAACCCGCCCGCGTTGGCCAGCTGCTTGGACATCTGGGCGTAGCCGATCGCGAACAGCAGCAGGATGACCGCGACGATGAAGAAGGATGCCGGCGCGCCGCCGCCGTTGCCGAGGGCCACGGTGAGCGATGCCACCACGACCATGCCGGTCAGCGGTGCCACTGCGGCGAGCACGAGGAAGACGATCGCGAACACGCCGAGCGTGTTCGCTCGGAGGTTCGTCGCGGAAGTCGGGGTGTCGGACACGGAGGGCTCCTTCGCCAGGCGTCGAGGCTGCGCGGTCGCAGCAGGATGCAGTTCGGGCTGCACTTCCGATTGTGCTCGGCGGCTCCGCATCGGGCTTGTCGCAGAGCGACGGGGCCTGTTGCCGGGGCGCAGGGTCGGGGGGAGGGGGATGCCGCGATGTGGGATCCCGGCGGCATGATCGAACGCATGGAATTGAGACTCGGCGGGCGCCGCGCCCTCGTCACGGGCGCTGCGGGCGGCATCGGCCGGGCTGCTGCGCGCGCACTCGCGGATGAAGGATGCCACGTGGCCCTGCTCGACCGGGATGTCGCCGCGCTCGACGCGCTCGCCGTCGACCTGCGCGGGACGGGCGTCTCCGTCACGACGCTTCCGTGCGACGTGACCGACGAGGTCGCGGTCGGAGAGGCGGTGCGGGCAGCGGGTGAACTCGACGTGCTGATCGGGTGCGCCGGAATCTCCGGACCGGTGGGCACGCCGCTCGCGGACACCGCGCTCGCCGAGTGGGAGGCCGTCTTCGCGGTCAACGTGCGCGGCACGTTCCTCGTGCTGCGCGCCGCGATCCCCGCGCTGCGCCGGTCGGATGCGGCATCCGTCGTGCTCGTCGCGAGCGACTCGGCCCTCGTCGCGGCCCCCGGCATGGTGCCGTACTGCGCCTCGAAGGCGGCGGTGCTGCAGCTGGCCCGGGCGGCATCCGTCGACCTCGCCTCCGACGGCATCCGCGTGACCGCGGTGTGCCCGTCGGTCGTGGACACCCCGATGAGCCGCGGCGACCTCGAGGTCGACGGGTTCGAGGAGGCCGCCTTCCCGGTGCAGAGCGCCGCCGAGGTGGCATCCCAGCTCGTCTTCCTCGCATCGCCCGTCTCGCGGCCCGTCAACGGCACCGCGCTCGTCACCGACTTCGGGTACACCGCCCGGTCCAACTTCCCCGCCTGAGAAAGAGGAGAACCATGAGTTACGCAGGAGCATCCGTCGCCGGCAAGGTGGTGCTGATCACGGGTGGCGGCACGGGCATCGGAGCCGCCGTCGCCGAACGCTATGCCGCCGAGGGCGCCCGGGTCGTGGTCGTCGGCCGCCGCCCCGAGCCGCTCGAGGAGGTCGCCGCCCGCACCGGTGCGACGGTGCTCGTGGCGGATGCCGCGGACTCCGCGTCGGCACAGACCGCGATCGACCAGACGGTGGCGCAGTTCGGCCGCATCGACGTGCTCGTCAACAACGCCGGCGGCCACGGATTCTCGCCGGTCGGCGAGACGGACGACGAGGGGTGGGCGGCATCCCTGCAGGCGAACCTCAACACCGCGTTCGTGATGTCGCGCGCCGCGCTTCCGGCGCTCATCGAGGCGAAGGGGCAGATCGTCGTGATCTCCTCACTGGCCGGACTTTTCGCGGGGCCGTCGGTCGCCGGATACACCGTCGGCAAGCATGCCCTGATCGGGCTCACCAAGACCCTCGCGCGGGACTACGGCAAGCACGGCGTGCGCGTCAACGCGGTGTGCCCCGGCTGGGTGCAGACCCCGATGGCGGACGCCGAGATGGACGAGTTCGCGACGCACGCGGAGCTCTCCGGGCGGGATGTCGCCTACCAGACCGTGACCCGCGACGTGCCGCTGCAACGGCCCGCGCAGCCGAGCGAGATCGCCGCGGTGGTGCGGTTCCTCGGGTCGGGGGAGTCGTCGTACATCACCGGCGCGACCCTCGTGGTCGACGGCGGGGCGCACATCGTGGACCTCCCCACGATCGCGTTCGACCACGCCGGCATGTAGCGCCCCCGCGTTGCCCACGGGCCGGCCCCTGGCTGGGTGGCCCCTCGCTGGGCGCCCCTGGCTGGGTGGCCCCTGGCCGGGCGGCCCCTGACTGGGTGGCCCTTGGCCGGGCGGCCCCTGGCTGGGTGGCCCCTCGCTGGGCGGCCCCTTGCTGGGTGGCCCCTTGCTGGGTGGCCCTTGGCCGGGCGGCCCCTGGCCGCGAGCCCGCACCGAAGTACGCGAACCAGCATCCAAGTACGGGTCTTGCGCGTATTCGGATGATGGCTCGCGTATTCCGGTGGGGGTTCGCGGGACCGCCGGGTTCAGGCGATGGTGAGGCGGATGCCGTCGGCGGTGTGCTCGACGCTGATTCCGGTGAGATCCGGCACCACGACGGCGGCGCCGGTGTCCGCCGCGGCGGGCCCCACGCCGATGACCGTCATTCCGGCGGCGAGTCCGGCGGCGATACCCGCGACGGAGTCCTCGACCACGACGCAGTCCGCCGGCGCGACGCCGAGCAGCTCGGCCGCGCGCAGGAATCCCTCCGGGTGCGGCTTGCTGTGCGACACCAGCTCCCCGGTGACGCGCAGCTGCGGCATCCGCAGCCCGGCCGCGGACATCCGCACGGCCGCCAGCCCTTCGTCGGCCGAGGTGACGAGCGCGTGCGGGGTCCCTTCAAGGGCGGCGAGCAGAGCGGATGCCCCGGGTATGGCGACGACGCCGTCGGTCTCGGCCCGCTCGAGGTCGAGCAGGGCGTCGTTCTCCGCTCGGTTGATCGCCGGATCCCGCTCGGGCAGCAGAATCGCCATGCTCTCGTGGCCCTGGCGTCCGTGGATGATGCTCAGCAGGTGGTCCGGATCGACGCCGTGCTCGGCCGCCCACTGGAGCCAGATCTTCTCCACCACGGCATTCGAGTCGACGAGGGTGCCGTCCATGTCCAGCAGTACGGCGCGGGCGGCGAAGGTGCGGGCCATGGCCCCATCCTCGCAGGCGTCAGGGGGTGGTGGCGGGGCAGCCGGGTCCGTGGGGGTCTTCGTCGCAGGTGTGCTCGACGAGGACGGTG
>DATMTQ010000034.1:0-6387 GCA_035564095.1 Microbacterium sp. | reverse complement strand
GATGGCGTTGCGTCGAGCAGGTCTTGCTTGACCTGCCAGCGGATGGCCGGATCGGTGTCGAGCAGATACTCCATGACATCCATGCCCCGAACCTAGACCGGGCTGCCGACATCGCGCATGCCGCTCGTAGAATCGAACGATTCGGAGCGACTCGCGGAGAGGGGACGCCGTTGCTGCAGGAGCTTCTCATGTGGCTGTTCATGGAGATCATCGGCGAAGCCATCCGCTCGACATTCATCCGTCGCAAGCAGAGACGAGGCCGGATTCGTTGCGGTCTCCGGCTCGACGAGGGCATCCAACCCGGGCTGACGAGCTCCTGGCGCCACGGCTACGTCACCCTCACGCCCGCCCTGATCCGGTTCGACGACACCGACATCCATGTCCTCTCGATCTCCCTGCCGTCATCCGACGCAGGGCCCCGCGATCGGTACGAGCGCAACGCCGGGGCTCCGACGTTCATGATCACGACGTCGACGGCGCGCCTGATCTGGGCCATCCCCCTGGAACAGGTGGATTGGGCTCTGAACCGCATCGGTGACGAGTCGCTGGATGCTGCTTTGCGTTCGACCTCCACCCCGGATGCGACGGAGCCGCCGAGGAGCAGCGCAGTCGCCGACGCCGGTTAGAAGGGCGGCGGGTCCTCGGGCGGCGGGATGGTGAAGGCCGGGAGCTTTCGCTCGGGTTCGACGGTGTAGGTCCGTCCGGTGGGGCTGGTCCAGCGCACGCCGCCGCCGTCTGTCTGGTCGATGCGCCAGTCGGTGAGGGTCTTGATGATGTGGTGGCCCTTGCAGAGCGGGTTCGTGTTGATGATGCTGGTCTCCCCGCCCTCGTGCCATTCGACGCGATGATCGATCTCGCACCGGTGCGCGGGCATCCCGCAGCCGGGGGTGAGGCAGCGGGAGGCGCGCCAGGCGATGATCCGGCGCATGCTCTTGGGCACCTTGTACCGATCGCGTCCGACGGACAGCACCATCCCCGTCTCGGGGTGGGTGAGCACCCGCATCCACTCCTTCGCGCCCGCGGCCAATTGCCGGGCCGTCTCGATGGGGATCGGACCGACGCCTTCCACCACCGCCGCTTCCGCACCAGGCGCGGTGGCGTGCTCGTCGGAGAGGAGGGACAGCGCGGGCACGGTGACGACGACCTGGGCGCGGATACGTTGCGCGGCACGGGGGTGGGCTTTCACGACCCCGGTGACCAGCAGGTCCCCGTACACGTCGGCACGAAGCTGGTCGAGGCTGCGCGGGCCGGCGACACCGGCTTTCGCCTCCGCCTTCCTGATCGATTTGCCGATCGCTGTGGCGCGGTCGTAGGCGGCGTGCGCATCGACGGCGGGACCGTACAGGTGCGTCCACGCCATCCCGTCGACGGCGTCTTCCACCCACACGTGCCGGTGCGCCATCGCGACACGGTGCCGTTCGGTGAGGGTGGGGGCTTGTTCCTTCTCGATGAGCTTCTTCAGTTTCCGGGTGAACGTGCCCACCGGTTCCTGTTCCGCCAACCGGACGGCCGGGTCGACCAACCGTTCCCGCAGCCCCGGGTCGGGCACCTCGTCCAGCATCAGGGTCAGCAGATCCGCATGCTTCGGAGTGATCCGCGCCCCGGACAGCGCCTGGAACGCAGCCGGGTACCGGTGGATGAGCGCTTCCGCGCGGGCAAAAAGCATCCGGGCGGTCTGCTCCCCGATCCGCAGCCCGCAGGCCAGCTCGAGCCGAGCGGAACGTTCCGCGAGGTCCCGTCCGATACCGCGCCGGGCCGCCCGCGCGATCGCGTCACGCCGGTACCAGTCGATGCGCTGCAGCTTCTCCGCTGCCCGCACGCACACCAGCATCTCCGCATCCAGTACGTCGTCCAGGGCGTCCGTGATCGGGGGCAGCCAGTCCCCGCGTTCCTGCTCCGAAGGGTGCAGGTCGTACGGGTCGTCTTCCATGAGACTAGATTAGTACACCTATACTAGTTTGACAAGCGTTTCTCTGAACTATTTGGCATAGCTACTGTTGTGTTGTGCATCTGTAGTTGGCTTAAGTGTCGAACTAGTGCTCGCTGCGTTCGACTCGCTCCGCTCGCTCAACGACCGGGAGACGGGGTCGCTGCGTTTCGACTCGCGCCTCTCGCTCAACGACCGAGGACGGGGCGCTGCGTGTCGACGCGGGCGCGCTCCGCTCGGCCTCGCTCAGCGACCGGGCCCGGCTCACCGCGTAACAGTCCTGAGGCACCCTCGGGCATCCGAGAGAATGGAACCCATGGATTGGCAGACCTCCGAGGACACCGTGCCGTCGGCGCCGGTCACGGAGGCCGATGCCCGGCTGCTGCTCGGGCGTCCGCCAGCCACGGGCGCCTGGCGGGACGGCGACCCGGTCGGCGACCGCCGCTTCGCGACGTTCCGCGTGTTCTGCACGGAGGGCGGACGTGAGCTGCCGAGTATCCGCATCGCCTACGAGACGTGGGGCGAGCTCGCCCCCGACGGCGGCAACGCAGTGCTCATCCTGCATGCGCTGACCGGCGACAGCCACGTGCGGGGACCTGCCGGGCCGGGGCATCCCACCGCAGGATGGTGGCAGGACCTCGTCGGTCCCGGCTGCGCGATCGACACCGACCGCTGGTTCGTCGTCGCGCCGAACATGCTCGGCGGATGCCAGGGCTCGACCGGCCCCGCGACCATCGCTCCCGACGGCCGCGAGTGGGGGTCTCGGTTCCCGTACGTGACGATCCGCGACCAGGTCGCCGCCCTCGCCCTCCTCGCCGACGACCTGCGCATCGGCACGTGGGCGGCCGTCATCGGCGGCTCCATGGGGGGCATGCACGCGATGGAGTGGGCGGTCGGGATGCCGGAGCGCGTCGCGCGCGTCGGCATCCTCGCCGCTCCGCCGGCGAACACGGCCGACCAGATCGCGCTGAACTCGGTGCAGCTGGAGGCGATCCAGATCGATCCGCGCTTCCAGAACGGCGACTACTACGACGCCGGCGACGGCGACGGACCCACCCGCGGCCTCGCCCTGGCGCGCCGCATGGCGCTGCTGAACTACCGCAGTCCCACGGAGCTGAACCAGCGGTTCCAGCGGTCGTGGCAGTCCGGGGTCAGCCCGCTCGGGCACGGCGGCCGGTTCGCGGTGGAGTCGTACCTCGACTTCCACGGCAACAAGTTCACCCGCCGGTTCGACGCGAACAGCTACATCAGGCTCGTCGAGGCGATGGACTCGCACGACGTGGGCCGCGACCGCGGCGGCGTCGAGGAGGCCCTGCGCCGCGTCACCGCGACGGCGCTCGTGCTCGGCATCGACTCGGACCGGCTGTTCCCCGTCGACGGGCAGCACCGCATCGCGCGAAGCATCCCGAACACGCTCGACGGCGACCGCGCCGTGGTGATCGCGAGCGACTTCGGCCACGACGGATTCCTCATCGAGACCGGCGTCGTGGGGCAGCACCTGCGGCGGCTGCTGGCATCCTGAGCAGATGACCGCGACCTCTGTGCCGGACGCGCCGCTGGTGCAGGCGGCGTTCGCGCACGCCGCCGGCATGCTCGATCCGGCGGTGCTGAACCACTCGATCCGCGTCGCCGTGTACGCCGCCGCGATCGCAGAGCACGAGGGGATCGCAGCCGACCACGACCTCGTCTGGGTCGCGGCCCTGCTGCATGACCTCGGCACTGCGGTCGGCGCCGACGACCCGCTGCGCTTCGAGGTCGTCGGCGCGAACGCCGCGCGGGACTTCCTCCGCGCGCACGGCCGGGCGGACGACGCGGGCACGGTGTGGGATGCCGTCGCCCTGCACACGTCCCCGCACATCGCCGAGGAGCGCGGCGGCCTCACCCGCTTCGTGCGACTCGGGGTGCGCATGGACTTCGGCGCGGATCCCCTGCCGGATGCCGCCGCCGTGCGTACCGCGACCGAGCGGGACTGGCCGCGCCTGGAGATCGAGTCCGCATTGACCGGCCCCATCGTCCGCGGCGCCGAGCGCCTGCCCGAGAAGGCCCCGGCCAGCAGCTGGCCACACGATCTGCTCGTCGCGCACCGCGCCGTTAGCGGCTGAGCACGCTCCCGCAACAGCACTCAGCTGCGCTCGTACTCCCACGGCAGCTGATCGATCCGCAGCCGATGCCGGGATCCGGATGCCGCGACGGCGGCGTCCCCCGGCATCCCGTACTCGGCGTCGCCCGCCCACAGGATGAATCGTCCGCGGGCGTCGTCGCGGAACGTCCCGGCGAAGCGGCCCGGCTCGTCCGGGATCCCCGCCAGCAGGCGCGCGACATCGGCCCCGCCGGTGAGCCCGTGCAGCGTCACCCAGGTCGGCGGGTAGAGCCTCAGCTCGCCGCGTCCGTGCCGGGCCAGCAGCTCAGCCGGACGCACCCAGTCCGCACCGACGGCCTCGTCGGCGGACAGGGTCAGCGTGGCCTGCGCCGGCGCGGGCGCGACGAAGAACCACGTGCGGATGCGCGTGGGGACGCCGGCCGGCGGCTCCCAGCACGACAGCGTGACGACGGCCTCGACGTCCAGCGTCAGCCCCGTCTCCTCCCACGTCTCCCGGATGCCGGCGCTGCGGGCGGCGTGCCATTCGGCCGCACCGGCATCCCCGGCCTCGACCTTTCCGCCGGGGAACACCCACGCGCCCGCGAACGACCCCCGGTCGGGACGCTCCAGCATGAGCACCTCGGGGCCGCGCGGGCCGTCGCGCACCACGATGACGGTGCCGGCGACGGCGTCGACCGCGTCCGCGGCGGAGCCCGCGCGAGCGAGGGCGTCGCGCAGTTCGGGGAGTCCGTCGCTCACGACGTCACTCGTCGATCGCGGCCTCGAGACGCTCGATCTTCGCGTCGATCTCGCCCGCGTAGCCGGGGCGGATGTCCGCCTTCAGCACGAGCGACACCCGCGACCCGTAGGGCAGCACCGCGTCGGTCGCGCGCTTGACGACGTCGAACACGGCATCCCACTCGCCCTCGATCTCGGTGAACATCGAGGTGGTGCGGTGCGGCAAGCCTGACTCGCGCACGATCCGCACCGCCGCGGCGACGGCATCGTGCACGGATCCGTCTTCGCGTCCGGTTCCGCTGGGGGCCACAGAGAAGGCAACGAGCATGATCCGACGCTACCCGACCGCGGCGGCCGTCGCCGAGCGCGTCCGCCCGCGCGTGCGCACACGCACCAGCCGCACCACGCTCCACGCCAGCATCGCGCCGACGGCGAGGTTGCGCACCGTGAGCACGAGCTCGGACATCGGGTCGGCCGTGAGCACGCCCATGTACATGAGCGGGTACATCAGCTGGGTGAGCGCGGCGATCACAAGACCCAGCACCGCCATCCGCCGCCAGCGGCGCCGGTGGACCACCAGTCCCATCACCAGCGGCGCGACGATCCACGTGTAGTACTGCGGGGATCCCACCTTGTTGAAGAAGATGAACGCGAGCACGAGCGAGAGCGCGAGGTCGGGGAAGAGCGCCGCGAAGGATGCGCCGCGCCACGCTTTGACAGCACCGATCCCCGCGACCGTCCCGACGGCGAGCGCCAGCAGGGGGGTCATCACGGCGATCACGACGTCCACGTGCGGGCCGGTCGCCTCGTACGTCAGCATGTCGGTGCTGTAGTACAGGGATGCCCCGGGAACGCGCAGCACGGTCGCCCACACGTAGATCCCGCTGACGGGGGCCTCCAGCTGCAGGGCGCGCCCGGTCTGGGCGCCGATGAAGGAGAACACGTGGCCTCCGCCACCGGCCAGGGCCACCGCCCCGACCGTGATCGCGGAGACGAGCACGGCTCCCCCGATCAGCGCAAACCGCCGGCGGACGGCGATGAGGGCGGCGGCGAGCAGGGCCGCGGGCCACACCTTCATCCAGGTCGCGACCGACAGCAGGATCGACCCGACGAGCGGGCGCCGGACGAGCCACAGGCAGCCGGCGATCGCCAGCGGCACCGTGATCGCGTCGAGCCGGTACATCCCGGCCGGCCCGAGCAGCAGCATGAACCCGAGCCAGAACCACGCGGCGACGCTGCGCCCGGCCGACCGGCCGCGACCGACGAGGAGGGCGAACGCGAGAGCGTCGCACACGGTGACCAGCACCGCCCACGACGCCGTGTACGTCCGGGTGATCCCGTCGAACACGTGCGCCAGCAGCATCGGCACGAGGGCCAGCTGCGGGTAGACCCACGGCCACGTGATGCCGACGATCCCGTTGCCGCTCAGCGCGGCATCCGACCACGGCTCATACACCCGGTAGACGTCGCCCATCGGCTCCGTCGGCAGCACGAAGCCGAGCACCGCGACCGCGACGTGCATGAGCAGGAATCCGCTCCACAGCACGACCCGTCTCGACATCCCCCACATCCTACGGACGCCCGCTGATGGTCCCGGATCAGCGGGCGGCGAGCGCTTCGGCCACCGCGGCCGGGAGCGCCT
>DATMTQ010000033.1:0-9793 GCA_035564095.1 Microbacterium sp. | reverse complement strand
GGGACACCTGGGGGACCAATCATGGCCAATCGGCACAGCGAACGTGGCGCAGGTCAACGAGAAAACCCCCGGATAACCAGGGGTTTCTTTGCGGAGACGGAGGGATTTGAACCCTCGGACCCCGTGAGGGGTCTCCACCTTAGCAGGGTGGTGCACTAGGCCTGACTATGCGACGTCTCCTCGCGCCCGGAGGCGCGGTTCACCATACTACCGGGTCCACCGGGATGCCCCGAACCAGCCCGTCAGCCCAGCCCCGACGCGGGGTCACTGCCCGTTGCCGTTGGCGCACGTGTTCTGCGCGGCAGTGGTCCCGGAGATCGTGGACGGCAGGGCGGCCTCCTCACCCGGCGTCGGCGACGGGCTCGGCGAACGCGTGGGCGAGGACGACGGCGAGCCCGACGACTGCGACACCACGCCGCGCCCGGGGCTGCCGCCGGCGGTGATCTTCAGCTGCTTGTTCGCCTTCAGTGCGGTGATCAGCTCGGTCGCTGCGCCCTTGTCCGGAACCACACGATCCGCATTGTGCGGGTCGGTGGCCGTCGGGTACTGCACCAGGACGATCTGGTCGAACGGCACGGACTTGACGGCGAGCGCGATGCGCACGAGGGTCGCCGGATCGGTGAGGGTGTCGCTGGGCGTGATGTTGCGCACCACGGCGGATGCCAGCTTGTACAGCGTCACCGGATCGGACAGCTCTCCCCCGTCGACGAGTTTGCGCACGAGCCTCGACAGGTACTGCTGCTGATTCGAGATGCGGGCGAGGTCACTGCCGGCGACCAGGCCGTGCCGCGTGCGCAGGAACTGCAGCGCCTCGAGGCCCTTCACTGTGTGCATCCCCGGTGACAGACGCAAGTGGGTGTAAGGATCGTCGATGCCGTTCGCGACGCACACCCGCACCCCGCCGATCGCGTCGGTGACGTTGATGACGCCACCGAAGGTGATGGATGCCGCGTAGGGGATGCCGATGCCGGTCAGCCTCGAGATCGTCTTGGCCACGCACGACAGCCCGCCGGAGGAGTAGGTGGTGTTCAGCATCGACGCCGACGTCGCCTGCGCGGTGCTGCCGTCGGGCCGCTTGCACGAGGGCGTGCGGACGACCATGTCGCGCGGGAACGAGATGACGGTCACGCGGCGCGGGTTGTCCGAGATGTGCAGCAGCAGGTTCACGTCGTTGTTCGCGGACGTGTAGTTCGCCTGCGGGCCGGTGCAGCGCCTGCCGAGCTCCTGCGCGTACGACGACTCGCAGATGTCGGTGCCCACCAGCAGCACGTTGACCCCGCCGGCCATCGCGGTGCGCATCGACCCGCCGCCCGGCTGATCGGCGGCCGGCGGCGCGGGCTGATCCTCGAGCGTGACGGCGTGGCCCTTGTAGGTCGACGTGAGGTCGTAGATCAGGAACGTCCCGACGGAGGCCGCGGCGACCACCACGACCGCGAGCGCGACGAGCGCGAGCTTCATGGCCTGCCTGAACGGACTCGGCGTCGGAAGCATCCCGTGCTGCGCAACCGTCCAGCGCGTGGGCTTCGGCGTCCTGCTCACTCAGTGCACCTCCCTGAGAACAGTGCGGAGGGTGTGGGATTCGAACCCACGGGACATTGCTGCCCACTGGTTTTCAAGACCAGGTCCATCGGCCGCTCGGACAACCCTCCCGATCGGATGCCACGGCATCCGTCGATCTGGTCGAGTCTAGCCGACCGCCCCAGCGCACCCTGATCTGGGCCTGGCGCCGAAGCGGCGACAGCGCACCGTCACAGGGCGCGCAGCACCTCCGCGACACCGCCGTGCTCGACGGACGCGGTGACCTCGGTGGCGGCATCCCGCACCTCGCTCGGACCCTGCGCCATGGCGATGGCGCGCCCGCCCGCGGCACGCGCCCAGGCGAACATGCCGAGGTCGTTTCGGCCGTCGCCCATCACGAGCACGTCGCGACCGGCGACATCCAGCTCCTCGCGCACGATCTCGAGCGCGGAGCTCTTGTCGACGCCCTGCGGAGCGATGTCGAGCCAGGCCGTCCACCCGATCGCGTAGCTGACCGAGTGCAGACCGATGCGCTCCGTGAGCGCGAGGAAGTCAGCGTCGCTGCGGCTGGGATCAACCACGACCACGCGCGAGACCCTCTCGTGGCTCAGCCGATCGAACGGCACCTGCTCGGCTCCCTCGAGGTTCCACCCCGCAGCGACGTCGGTGTAGAGGCGATGCCCGTCGGCGAGTTCCACCATGAAGTGCGCGTCCGGCAGCTCGGCCAGCAGGAGCTTGAGCACCTCGGCCGGATCGAACGTCTCCACGCGCCAGCGCTCGTAGCCGGCCTCGTCGCCGCCGCGGCGCATGATCACAGCACCGTTGGCGCACACCACGAACTCGGGTCGCAGGCCCAGCAGGTCGAGCACGTGGTGCGTGCCCGCCCAGGAGCGGCCGGTGGCGAGGGTCACCTCGTAGCCGGCGTCGTGCGCGCCCGCGATCGCTGCGCGGATGCCGGGACTCGGGGACTCGTCCGCGAGCAGCACGGTGCCGTCGATGTCGAGCGCGATCAGCCCCGCGAGCTCTGTGCCGGTCGCCGCATCCGTCCTGTCGCCCGACGCCGTGTCGGTCACGCGATCGGCTCCATGACCTCGAGCCCGCCGAGGTAGGGCCGCAGCACCTCCGGGACGAGCACCGACCCGTCGGCGCGCTGATGCGTCTCGAGCAGCGCCACGATCCACCGCGTGGTCGCGAGCGTGCCGTTGAGCGTCGCGACCGGCTCTGTCTTCGCGGCCGGGTCACCGCCCGGCCGATGCCGGATCTCGAGTCGGCGGGCCTGGTAGCCGGTGCAGTTGGAAGTCGAGGTCAGCTCTCGGAAGGCGTCCTGCGTCGGCACCCACGCCTCAACGTCGTACTTGCGCGCAGCGCTCGAGCCGAGGTCGCCGGCCGCGACGTCGATCACGCGGTAGCTGAGGCCGAGGTCCTGCAGCATCCCCTCCTGCAGGGCGACCAGCCGCAGGTGCTCGGCCTCGGCATCCTCCGCAGTGGTGTAGACGAACATCTCCAGCTTGTTGAACTGGTGCACGCGGATGATGCCGCGGGTGTCCTTGCCGTAGGAACCCGCCTCGCTGCGGTAGCAGGTCGACCAGCCGGCGTAGCGCTTGGCGCCCTTGGAGAGGTCGAGGATCTCGCCCATGTGGTAGCCCGCGAGCGGCACCTCGCTGGTGCCGACGAGGTACAGGTCCTCCTTCTCGAGGCGGTACACCTCGTCGGCATGCTGGCCGAGGAACCCGGTGCCGCGCATCACCTCGGGGCGCACGAGCGTGGGCGGGATCATCGGGACGAACCCGGCATCCAGCGCCCGCTGCAGGGCGAGCGACATGAGCGCGTACTCCAGCCGCGCGCCGATGCCGGTGAGGAAGTAGAAGCGGCTGCCGGAGACCTTGGTCCCGCGCTCCATGTCGATCGCGCCGAGCAGCTCCCCGAGTTCGAGGTGGTCGCGCGGGACGAAGTCGAAGGATGCCGGCTCGCCGTGCGTGCGGAGCGTCACGAAGTCGTCCTCGCCGCCGGCGGGCACCTCGTCGATGACGACGTTCTCGATGCGGCTGAGCGCCTCCGTGGCGGCGGCCTCGGCATCCGTCACCGCCTGCTGCGCCTGCTTGACCTGGTCGCTCAGCTGCTTCGCGGCGGCGACGAGCGCGGCCTTCTCCTCTTTCGGGGCGGCCGCGACGAGCTTGCCGTGCGCGTTCTGCTGCGCCCGCAGCTGCTCGAACGCGGTGATCGACGCGCGACGCGCGGAGTCGGCGGCGAGCGCCTCGTCGACCGTGTCGGGAGACTCGCCGCGCTTGACCTGCGAGCGCTTGACGAGGTCGGGATCATCACGGAGAACGGCGAGGTCGATCACCCGACCAGTCTTCCACAGCGATTCACGCGGCTAGGGTGCTTGATATGGGTGAGGGTCGGGCGAAACGGGCGGCGCTGGTGTACAACCCGGTCAAGGTGGACGGCGCCTCCCTCAGGCAGAAAGTGCTGCAGTTCTCGCGGCTCGCCGGCTGGTCGGACCCGGTCTTCGAGGAGACCACCGTCGACGACCTCGGGCAGGATGCCACCCGCCGTGCCATCGCGGAGGGCGTGGACGCCGTGCTCGTCGCGGGCGGCGACGGCACCGTGCGCGCGGTGTCGGCCACCGTGATGAGCACCGGCATCCCTCTGACGATCGTGCCCTCCGGCACCGGCAACGTTCTCGCGCGCAACCTGAAGCTGCCGCTCACCGACCCCGACGCCGTGATCGCGGCGACGTTCAACGGCGAGCACCGGGCGATCGACATCGGCACCGCGCGCATCACCCGCCCCGACGGCGCCGTCGAGGACGAAGCCTTCGTCGTGATGGCCGGCATCGGGCTGGATGCGGCGATGATCGCCAACACGCGTTCGCACTGGAAGAAGAAGATCGGCTGGATCGCGTACATCGACGGCGCCGCGCGCGCCCTGCCGAACGCGGAGCCGTTCCGGGCGGTGTACCAGCTCGACTCGCGGCGCCTGCACGCGGTGAAGGTGCACAGCATGCTGTTCACCAACTGCGGCACGCTTCCGGCGGGCATCGAACTGGTGCCGGATGCCGCGATCGACGACGGGATGCTGGATGTCGCGCTCTTCCAGCCCACCGGCTGGTTCGGCTGGGTGGGCGTCTGGCGCAAGGTGTGGTGGGACAACACGGTGCTGCGCCGCACCCGCGCGGGCCGGCGCATCGTGCAGCGCCGCAAGAGTACGTCGGTGCACTACCTGCGCGGCGCCGCGATCGAGACCGCGCCGGTGAGCCCGCAGCCGGTCGAGCTCGACGGCGACGAGTTCGGCGACGCCGTGCGGATCCTGTGCCGCATCGTGCCGGAGGGTCTCATCGTGGCGCTGCCGCGCTGACCCGCCGGTCGACACGAGGCGTTTCGTTTCGCTCCGCTCGCTCAACGACGCAGTGCGCCGGTCGGCACGGGCGTTTCGTCTCGCTCCGCTCGCTCAACGACCGGGGGATGCGCGTCCTCGGTCACCGACCGGGGGTCCCCGGGGAGCGGATGCGGCCGTCGTGCATCTCGAGCACGCGGTCGGCGCGGGCCACCACGACCGGGTCGTGGGTGGTCACCAGCACCGCGGTGCCGTGGGTGCGGGCGTACGCGTGCAGGGCGTCGGTGATGGCTGCCGCGGTGGCGGAATCCAGCGACCCGGTGGGCTCGTCCGCCAGCAGCACCCGGCTCGGGCGCACCAGGGCCCGGGCGATCGCGACGCGCTGCTGCTGCCCGCCGGACAGCTCCCCCGGACGCTGGCGTCCGTGCGCGGCGAGGCCGACGGCATCCAGCGCCTGGGCGACGAGCGTGTCGCGGCGCTTGGGCGAGACGGCGTCGAGACGCAGCGGCACCTCGACGTTCTCGGCGGCGGTGAGCGCGTCGAGCAGGCCGAACTCCTGCGGGATGCCGGCCAGCGCACTGCGACGCAGCTGCACGAGCCGCGACTCGGATGCCCCGCCCACGTCGACCCCGGTCACCGAGACCGTGCCCGACGTGGGTCGCACGAGCCCCGCGATCAGCGACATCAGCGTGGTCTTGCCCGCGCCCGACCGGCCCCGGATCACCAGGAACTCCCCCGCCCGCACCTCCAGGTCGACACCGTCGCAGGCGTGCACGGTCTCGCCGCCGGTGACGTAGGTGCGTGTCAGCGCGCTCGCCTGCACGACGGTCTCAGGCATCCTGCTCCCCCTCTGCCGGAGACGCGGCGGGCCGCGGATGCTCCGGGTACACGCCGACGTGGTCTTCGAGCAGCTCGAGGCGGGCCCGGTCGCGGATCTCGAGGGCGGTCAGGTACTCCGTGGGCAGCTGCATGCGACCCACCGAGTCCACCACGGTGAACTCCCGGTGCACCCCCGTGCCGGAGCGGATGTCGTGGTCCTCGCGGAACACCTCGGTGGAGATGCGGCCGTCGCGGATCTGGATGGTGCGACCGACGTGCTCGGACACGGTGGCGTCGTGGGTGACGATGAGGGTGGTGGCGCCGAGTTCCGCGTTGATGTGCCGCATCGCGTCGAGCACCCCGGCGCTCGTGGCGTCGTCGAGCTCGCCGGTGGGCTCGTCGGCCAGCAGCACGGCCGGGTCGTTCACGAGCCCGACCGCGATCGCGGCGCGCTGCCGTTGCCCGCCCGAGACCTCGTCGGGCATCCGCCCGAGCACGTCGCCGAGCCGCAGCAGGTCGACGAGCTCGGCCGTACGACCCGGTCCCTTCTCTCCGCCGAGCGACCGTGCCAGGCGCAGGTTGTCGTCGATCGTGAGGTACGGCACCAGGTTGCGGCCGGTGTTCTGCCACACGAACCCGACGATCCGCCGCCGGTAGTGCAGCCGCTGGGCGCGGCTCAGCGCCTGCACCGGCATCCCGGCGACGACCGCGGATCCGGCGGTCGGCCGGTCGTGCGCCGACAGTATCCCGAGCAGCGTCGACTTGCCCGAGCCGGAGGCGCCGACGATCGCGACGAGCTCGCCCGCCCCGATATCGAGATCGAGCCCCTGCAGGGCCTGCACCTCTATGCCCTTCGCCGCATATATCCGCACCAGGCCGCGGCAGACGATGGCCGCGTCGGGGGCTGTGCTCACGATGACCTCCTGAGAGAGCGCGCGTCGGCGCCGAGCGCCGCGGCTTCGATGACGACGATGAGAGCGAGGATGCCACCCGCCACGGCCGCCACGGCGCCCGGTGCGATGACGACGGCCACGGCCTGGCCGGATGCTGTGGCGACGGCGCCGAGCACGGGGCGCGCGATCCAGGCGCCGACGAGCGCGCCGGCGGCGACGGCGACGACGGTGAGCGGGATGGTTCCCCACAGCGACACGCGGGCGCGCTGCCCGCCGGAGTATCCGAGGCGACGCAGCGCGTGCGCGCGAGCGCGTCGCGGCCCGCGCGTTGCGACGACCGAGACCGCGAACGCGGCCGCGGCGAACACGACGCACAAGACGACGGCCACCGCGACCACCGCGAGCACTCCGGGAGCCAGCAGCATGGGTCCGGGAACAGTCGTCTGCTGCTGGGCGCGGGCGGCGGACATCCCGAGCTGCAGCGCGAGCACGCCGGTGACGGTGGCGGTGACGGATGCCACGACGAGCCAGCCGGCGCCGGCGGTGCTCGAGCCTTCTTTCAGGTGCAGCCCGACGAATACGGCCGCTCCCCCGCGGCGCACGAGGGCGGTCGTCCAGCGCAGCACGGACGGCAGTCCGCGCAGCAGGACAACGGCGACCGCCAGCCCGACCGCAAGGCCGGTGACGGCGGTGGCGGCATCCGGCCCTCCGGTGACGGTCACGATCACGGCGGCGATCGCGAGCAGCACCAGAAGCGCCTCGCCGACCCAGCGGCTCTGGCCGAGGAGAGTCGCGGGGCGGGGCGGCAGGGATTCGAGCAGCACGGCGCCGGCAGCGACCACGATCGGCACCACGGCGCAGACGAACGCGGCCAGGACGTCGCGGGCGTCGACCACCGGCATCCCGCTGATCGACGGAGCGACGAGCACCGCGACGACGGCACCGATCACTGCGGACGGCACCGCCCACCAGGCGACGTCGGACGCCGCCCTACCCGCGAGCCGACGCGCGGACGCTCCGCGCGTGCGCAGCAGCTCCCGAACCGGACGACGCGCTCCGAGCGTGAGGGTGATCGTGGCGAGCAGCACGAGGAAGCCGAGTCCGAGGGCTGCGACGGTCGCGGCGGTGAGCACCGTGCGGGTGGATGCGACGGTGTTGTCGAAGAGGTTCAGCATCTGGGGCAGGCCCGAGCCGAGCGTGAGGGTGTGGTCATCGGTGGTGCCGTCGTCGATCGGGACGGCGTTCACGAGCGTCGTGGTGAGCGCATTCTGCAGGTCGTCGAGTCGCGTGAGCGACATCCGGTCGACTTCGACGGGGTACCAGGTCGACACTTCCGTGGCACCGAGTCCGGGGGCGATCGCGGTCCAGGAATCCGGGTCGGCCCACACGGTGGTCGCGAAGTGCGTGTTGCCGTCATTGTCGAGGAATGACGCCACCCTGGGGCGCGTGCGCGACAGCTGCCAGAACTGGCTGTCCGTCTGCTTCGGCGCGATGATGCCGGTCAGCACGAGGCGCCGGGCCCCGCTCGGCGGTGCCGCGATGGTCTGTGACTGGCCGACGTGCCAGCCGAGCTTCTTCGCCGATGCCTGGGTGATGACGACCGGGATGGTGCCGTTCGGGTCGGTTGGAGCCGGTGGCCAGGCGCCTTCGACGAGCCGGGCGTCGGCCTTGAGATCGGGATACCCCTCGACGGCGAGTTGCTGCCGTCCGTTCGGATGGCCGGGCACCGGCTGCGTGACCGGAAATCCGCTGAGCCCTCCCGCGAGCACGCCCGCGGTGGGCGCCGCCGTGCCGAGGTATCGGCCGGACCCGGTCACGTCTCGCAGGGCGGCCGGCATCTGGGAGCGGGCGTCTGCGAGGGTCTGCGGCATCGCATTCCACGTCGGCTGGATCGTGATCGTCACGGGCACCTGCGATCGCCCTGCGTGGATCGGCCGCAGCGGCTCGCCGTAGTGGGTGGCATCCGCTCCGCCCTGGATGGCACGGACACCGGCGGACATCCCGCCGACCGTCTGCTTCAGATACGCGTCCAGGTCATGGTCTCCCTGTCGAGGCGCCACCACCGCGGTGAACGTGAGCACCGCGATCAGGATGCCGAGCACCCCGAGCCGCGCCGCCTGCTCCGCGAACGACCGCCGACCGATGCCGCTCATCGCCCACCGCGTTCGGTTCGGGGCCCCCGCGCCGTCCGCAGGGTCGCGCGGTACTGCACGACGAGCAGGATGCCGGTCAGCACGATGATCGCGGCGGCCATCACCCCGAACCATCCCCAGGCGAACGACGGCACCACCGGCAGCACGTCGGGCGCCGACGGCGCGCTCGTGCGCGCGACAGCGGGCACGATGAGCAGCGCGGCGAGCATCCCCGCGGCGGCGCCCGCGATCAGGGAGTACAGCACCGCGGCGCCGGGCTCGACGACGCGCACCCGCGCCTGCACGAGCGCGGAGACCCCCAGTTGCCGAAGCACGTCGATCTCCGGTCGCCGGCGCCTCTGCAGGGCGGCCACGGTCGCTGCGACGCCGAGCACAGCGAAGGCGGCCGCGCCGATCGCGCCGAGCCACAGGGATGCCGCCAGCAGCCGCACGAACGAACTCTCGACCGCGGTCGACGGCAGCTGCACCGTCGCCTGGCGCCCTGCCGTGTAGTGCGCGAGCTGCGCAGGGGTCGCGGCATCCGTCGTCCAGGCTTCCGTGACCGTCGGCAGCTGCGGCGACTGCGCCAGCTGACCGCGCACGAGGGTGGGAAGGTCCGCCAGCAGCGCGGGTTCGCCCGTGGTGCCGGGGATGAGGGGCACGATCCGCACGATCGTCGCCTGAAAGGCCGCGACCTGCCCCTCCATGGGCGTGGAGGTTCCCCGAGCGAGACCGGATTGCGCGGCGAGGGCGTCGCTGATGACCACGGGGACAGTGGCGGAGCCCGCGGGCATGAGCCGCACCCGGGCGCCGCCGACGACGCCGGCGCTGATCGAGGCGAACGTCGCGGTGATGCCGGTCGGCGACGGCTGCTCGACGGCGGCGCCGAACACGGCGGTCCGCGCGGTCCACCGCGTTCCGATGACGGCGTCGTGTCCATCGGCCGCGAGCCGCTGCAGGGTCACGCCGGCGCGCCGCACGGCGCCGGATGATTGCACCGTCACGTCGACGGCGGCGACCGTCCACGGGCCGCCGGCGGGCAGGGCGGTCGACACGTCGGTGCGGGATCCGCCGCCGCCGGTCACAGGCACGGCC
>DATMTQ010000032.1:0-10670 GCA_035564095.1 Microbacterium sp. | reverse complement strand
CGCGCTCCGACCAGCCGAGCCCGACGAGGGCGGCGGCCACCTGGGTGACGGTGGCATCCGCGCCGGCGGGCGCCGTGCCGCCCGGCGCGGGCGGGGCGAGCTTGCCGGCGAGCTGCACGACGATGAGCTTCGCCGTCTTGGGCCCGATGCCGGAGACCTTGCGGAAGGGGGCATCCGCATCGTCGGCGACGGCCTGTGCGATGTCGTCCACGCTCATGGCGGAGAGCACTCCGAGCGCCGACTTCGGGCCGACGCCTGTGACGCCGAGCAGGGTGGTGAACAGCGCGGACTGGGCGCGCTCCGCGAAGCCGAACAGCGACATCGCGTCTTCGCGGACGATGAGCACCGTGTGCAGGAGGAGGTCGGACCCTTCCCGCACGCCGCGCGCCAGCTCGGGCGGCACCGCGACCGTGAAGCCGACGCCGCCGACGGACACCTCGACGCTGTCGACGCCGGCGTGCAGCACTTGACCGCGCAGAGAGGAGATCATTCTTCGAGCCTAGAACATGGATCGCAGTTTTGTTCGACTCGACACGCGCGTCTCAGCGACGCCCGACGCGCTCGGCATTCCGCCACGCCTGCTGTGCCGGGGTCAGCGCCGGCGACGACGGAGCCTGCGGGCTTCCCCCGCGCCACGCATGGCACAGGGCCAGCGCGAGCGCGTCGGCCGCGTCCGCCGGCTTGGGCAGTTCGTCGAGGCGCAGGATGCGGGCGACCATCGTCTGCACCTGGCGCTTGTCCGCCTGCCCGTACCCCGTGATGGCGGCCTTCACCTCCGTGGGCGTGTGCGTCTCGGCGGGGATGCCGTGCTCCGCCGCCAGCAGCAGCGCGACGCCGCTGGCCTGCGCCGTCCCCATCACTGTGTTGCGGTTCTGCTGCGCGAACACGCGCTCCACCGCGACGACGTCGGGGCGGTGCGTCTGCAGCACCTCGCGGATGCCCGCGGCGATCGCGGCGAGGCGCAGGGCGGCCGGGGCATCCGGTGCCGACCGCACGACGCCCACGTGCACGAGAACGGCCGACCGGTCGGGGGCCACGTCGACGACGCCGATGCCGCAGCGGGTGAGACCCGGGTCGATGCCGAGGACGCGCAGGGATGCCACTCCGCCACGCTAGAACAGCGGATGCCGCGCGCCCGGCAGGCGCGCGGCATCCGCTCCGCGAGACGACACGGGACTCAGTCCTCGTCCTCCTCGAGTTCGGCCTGCACCTGCGCGGTGAGGTCGAAGTTGCTGTAGACGTTCTGCACGTCGTCGCTGTCTTCGAGCGCGTCGATGAGGCGGAAGACCTTGCGCGCGGTGTCGGCGTCGACCTCGACCTTGAGGTTCGGCACGAACTCGACGTCGGCCGACTCGTAGTCGATGCCCGCCTCCTGCAGCGCCGAGCGCACCTGCACCACATCGGACGCCTCGGTGAGCACCTCGAAGCCGTCGGCGTGCGGCCCCACGTCCTCGGCGCCCGCCTCGAGCGCGACCATCATGACGTCGTCCTCGGTGGTGCCCTCGGAGCCGACCACGATGACGCCCTTGCGGGTGAAGTTGTATGCGACGCTGCCGGGGTCGGCGAGCGTTCCGCCGTTGCGGGTGAGCGCGGTGCGCACCTCGGCCGCGGCCCGGTTCCGGTTGTCGGTGAGGCACTCGATCATGAGGGCGACGCCGTTGGGGCCGTAGCCCTCGTACATGATCGAGGAGTACTCGACGGACTCGCCGCCGATGCCGGCGCCGCGCTTGATGGCGCGGTCGATGTTGTCTTTCGGGACGGACGTCTTCTTCGCCTTCAGCACGGCGTCGAACAGCGTCGGGTTGCCGGCGAGGTCGGCACCGCCGAGCTTCGCGGCGACTTCGATGTTCTTGATGAGCTTGGCCCACGACTTGGCACGGCGCGCGTCGATGACGGCCTTCTTGTGCTTGGTCGTTGCCCACTTGGAATGCCCGGACATGAATCTCCTGCTCGTCTTCTCCGGCCCGGAGGCCGACGTCCAGTCTAGATCAGAGCTCCGCACGCGCCCCGGGCGACGCCTGGTCGGGCCGCGTCAGCCGAGGATCTTCTGCAGCGTGCGCAGGTTGCGCGTGGTCGTCGCGGTGCGCAGCGGCGACCGCGAGCGCGCCATCGCCTTCGCGAAGGGCGTGTCCAGGCTCCGGCCCTTCGCGGGCGACCAGTAGACGACGCCGGGCCCGGGCGCGACGGGGTCCTCCGCCGGGTCGAGCGGCGGATCCGCATGCGCCGCGGAATCCAGCACGGCCGCGCGCGCGGCCTCGTCCGCGCAGAAGACGACGTACGGCTGCCGACCGGCATCCTGCGCGTCGAACGGAAAGGATGCCACCGCGTCGGCGAGCTCCTCGCGGGTCACCAGCACGATCCACGCGTCGTAGCCGAATCCGTCCCCCAGGGCCTGTTCGATGGCCGCCTTCAGTTCGCTGCGCGCCCCGGCGGCGCGGAAGCGCACGTTCCCGCTCGCGAGGATCGTCTTCACCTCCGCGAATCCGAGGGCCGCGAACACCTCGGCAAGCTCCGCGCTCCTGATGGTGACGCCGCCCACGTTCACTCCGCGCAGGAGCGCCACCCAGGTCTGCTCGGTCGTGCGGCCGGTCACAGCACGAAGTCGAATCCGAAGCGGGACGACAGCAGCGAGACGAGGTCGCGCGGCACCTTGGCGAGATATGCGGGCGCGGGCACCAGCGTGTGCGCCTCCCCGATGAAGGGGAAGTAGATCGGACCGTCGATCTCCCGCTCGAGCTCGTCGCGCACTGCGACGACGTCCGCACCGGTGCGCCGCAGCGCACTCAGCGTGATGGGCGTCGCGAGCCGCAGCGTGTCGCTGACCGGCATGCGCCAGTGCACGCGCTCCACGCCGTCGCGGAGGCGAGTCTCCTCGCCGAGCGGGCCGAGCACGCGGCCCCAGGCGGCGATCCCCGGCTGGGCGAGGGTGCGGTCCCACACGAACAGCGTGTCGCCCGGCCGGGTGTGTGCCACGAGCTCATGCGACCACTCGAACCGGAGTTCCTCCCCCTGTCGCGGCGCGCTCAGCGCCTCGCCGACGACGCCCCGGGAGGGCGCGATCATCCAGTACCGCTCCTCGGGCCGATCTCGCCACCACTCGTTGATCGCCATGTCCGAAGCGTAGCGTTCAGGCGGCGCGCACGAGGTCGAGGAAGTGACGATGGAAGCGCCGCTCGCCGGTCATCTCGGGATGGAACGAGGTTCCGAGAAGCGCGCCCTGCTGCACCGCGACCACCCGGCCGTCGGAGAGGGCGGCCAGGGCCCGGGCGCCGTCGCCGACGCCCTGAACGACGGGGGCGCGGATGAACACGGCGTGGACCGGCTCCTCGCCGAGCTCCGGGATGTCCAGATCAGTCTCGAACGACTCGATCTGGCCGCCGAACGCGTTGCGCTGCACCGTCACGTCCAGGCCGCCGAAGGTCTGCTGGCCGTCGATGCCGTCGGTGATGCGGTCGGCGAGCAGGATCAGTCCGGCGCACGTGCCGTACATCGGCATCCCGGCCGCGATCGCCTCGCGGATCGGCTGCTGCATCCCGAAAATGCGCGACAGCTTGTCGATGACGCTGGATTCGCCGCCCGGCAGCACGAGCCCCTGCACGGCGGCCAGATCCTCGGGGCGGCGCACGAGTCGCACGTCCGCCCCGAGGCCGGTCAGCGCCTGGGCGTGCTCGCGCACGTCGCCCTGCAGGGCGAGGACCCCGACGCGGGGGGCGTTCACCAGCCGCGCTCGGCGAGGCGGTGCGGTGCCGGCAGGTCGGTGACGTTGATGCCGACCATGGCTTCGCCGAGGCCGCGCGAGACCTCCGCGATGACGGCCGCGTCGTCGTAGAACGTCGTCGCCTTCACGATGGCGGCGGCGCGCTTGGCGGGCTCGCCCGACTTGAAGATGCCCGAGCCGACGAACACGCCGTCCGCACCCATCTGCATCATCATGGCGGCGTCGGCCGGGGTGGCGACTCCCCCGGCGACGAACAGCACGACGGGGAGCTTCCCGGTCGCGGCGACCTCGGCGACGAGCTCGTACGGCGCCTGCAGCTCCTTGGCCGCGACGTACAGCTCGTCCTTGGTCATCGAGCGCAGCACATTGATCTCGCCCGTGATCTTGCGGATGTGCTTGGTGGCCTCGGAGACGTCGCCGGTGCCGGCCTCGCCCTTGGAGCGGATCATCGCGGCGCCCTCGTTGATGCGGCGGAGGGCCTCGCCGAGGTTCGTCGCACCGCAGACGAAGGGAACCGTGAAGCCCCACTTGTCGATGTGGTTGACGTAGTCGGCGGGCGAGAGCACCTCGGACTCGTCGATGTAGTCGACGCCGAGCTGCTGCAGCACCTGCGCCTCGACGAAGTGGCCGATGCGGGCCTTCGCCATGACCGGGATCGACACGGCCTCGATGATGCCGTCGATCATGTCCGGGTCGCTCATGCGCGACACGCCGCCCTGGGCGCGGATGTCGGCGGGGACCCGCTCGAGGGCCATGACCGCGACGGCGCCGGCGTCCTCGGCGATCTTCGCCTGTTCCGGGGTGACGACGTCCATGATCACGCCGCCCTTGAGCATTTCCGCGAGTCCGCGCTTGACGCGGCTCGAACCGGTTTCGGGTGTCGACACAGGGGATCCCTTCGAGAATCGCGCGCGGCTCCGTCGTGCTGGACGGCGACGGACCAGACAATGCGCACTTTGGCCTAGGCCAAAAGATAGCATGGCTGTCATGACCCCAGCGATCACCGGCCGCACCGCCTCCGAGATCGCCGACAGCATCCGCGCCCTCGTGGAGCGCGGCAGCCTCGCCCCCGGCGACGCGCTCCCCCCGGTGCGCGCCCTCGCCGTCGACCTGGGCATCAACCGCAACACCGCCGTCGCGGCGTATCGACAGCTGGCCACGACGGGTCTCGTCGAGGCGCGCGGACGCGCCGGGACGGTCGTCACGCGGCCGCAGACCGTCGCCATGGAGGGCTTCGCGACCGACACGGTGCTGCGGGACGTGGGCTCCGGCAACCCCGACGCGCAGCTCATCCCGAGCCCCGCCCGGGCCCTGCAGACGATCGCGTCGCGCCCGGTGCTGTACGGCGAGCCGGTCATGGACCCGGCACTGGCCGCATGGGCAGATCCGTGGATGCGGGCCGACCTCGACCCCGAGCAGGTGCAGCTGACCATCACGAGCGGCGCCGCGGATGCGACCGAGCGGCTGCTCGCCCAGTCGCTGCAGCGCGACGACGCCGTCGCGCTCGAGGATCCGTGCTTCCTCGCCAGCATCCACACCGTCCGGATCGGCGGCTACCGCCCCGTGGCCGTGCCCGTCGACGCCGAGGGCATGACCGTCGAGGGGCTCCGCGCCGCCATCGCGGAGGGCGCGCGAGCGATCGTGTACACGCCGCGCGCGCAGAACCCCACGGGCGCGAGCCTGAGCGCCCGGCGCGCCGCCGGGCTTCGCACCGTGCTGAGCGACCACCCCTACCTGCTCGTCATCGAGGACGACCACTTCTCGCTGCTGTCGCAGCAGCCGTACCTGTCGATCATCGGAGCCGGGCACCGCCGGTTCGCGGTCGTACGCTCGGTGTCGAAGTTCCTCGGCCCCGACATGGGCGTCGCCGTCGTGGCATCCGACCCCGACACCGCCCAGCGCCTCGCCCGGCGTCTCACGCCCGGCACCACCTGGGTGAGCCACCTCCTGCAGCGGCTGGCCTGCGCGCAGCTCGCCGACGACGAGGCGACCGCGCAGATCACGGCGGCCGGGCGGCACTACGCGGCGCGCAACGCCCGCTTCGCCGAGCTGCTGACCGGCCACGGCCTGCCCACGCAGCCGGGCGACGGGCTCAGCGTGTGGGTCGCGCTCCCGGTCGCCGCGCGTCCGGTTTGCGAACAGCTCATGCGCCGCGGGTGGCTGGCGCGGCCCGGCGACGAGTTCGAGCTGGATGCCGCCTCCCCGTCGACGCACGTGCGCTTCACGGTGCACGAGCTGGACGACGCCGACCTGTCCGCGCTGGCCGCGGACGTCGCGGCATCCGTCGCTGCGGTGCGCGCCCAGTCACCGGGGCCGGACGAGCAGTCCGCCGCCCGGATGGGATGATCGACCGGTGAAGATCCTCTCGATCCAGTCCGCCGTCGCGTACGGTCACGTCGGCAACTCCGCCGCGGTGTTCCCGCTGCAGCGCATCGGGGTCGAGGTGCTGCCGGTGTACACGGTCAACTTCTCGAACCACACCGGGTACGGCGCCTGGCGCGGTCCCCTGATCGCCCCCGACGACGTGCGCGACGTGATCACGGGCATCCAGGAGCGCGGCGTGCTGCCGGAGATCGACGTGGTGCTCTCGGGCTACCAGGGCGGCGAGGGCATCGCCGACGTCATCCTGGATGCGGTCGCGCGGGTGAAGGACGCGAACCCCGCCGCCGTATACGCGTGCGACCCGGTGATGGGCAACGCGAACAGCGGCTGCTTCGTCGCCCCCGCGATCCCGGAGCTGCTGCGCCACCGCGTCGTGCCCGCCGCCGACATCATCACGCCCAACCAGTTCGAGCTGGGCTTCCTCACCGGCACGACACCGGACACCCTCGAGTCGACACTCGCGTCCGCGGACGCGGCCCGCGCCATGGGACCGAGCACCGTGCTGGTCACGAGCGTGGCGCGTCCGGACCGCGAGCCCGGCACGATCGAGATGCTCGCGGTCGACGATTCCGGCGCCTGGATCGTCGCGACGCCCCTGCTGCCGATGAAGGCGAACGGATCCGGCGACGTGACGGCGGCCCTGTTCACCGCCCACTACCGCGAGACGGGAAGCGCCGCGACGGCGCTCGCCCGCGCGGTCTCGAGCGTGTACGACCTGCTCGCGCTCACGCACGAGTCCGGTGGGCGGGAGCTGCGGCTCGTCGAGGCGCAGGGGTTCTACGCGGACCCGAGACTGCAGTTCGACGTGCGCCGGGTGCGCTGAGCGCGCTACGCCACGGGCCAGGCGGATGCCACGGCCTCGCGCACCTCGCCGAGCAGCTGCGGCAGGGCCTTCGTACGGGCCACGATCGGGAAGAAGTTCGCGTCGGCGTCCCACCGCGGCACGATGTGCTGGTGCAGGTGCTCGTCGACGCCCGCGCCGGCGACCCGGCCCTGGTTCATCCCGATGTTGAAGCCGTCGCAGCGCGACACCGCCCGCAGCACGCGCATCGCGGTCTGCGTGATCGCCGCCATCTCGCCGGCCTCCTCGTCGGTGGCCTGGTCGTAGGTGGCGATGTGGCGGTACGGGCACACGAGCAGATGCCCGGAGTTGTACGGGAACAGGTTCAGCAGCGCATAGCCCGTGGCGCCGCGGTAGACGATGAGACCGTCCGCATCCGATCTGGCGGGCGCCGCGCAGAACGGGCATCCCGTCCCGCGCAGCGCCTCAGCGCCGGTGTTGATGTACGCCATCCGATGCGGCGTCCACAGCCGCTGGAAGCCGTCCGGCACCCCGCCGAGCTCGGATGCCTGTTCCAGGCCGAGCTCGTCGGTCACGCGCGCACGTCCGCCCGCTGCAGGTCGTCCGCGCCGTTGACGAGCGCCTTGGTCCGGATCGCGTCGGTGACGAGGGCGATCGCCTCGGCGACGGGCACGCCGTTGCACTGCGAGCCGTCGCGGAAGCGGAACGAGACCGTGCCCGCGGCGCGGTCCTGCTCCCCCGCGATCAGCTGCAGCGGCACCTTCTGGGTCGTGTGGGTGCGGATCTTCTTCTGCATGCGGTCGGCGCTGTGGTCGACCTCGGCCCGCACGCCCGCCGCCCGAAGCTGCGCGACGACGTCGTCGAGGTAGTCGGCGTACTCCTCCGCCACCGGGATGCCCACCACCTGCACCGGCGACAGCCACACCGGGAACGCGCCGGCGTAGTGCTCGAGCAGGATCGCGAAGAACCGCTCGATCGACCCGAAAAGGGCCCGGTGGATCATGATCGGGCGGTGCTTCTCACCGTCGGAGCCGGTGTATTCCAGCTCGAAGCGCTCGGGCAGGTTCGGATCGACCTGCACGGTCGACAGCTGCCAGACCCGGCCGAGTGCGTCCTTGGTCTTCAGGTCGATCTTCGGTCCGTAGAACGCGGCCTCACCGGGCACCTCGGTGAGCTTCAGCCCGGATGCCAGGGCGACGTTGCGCAGCGCCTGCGTCGAGGATTCCCAGAACTCGTCGGTGCCGATCCACTTCTCCTTCTCGTCGTCGCGCATCGACAGCTCGAGCTCGAACTCGCTCAGACCGAAGTCGCGCAACATCGAGATGACGAACTCGAGCACCCGTGTCGCCTCGCGTTCGAGCTGCTCGGGCGTGACGAACAGGTGCGAGTCGTCCTGGGTGAAGCCGCGCACGCGCGTGAGGCCGTGCAGTGCGCCGGACAGCTCGTTGCGGTACACGGTGCCGTTCTCGGCGAGTCGCATGGGCAGATCCCGGTAGCTGCGGGCGCGCTCCTTGTAGATGAGGATGTGCATCGGGCAGTTCATGGGCTTCAGGTAGTAGTCCTGGCCCTGCTTGGTGATCTCCCCGTGCTCGTCGCGCTCCTCGTCCATGACGATCGGCGGGAACATGCCCTCCCGATACGTGACGAGGTGGTTCGAGGTGAGGAAGAGGTCCTCCTTGGCGATGTGCGGCGTGTACACGTAGGTGTAGCCGCCCTCGACATGACGGCGACGCGCGTGCTGCTCCATCTCGCCGCGGACGATGCCTCCCTTGGGATGCCACACCGACAGGCCCGAGCCGATCTCATCGGGGAACGAGAAGAGGTCGAGCTCCTTGCCGAGCTTGCGGTGGTCGCGTTTGGCGGCCTCTTCGAGGCGGTGCTGATAAGCGCGCAGCTCGTCCTTGGTGGGCCACGCGGTGCCGTATATGCGCTGCAGCTGCGGGTTCTTCTCGCTGCCGCGCCAATACGCGCCGGCGATGCGCATGAGCGCCCAGCCGTTGCCGATGAGGCGCGTCGAGGGCAGGTGCGGCCCGCGGCAGAGGTCCTTCCAGGCGACCTCGCCGTCGCGGGTGACGTTGTCGTAGATCGTCAGCTCGCCGGCGCCGACCTCGACGGACGCGCCTTCCGCGGCCTCCTTGTGGCCGCCCTTCAGCCCGATGAGCTCGAGCTTGAACGGCTCGTCGGCGAGCTCGGCGCGGGCCTCGTCGTCGGTCACGACCCGGCGGATGAACCGCTGTCCGTCGCGGACGATGCGCTGCATCTCCTTCTCGATGGCCTTGAGGTCGTCGGGCGTGAACGGGTGCTCGGTGCCGAAGTCGTAGTAGAAGCCGTCGACGACGGGCGGCCCGATGCCGAGGTTCGTCTGCGGCTTCACGCGCTGCACGGCCTGCGCGAGCACGTGCGCGGTCGAGTGCCGCAGGATGCCGAGACCGTCCAGGCTGTCTATCGCCACCGGCTCCACGGCATCCGTCTCGGTGACCGTCGTCGCGAGGTCCTTCAGCTCGCCGTTCACGCGCAGGGCGATGACGGAGCGGTCGGGGAACAGGGCGAAGCCGTCTGCGGGGTACACCACGTCGACGGGAAGGGGCGCGTCAGTCACTCCCCAAGGCTACCCGGACGCCGGACTGCGGTCACGCGACGGTGAGGTCCACCTGGATCTCACCGGCGAGGCGCTCGAGGTCGACGACGGCAGCTTCGAGATCGGCCCCGTCGAGAGGTCGCGCCCGCACGGTCGCCTCGAACAGCGTGCCGCCGGCCATGGGTGCCTCGACCGTCCGGCTGGTCAGGTGGTCGATGCTGAGATGGTGCCGCGCGAGGGTCTCGCTGATGTCGCGGACGATGCCCGGGTGGTCGTTGCCCAGCACGCTGAACTCGATCTGCGCCGCCGTCGGCGCAGGCTCGTCGGTGCCGATGTGCGGGGTCACCTGCAGCAGTCCGGCGAGCCCGGCGAGGTCGGCGCGCAGCGCGTCGACCCCGTCATCCGGCACCGAGACGAGGATGACGCCGGCGAACACTCCCGCCAGTTCGGCGAGCTCGCTGGTCTCCCAGTTGCCGCCGTGCGCGCTGACGGCGTCGGCGAGTGATCGTACGAGTCCGGCACGGTCGTCGCCGACCACGGTGAGCACAAGCTTGGCCATGCCCTGAGCCTAGGCGGACGCGGCGCGGCGCGGAACGTCCCGCACCACTGCCCGACCGGGACCGGCAAGAGGCGTTCGCGAACACCGGGATACCCAGCAGGCTGTGGTGGACGAGCACCACGAGACAGGCGACGCCCCGCCGTCCGTCGGGCGCCGCTAGTCGCGTCGCTGCGTTCGTGTCTCGGGTCTCATCGGGTCGCTTGCATCGCCGTGCGACCAGTCGACCCGACATCGGCGGCGGGTACCGGGAAACGAGAAAACCCCCGAATGATCGGGGGTTTCGTCTGTGCGCGATACTGGGATCGAACCAGTGACCTCTTCCGTGTCAGGGAAGCGCGCTACCGCTGCGCCAATCGCGCCTAGAAGGCTATTAAGTTTTCGCTGAGAGGTGGCGACGGGATTCGAACCCGTGTAAACGGCTTTGCAGGCCGGTGCCTAGCCGCTCGGCCACGCCACCAGAGGTGGATTCGAACCCACATGCCAGAACCCCTGGCTGGGGCTCCTGCACTCGAGCGGATGACGAGACTCGAACTCGCGACCCTCACCTTGGCAAGGTGATGCGCTACCAACTGCGCTACATCCGCAAACTGTTCAGTTTTTCGTTCCCGCCCGGCGTACCGGGCACTCGAAT
>DATMTQ010000031.1:0-7825 GCA_035564095.1 Microbacterium sp. | reverse complement strand
CGATTCCACGCCGCCCGACTCCGCCGCATCGCGGGCCGGCCCCTGTGGATAACTCGCGTTCTGCCGGCCCCGGGCGCCCTCCACGTCAGCCGGCACCGAGGTACGCGAGCCCGCATCGAAATACGGGCAAAAGAGCCATCTCGATGCGGGCTCGCGTACTTGGTGGCGGGTTCGCGGTGCTGGGCCGTGTGCGAGGCAGGCGGACCGGCCGCGCTACACCAGGGACTGCCGCCACGCGCTGTGCAGCTGGGCGAACTTGCCGGTGCCCGCGATGAGCGCGTCCGGGGCGTCGTCCTCGATGATGCGGCCGTGCTCCATGACCAGCACGCGGTCGGCGATCGCGACGGTCGACAGGCGGTGCGCGATGATGATCGCGGTGCGGTCGGCGAGCAGCGTCTGCAGCGCCTCCTGGATCTGCCGCTCGGACGGGATGTCCAGGGAGGCGGTCGCCTCGTCGAGGATCAGCACCGCCGGGTCCGCGAGGAACGCCCGCGCGAACGAGATCAGCTGACGCTGACCCGCCGACACCCGGCCGCCGCGCTTGTTCACGTCGGTGTCGTACCCGTCCGGCAGGGCCTGGATGAAGGCATCCGCTCCCACCGCCCGCGCCGCGGCCTGGATCTCCTGCAGCGTGGCATCCGGCTTGCCGAGCGCGATGTTGTCGGCGACGGTGCCCGAGAACAGGTAGGCCTCCTGCGTGACCATGACGATCGCGCGGCGCAGGTCCGCCGACGAGAGGTCGCGCAGATCCACGCCGTCCAGCTGCACCGAGCCGCGCGTCGGGTCGTAGAACCGCGACACCAGCTTGGCGAGCGTGGACTTGCCCGCGCCGGTGGTGCCGACCAGGGCGATCGTCTGTCCGGCGGGCAGGTCGAGTGTGAAATCGGGCAGGATGACCCGGCCCGCGCCGTAGGCGAACTCCACCTCGTCGAACAGCAGGTGCCCGCGGGCGTGCGGAAGCTTCACGGCCTGCGCGGGCTCCGGCACCGACGGCTGCTCCTCGAGGACGCCGGACACCTTCTCCAGCGCCGCGGTCGCGGACTGGTACGAGTTCAGGAACATCGCGACCTCCTCCAGCGGGCTGAAGAAGTTGCGCACGTACAGCACCGCGGCCAGCAGGGTGCCGATGAGCAGACCGCCCTCGACGACCCGGATCGCGCCCCACACCAGCACGACCGCCATCGTGATGTTGGCGAGCAGGATGAGGCCCGGGTCGAAGATGCCGAACAGCTTCACGAGCCACAGGTTCACGCGCCGGTACTCGGCCGAGACCTCGCCGAATTCGACGTCGTTGCGCGGCTCCTTGCGGAACGCCTTGACCGCACGGATGCCGGTCATCGTCTCGACGAACTGCACGATGAGCCGGGCCGAGACGACACGGGACTCCCGGTACCCCTTCTGCGACTGCCGGTAGAACCAGCGCATCAGGAACGACAGCGGCACCCCCATCGCGAGCAGCACGAAACCGGACTGCCAGTCGAGCAGGAACAGCGCGATCAGCGTGAACACGCCGTACAGTGCGCCCTGCACCAGCTGGTTGAGGCCTCCGTCCAACAGCTCGCGGATCGACTCCAGGTCGCTCGTCTGCCGCGAGATGATGCGGCCCGACGTGTACGACTCGTGGAACTGCAGGCTGAGCAGCTGCGTGTGCCGGAAGATCCGGGTGCGCAGATCCATCAGGATCGCCTGGGTCAGCTTCGCCGACAGCACCACGAACCAGCCGATCAGCAGCGCGCCGACGATGCCGGACACGAGGTACAGCAGCGTGACGCCGGCGGCCGGCATCCAGTCCGCGTCCTGCACCACGTGCGGCAGTGCGGTGTCGATGCCGTACGCGATGAGCGCCGGCCCCAGCACCCGCAGGCCCGTGGACACCACGACCACGACGATCGACAGCGCCATGAGTCGGCGCATCGGCTGCAGCAGCGAGGTGAGCAAGCGCGCCGAACGGCGCCGGATGATGCGGCTCTCCGCCTTGGTGTAGATGTGGCGGTCTTCGCCCGCCGTGCCCTGGATGTCGCTCATCGGCTCGCCTCCATCGATTGCTGCCCCACGACCGGTCCCTGAGCCTGTCGAAGGGCGGGATGCCGGTGCGCGTCCTCGGCCTCGAGGCTCGAGATCACGTGCCGGTAGTGGGCGCTGGATGCCAGCAGCTCGCTGTGCGTGCCGACCGCGGTGACGCGGCCGTCCTGCAGCACCGCGACGCGGTCGGCGAGCGCCACCGTCGACGGACGGTGCGCGATGATGAGCGCGGTCGTGGTCGCGAGCACCCGGCGCAGGGCCGCTTCGACGAGCGCCTCGGTGTCGACGTCGAGCGCCGACAGCGGGTCGTCCAGCACGAGCACGGCGGGCTTCGCCGCGACAGCGCGCGCCAGCGCGAGACGCTGACGCTGCCCGCCGGAGAGCGACAGCCCCTCTTCGCCGACGGTGGTGTCCACGCCCTCGGGCAGGTCGTACGCGAACTGCGCCTGCGCGATCTCCAGCGCCTCGTCGAGCACGGCGTCGGCCTCGGGACCGTGCACGTCCAGGTCGTCGCGGCCGAGCAGCACGTTCTCGCGCACGGATGCCGAGAAGAGGGTGGCGTCCTCGAACGCCATCGAGATGTGCCGGCGCAGCTCGTCGAGGCGCAGGTCGCGCACGTCGACGCCGTCGAGCTCGACCGTTCCCCCGGTCACGTCGTACAGGCGCGTGGGCAGCGTCGTCAGCGTGGTCTTTCCGCTGCCGGTGAGGCCGACGAGCGCCATGGTCTCGCCGGGTCGCAGCACCAGGTCCACACCGTCGAGCAGGTCGCGCTCGTACCGGCGGGCATCCTGATAGCGGAAGTGCACATCGCGGAACGCGAGCTCTCCGCGTGGCTCGGCGATCGTCGCAGGCGTCTGCGGGTCGCCGATGTCGTTCTGCTCGTTCAGCACGTCGAACACGCGGTCGGTGGCCGTGCGGGCGTCCACCAGGAACGAGAAGAGGAACCCGAGCGACTCCATCGGCCAGCGCAGCGCGGTCGCCATGGCGAAGAACGCGAACAAGTCGCCGACGGTGAGGCTGTGGTCGCTGACCAGCCAGATGCCTTCGAGCAGGCATACGGCGAACGCGATCATCGGCATGACCTCGAGCCAGAACCAGAGGATGCCGACCTCCTTCGCCTTGCCGAGCTCGGTGGCGCGCAGGCTCTCGGCCTGCCGGCGGAACTTCGCGAGGGCGTGCCCGCCGCGGCCGAAGGCCTTCAGCACGCGGATGCCGTGCACGCTCTCCTCGACCGCGGTCGCCAGGTCGCCGGCCTGGTCCTGGCTCTGCCGCGCCAGCATCCCGTACTTGCGCTCGAACGCGAAGCCGAACCACCACAGCGGAACCGAGACCGCCAGGAACGTCACGCCGAGCAGCCAGTGCCAGCGGAACAGCAGCAGCGTGCCGATCGCGATCGTGAGCAGGTTCACGACCAGCAGCAGCAGGCCGAACACGATCCACCGGCGGATCAGGTTGATGTCCTGCATCATGCGCGACAGCAACTGCCCCGACTGCCAGCGGTCGTGGAACGCGACGGGCAGCCGCTGCAGGCTGCGGTAGAACTTCTGCCGGATCTCGTATTCGACGGCCGTGCCCGGCGTCAGCACGAAGGCGCGGCGCAGGTAGACGAACAGCGCCTCCAGCACGCCGAGAACGAGCACGCCGACCGACGCCCACACGATGAGCGGGACGTTCCCGTCCGCGATCGGACCGTCGACGGCCGCCTGCAGCACCAGCGGGATGATCAGCGACATCAGCGCCGCCGCGAGCGCGGTGAACAGGCCGCCCACGAAGCGGGGCAGCATGGGCTTGAAGAACGGGTAGAGGCGCGCCAGTGCACGGACGGTGGAGAGGCGTTCCGGGGGTTTCTGCGGCGACGAAGAAGTCATGGTCCTTGTGGGGTCGGTGACGGATGCCGTGGATGACGGCAGGCTCAAGGGGGGCGGGAGCACGGCGCCGCGGGGACGCCGACGAGCCGGGTCGCGCATGGCCTCGAGGGCGGTGCGCGGAACCTCAGCCGGGAGTGCCTCGGAAGCTAGGCCCGGTAACGTCCGCGGACGATCGGGAGTGCTGAGACCGGCTGGGCAGCGGCGGTCGGAATCATGGCTTCCTCCTCGGATCGTGGGACGGTGGATGCCGGTTCCGTGGAACGCGACAGCCGACCAGCCTATACCTGAGCGAACACTGACCGCAAGCCCGGATATTCCCGAACGTGCCCGGTCGTTGAGCACCCTGGTCGTGGGATCTGCATTTCGTCTCGCTACGCTCGCGGGGCGACCGGAAGGGTGTCAGGCGACGGCCTCACGCTGCAGCAGGCGCTGCTTCACGTCCAGGCCCCAGGCGAAGCCGCCGAGCGTGCCGTCGGAGCGCAGCACGCGGTGGCACGGCACGAACAGCGCCGGCGCATTGCGGGCGCAGATGGATGCCGCCGCCCGCACCGCTCCGGGCGCGCCGAGCTCGGCGGCGAACTCCCTGTAGGTGAGCGGATGCCCCGGGTCGATGCGCCGCAGCGCGTGCCATCCGGCGGTCTGCATGGCGGTGCCGTGCTGCGCGACCGGCACGGACTCGATCGCGGCGAGGTCCCCGCCGTAGTAGGCGCGCACCGCGGCTGCGGCATCCGTCGGCCCGTCGGCGATGTCGGCCGGTGGCACGCGCAGGCGCCCGAGGATGCGGTCGCGGTCGGCCGTCCAGCCCGACGCGAGCACGGTGCCCCCTTCGTCGGCGAGGATCGTGAACGGGCCGTCGGGGGTGTCGATGGTCTGGATGATCGCGGTCATGAGTTGCCTCCTCGGGTCGCGGGTGTCTTGACGGGGACGTGGCGCCACAGGTGCGCGGTCAGATAGCTGCGCCACGGTGCGGCGCGGGTGGACCAGGCGACGAGACCCGCGGCGTCCGCAGGGATGCCGAGACTCGCCGCGCCGGCGCGGGCGGCCACGTCGCCGGGCAGCAGCACGTCGGGGTCGCCGGTGACGCGCATGCGCACGTAGTCCGCGGTCCACGGGCCGATGCCGGGATGCGCGAGGAGCGCCGCGCGCTGGGTCGCGGCGTCGTCGCCGGGGCCGAGCACGAGCGATCCGTCGGCGAGCGCGCGGGCGGCGCCGGTGACGGACCGGATGCGGGCCGCGGGTCCGCGCAGCACGTCGGCGCCGTGCTCGGCGATCGCGGGCATGGTCGGCAGCATCCGGTCGGTGCCCTGCCATTCCGGCACGCGCTCTCCGAGCTCGTCGGTGAGGCGGGTCAGCGCGGTGCGGGCGGCGGCCACGCTGATCTGCTGACCGATCATGGCGCGGATGAGCATCTCGTGCGGGTCGATGCATCCGGGAACGCGGATGCCGGGGGTCGCGGCCACCGCCGCGGCGAGCTGGGGCACGGCCGCGAGCGCGCCGTCGACGGCGAGCGGATCGGCGTCGAGGTCGAACAGCCGCCGCACCCGCGCGACGAGCACCGGCAGGTCGCTCAGCCGGTTCAGCCGGGCTTCGAGGCGGATCCGGTCCGCGACCCGGGTCACCCGGAACCAGGCCGGGCCGCCGGGGAGCAGCACGGTGCGGGCGTACGAGTCGGATGCCGCGACCTCGGCCCCGGCGACCGACCGCGCCGCCATCCAGGCGAACAGGCCCGCACTGTCGAACGGGCCGCGCACGGGGAGCATCAGCTCGATCGCGCCGGGGGCGGCGGTCGCGCCCTCGTACGCGCGGCGGCGCGCGCGCAGCTCGGTCGGAGTGAGCCCGAACACCTCGCGGACGGTGTCGTTGAACTGCCGGATGCTGGCGAAGCCGGCGCTGAAGGCGACGTCGGCGGCGGCGAGGTCGGTGCCGACGAGCAGCATCCTCGCCGTCTGGGCGCGCTGCGCCCGGGCCAGGGCGAGAGGCCCGGCGCCGAGTTCGGCCGACAGCAGCCGGGTCACCTGCCGCGACGAGTAGCCGAGGCGGGATGCCAGCCCCGTCACGCCCTCGCGCTCGACGACGCCGTCGGCGATGAGCCGCATGGCCCGGCCGGTGGTGTCGCCGCGCAGATTCCACTCCGGCGATCCGGGGGTGGCCTCCGGCAGGCACCGTTTGCACGCGCGGTAGCCGGCCTCGTGCGCGGCGGCGGACGTCTCGAAGAACGTGACGTTCGCGGGCTTCGGCGTACGGGCCGGGCAGCTGGGCCGGCAATAGACGCCGGTGGAGCGCACGGCCGTGACGAACTGCCCGTCGAAGCGGGCGTCCCGCGCCGAGATGGCGCGGTAGCGGTCGTCGAAGGCGGTGGGCATGCGTCCAGTCTGGCACCGGCAGGATACCCCGGCTGGCGGAAATCGGACATGGCGATGGCGTCGGTGCAGGCCGGGCACGTGCCCGGCGGGCATAGCGTGAGGTTCATGACCGAATACGACCTCATCGTGATCGGCGCGGGCCCGGTGGGCGAGAACGTCGCCGACCGGGCCGTGCAGTCGGGGCTGTCCGCCGCGATCGTGGAGCGCGAACTGGTCGGCGGCGATTGCTCGTACTGGGCGTGCATTCCGTCCAAGGCGCTGCTGCGCAGCGGCGCCGTGCTGCGCGCAGCCGCCGACGTGGACGGCGCGAAGCAGGCCGTGCGCGGCGGGGTGGATGCCGCCGCGGTGCTGCGCCGGCGCGACGGCATGGTGCACGACTGGACGGACGACGGCCAGGTGTCCTGGCTCGAGGACGCCCGCATCGACCTTGTTCGGGGGCACGGGCGCCTCGCCGGACCCCGGCGGGTCGTGGTGACCGCGCCCGACGGGACGGTGACGACCCTGACCGCGCGGCATGCGGTCGCGATCAGCACCGGATCGGCCGCGATGCTGCCCGAGGTGCCCGGGCTCGCCGGCATCCGTCCCTGGACGAGCCGGGATGCCACGAGCGCGCACGCGGTGCCCGATTCGCTGGCGATCATCGGCGGCGGGGTGGTCGCCTGCGAGATGGCGACCGCGTACCGCGACCTCGGCGCACAGGTGACGATCGTCGCGCGCAGCGGGCTGCTCTCCCGCCTCGAGTCCTTCGCGGGCGAGCTGGTGCGGACGGCGCTCGAGGAGAGCGGCGTGACGGTGCTCACCGACGCGAGCGTGGCATCCGCATCGCGCGACGCGGCGGGCCGGGCATCCCTCACCCTGGCCGATCACCGTCAGGTCTCGGCAGCGGCGGTGCTCGTCGCGACCGGGCGCGTGCCGCGCACGATCGACCTCGGGCTGGAGTCGGTCGGACTCGATCCGGGGTCGTGGCTCGACGTCGACGAGACCATGCTCGTCGACGGCACCGACTGGCTGTACGCTGTCGGCGACGTCAACCACCGCGCGCTGCTCACCCACCAGGGCAAGTACCAGGCGCGGGCGGCCGGCGATGTCATCGCCGCCCGTGCGCAGGGCTCCGCCGTCGACGACGCGCCCTGGGGCGTGCATGCCGCGACCGCCGACCAGGCCGCCGTGCCGCAGGTCGTGTTCGCGGATCCCGAGGTCGCCTCGGTCGGCCTGACCGCGGCCGCCGCGGAGAGCGCCGGGATGCGGGTGCGCGTGCACGACTACGACCTGGCCGGCGTGTCCGGAGCATCCGAGGCCGCGGATCACTACCGCGGGCAGGCCCGGCTCGTGATCGACGACCGCCGCGACGTCATCGTCGGCGCGACGTTCGTCGGGCCGGACGTCGCGGAGCTGCTGCACGCCGCGACCATCGCCGTCGTCGGCGAGGTTCCGCTCGCGCGCCTCTGGCACGCCGTGCCCGCCTACCCCACGGTCAGCGAGGTGTGGCTGCGCCTGCTCGAGGCCGACGGTCGCCCGACGCCCCCGCGCCGTCGTTGACTTGCCCAGGATGTACGCGACACGCCGAGCGCG
>DATMTQ010000030.1:0-5891 GCA_035564095.1 Microbacterium sp. | reverse complement strand
CGACTGGGCCGCGGCATCCGGCGCCGCCCTCGCGACCGCGATCGCCGCGGCCGTACGTGTCCCGGACGGTCCGACCGCCGTCGTCGTCGCGAACGACCAGATGGCGCTCGGCGTGATGGCGGGCCTCGCGTCCGCGGGCCTCGACGTGCCGCGCGATGTCAGTCTCGTCGGGTTCGACGACACGCCGGATGCCGCCTTCTACCGGCCGGCCCTGACGACCCTGCGCTTGGATCTTGCGGGGGAGGCGCGGCGGTGCGTCGCCGAGGTGCTCGGCCTCGATCCGACGGCGTCCCCCGGGCAGCCGCAGCTCGTGGTCCGCTCGTCCACCGCGGCCCCACGCGACTGAGATCGACGCCACCCGCACCGAGGTCTTGCGCTCAAGGAAATGTTACCGGTAACATTTTCCACAGGACCCGCAGACGATGGAGGATTCGGTGACGACGAACGACGATGTGCAGGCGGCGATCGCCCGTGTGCGCCAGGACGTGGCGCGGTTGCACGGCGAGCTCGTGCGTTACGGGCTCGTGGTGTGGACCGGCGGCAACGTCTCCGGCCGCGTGCCGGGGGCCGATCTCTTCGTGATCAAGCCCTCCGGCGTTTCGTACGACGACCTCGCGCCGGAGAACATGATCCTGTGCGATCTCGACGGCAACGTCGTGCCGGGCACGCCGGGCAGCGAGCGGGCGCCGTCCAGCGACACCGCGGCGCACGCCTACGTCTACCGGCACATGCCCGAGGTCGGCGGCGTGGTGCACACGCACTCCACCTACGCGGTGGCCTGGGCGGCGCGCGGCGAAGAGATCCCGTGCGTGATCACCGCGATGGCCGACGAGTTCGGCGGACCGATCCCGGTCGGGCCGTTCGCGATCATCGGCGACGACTCGATCGGCCGCGGCATCGTGCAGACCCTCGCCGGGCACCGCAGCCGTGCCGTGCTGATGCAGAACCACGGCCCGTTCACGATCGGCGCGAACGCGAAGGATGCGGTGAAGGCCGCCGTCATGCTCGAGGACGTCGCGCGCACCGTGCAGTTGGCGCGGACCGCCGGACCTCTGTTGCCGATCCCGCAGGAAGCGATCGACAGCCTCTACGAGCGGTATCAGAACGTCTACGGGCAGGCCGCCGATGCCCGCCGGAGCGCGTCATGAGCGCGACCTCCGGGCCCGAGCTCCGCGCGTCCGCCGAAGTCATCGCCGGCGGGCGCGCGGTGCTGGGGATCGAGCTGGGCTCGACGCGCATCAAGGCGTGCCTGATCGGCGAGAACCCCGGGGACATCCTCGCGGTCGGCAGCCACGACTGGGAGAACCGGCTCGTCGACGGCGTGTGGACCTACGCGCTGGATGCTGTGTGGGCGGGACTCCAGGACGCCTTCGCGCAGCTCTCCGACGACGTCGAGCGCCGGTACGGCGTGAGCCTGACGCGCCTCCGGGCCGCCGGCGTCTCGGCGATGATGCACGGCTACCTCGCGTTCGACGCGGACGGCGGGCTGCTCACCCCGTTCCGCACCTGGCGCAACACGAGCACCGGGCCCGCCGCGGCCGAGCTCACCACTTTGCTCGGAGCGAACATCCCGTTGCGCTGGTCGATCGCGCACCTGCACCAGGCGGTGCGCGATGCCGAACCGCACGTCGGCCGGGTCTGCTTCCTCACCACGTTGGCCGGCTACGTGCACTGGCAGCTCACCGGCCGTCGCGTCATCGGGGTGGGGGATGCCTCCGGCATGTTCCCCATCGATCCGGCGACCGGCGACTACGACGACGCACTGCTCGGCCGCTACGACGCCCTGGTGGCGGGCCGGGTGCCGGCGCTGCGCACCCTGCTGCCCGAGACGCTGCCGGCGGGTGCCGCGGCGGGCCGGCTCACCGAGAGCGGTGCCCGGCTGATCGATCCGTCCGGCGCATTGACAGCCGGCATCCCGTTCTGCCCGCCGGAGGGCGACGCCGGCACCGGCATGGTCGCCACGAACGCGGTCGCGCCTCGCACCGGCAACGTCAGTGCGGGAACCAGCATCTTCGCCATGGTCGTGCTGGAGCATCCGCTGCGCGCCGTGCATGAGGAGCTCGACGTCGTGACCACCCCCGCCGGCGACCCCGTCGCGATGGTGCACTGCAACAACGGCGCGAGCGAGCTCGCCGCCTGGGCCGGCCTGTTCGCCCGGTTCGCGGTGGCATCCGGACTGCCGCTGGATCGGGACGCGGTGTTCGACGTGCTGTTCCGCGAGGCGCTGCAGGCCGAGCCGGATGCCGGCGGCCTCGTCGCGTACAACCATCTCTCCGGCGAGCCCATCGCGGGCCTCGCCGAGGGCCGGCCGCTCGTCGTGCGCACGCCGGACAGCGCGTTCACGCTCGCCAACGTGATGCGCGCGCAGCTGTACGGCGCGTTCGGCACGCTGGCGCTCGGGATGCGGGTGCTCGCCGACGAAGGGGTGGCACTGGACCGGATGTTCGCGCACGGCGGGATGTTCCGCACGGCCGGTGTCGCGCAGCGGCTGCTCGCCGCCGCGCTGGATGCCCCCGTCGCCGTCGGCGACACCGCCTCCGAGGGCGGCGCCTGGGGCATCGCGGTGCTCGCCGACTATCTCTCCCACCCCGACCTCGACCTCGCTTCGTATCTCGACGACCGCGTGTTCGCGGAGGCCGCGATCCGTGTCGCCGACCCCGACCCGGGCGACGTCGCCGGATTCGCCGACTACCTCGAGCGTTACCGGCGCGGCCTCGCCGTCGAGGCCGCCGCCGTCGCCGCACTACCCTCCCCCGGTCGTTGAGCGAACGACCGTGTTTCCCCCCGGTCGTTGAGCGAGGCCCGCGAAGCGGCCCGAGTCGAAACGCACTGAACCCGATTCGTCACTTCGTCTCGCTTCGCACGCTCAACGACCGAGGCATCTGAAAGGACCCACCCCATGACCCTCACCACCTCCCTGGACGGATTCGAAGTCTGGTTCGTCACCGGCAGTCAGTCGCTGTACGGCGAGGAGACCCTCCGCCAGGTCGCCGAGCAGGCGCAGGCCGTGGCAGCCGGCCTCTCCGACCTGCCAGTGCGGGTCGTCTTCAAGCCCGTGCTGATCGAGCCGGACGGCATCCGCCGTCTCGCCCTCGACGCGAACGCGCGCGACGACGTCATCGGCGTGATCGCGTGGATGCACACGTTCAGTCCGGCGAAGATGTGGATCGCGGGCCTCGACGCCCTGCGCAAGCCGCTCCTGCATCTGCACACGCAGGCCAACGTCGAGCTGCCGTGGAGCGAGATCGACTTCGACTTCATGAACCTGAACCAGGCGGCGCACGGCGACCGCGAGTTCGGATACATCCAGACCCGGCTGGGCGTCGCCCGCAAGACGGTCGTGGGGCACGTGTCGCATCCGGCGGTGCGGGCGCAGATCGAGGACTGGCAGCGCGCCGCGGCCGGCTGGACGGCATCCCGCACGCTCAAGCTCGCCCGCTTCGGCGACAACATGCGCTACGTCGCGGTGACCGAGGGCGACAAGACCGAGGCGGAGCTGCGCTTCGGCGTGCAGGTGAACACGTGGGGCGTGAACGAGCTGGCGGATGCCGTCGCGGCGGCAACCGACGCGGACGTCGACGCGCTCGTGGCGGAGTACGAGGAGTCGTACGACGTCGTGCCCGAGCTGCGGCGCGGCGGTGAGCGGCACCAGTCGCTGCGCGACGGCGCGGCGATCGAGGTGGGGCTGCGGTCGTTCCTCGAGGAGGGCGGCTTCGGCGCGTTCACGACCTCGTTCGAAGATCTCGGGTCGCTGAAGCAGCTGCCCGGGCTCGCGGTGCAGCGGCTCATGGCCGAGGGGTACGGGTTCGGCGCCGAAGGCGACTGGAAGACCGCCATCCTGGTACGTGTCGCGAACGTGATGGGCGCCGGACGTCCGGGCGGCGCATCCCTCATGGAGGACTACACCTACGACCTGGTGCCCGGAGACGAGAAGATCCTCGGTGCGCACATGCTCGAGGTGTCCCCGTCGCTCAGCTCGGCGAAGCCGCGGCTCGAGATCCATCCGCTCGGCATCGGCGGCAAGGACGACCCGGTGCGGCTCGTGTTCACCGCCGACCCCGGATCGGCCGTCGTGGTCGCGATGAGCGACCTGCGCGACCGGTTCCGGCTGGTCGCGAACATCGTCGAGAACGTTCATGCCCCCGACCTGCCCAAGCTCCCGGTGGGCCGGGCGGTCTGGAAGCCGCAGCCCGACTTCCAGACCTCGGCGGCGTGCTGGCTCGCCGCCGGCGCTGCGCACCACACCGTGATGACCACCAACGTCGGCATCGACGTGTGGCGCGACTTCGCCGAGATCGCGAAGACCGAGCTCGTCGTGATCGAGGACGGCACGACCGTGCGCGACTTCCAGCGCGAGCTGCGCTGGAACCAGGCGTACTACCGCCTCGCTCAGGGGCTCTGACGTGGCCGGCATCCCGCTGTCCGGAACCCAGCACATCCTCCGGTCCGGAGAGTACGAGGCCGCGGTGGCGAGCGTCGGGGCATCCCTGCGCACGCTGCGGTTCCGCGGGCGCGACCTCGTCGTGCCGTACGCGTGCGACCAGGTGCGCCCCGCCTACCGAGGCGCCACCCTCGTCCCCTGGCCGAACCGGGTCGTCGACGGGCGCTACGCCTTCGCCGGCACGGAACACCGGCTGGCCCTGACCGAGCCGTTGCGCGGTCACGCGCTGCACGGGCTCGGGACGTGGCTGGACTGGGAGGCGGTCGGAAAGGACGCCGACCAGGTGACGCTCGAGGGCGTCGTGCAGCCGCAGGCGGGCTACCCCTGGCGGCTGACGGTGCGCACCGTGTTCGCGCTCGCCGCGGACGGGCTCACCCAGACCGTCACCGCCGTCAACGACTCGTCCGAACCGGCGCCCTTCGGAACCGGGCCGCACCCGTACCTCGTGGCGGGCACGGGGACCGTGGACGACTGGATGCTGGACCTGCCGGCATCCGACCTGCTCGAGGTCACGCCCGACCGGCTCGCTCCCACCGGGCTCGCTCCGGCCGCCGCCGCGGACGCCGAACGCTTCGATTACCGGACGCCGCGACGGATCGGCGCGGCCGAGATCGACCACGCCTACACAGGGCTGGTGCGGGATGCCGACGGCTTCGCGACCGTGCGTCTCACCGACGACACCGGCAGCGGTGTCGCGATGATCTGGGATGCCGCCTGCCCGTGGGTGCAGATCCACACCGCGGACCTGACGCCCGGCGACCCGGGGCACCGCGTCGGGCTCGCGGTGGAGCCCATGACGTGCGCGCCGGATGCCTTCAACGCGGGGGAGTACCCGTACGACACCGGGCTGCGGACGATCGAGCCCGGGGCATCCGTCACGGCCGCCTGGCGCATCGCCGGTATCGCATAGGCGACACACCAACCCGCCGAGCCCAGAGGGTCGGGGTCGATCCCAGCGGTGCGGGGCGGGCCCGACTTGTGGGTTCGCGCCTCAACCAGCGGGTTCGGCAATAAGGAAAGGGACAGCAACATGAAGCACAGGTACCTCGGAAACAGCGGGCTGAAGGTCTCGGAGATCACCTACGGAAACTGGGTGACGCATGCGTCGCAGGTCGACGACAGCGCCGCGATCGCGACCGTGCACGCGGCGCTGGACGCCGGGATCACGACCTTCGACACCGCCGACACGTACGCCAACACCGCGGCGGAGGTGGTGCTCGGCAAGGCGCTCGCCGGGCAGCGCCGCGAGTCGCTCGAGATCTTCACGAAGGCTTATTTCCCGACCGGGCCCATGGGGCCGAACGACACCGGCCTCAGCCGCAAGCACATCCTGGAGTCGATCAACGGGTCGCTGACCCGGCTCGGCCTCGACTACGTCGATCTGTATCAGGCGCACCGGTTCGACTACGAGACGCCGCTCGAGGAGACGTTCCAGGCGTTCGCGGACATC
>DATMTQ010000029.1:0-2339 GCA_035564095.1 Microbacterium sp. | reverse complement strand
GGCGCGGGCGGTGCGAAGGCCGCAGGCGCCGGTGCGAAGCCCCCGTCCGCGTCGGGCGCCGGGGAACGGTGATAGCCCGGGGTGTAGCCCGCGCCCGGGTTCCCTCCGATGGCGGCGGCGCGCAGGCGCGGATCGGGACCGACCCAGCGGGCCGAGCCCCAGCCGAGGATGCTCGACCACACCGGAAAGACCAGCGCCGCGAGCACCGTCATGCCCACCCCGGACCCTTCGCGGAACCCGAATGCGACGCTGATGCGGTACGCCGCGACGATCAGCAGCACGTACACGGCGAGCTGTCCGAGGAACGGCACGAGCAGCAGCAGGATGAGCCACGGCGAGAATCCGCCGAGCTTGAGCACCACCGCATCGTTGTAGAACGGCACCCATCCCGCCCAGGCCGGCTCGCCCGCCTTCTTGAACAGAGCGGCGAGGCTGAGCGCCACCCAGACGTAGAGGCCGACCCCTGTCACGAACTGGACGAGACCGAGTCCCACGATCGCGCCGGTGTTGTAGCTGTCCATGTGTCCTAGGCCCGGGATGCCCCGGGCCTCCTCCCTTCGGTCTTGCGCCCGGCTCGCCGGGAGCGGGCGCGCGCAGGCCGCAGCTCGCGCACGAACGATCTCAACGATAGGGCCGCGAGGAGCCGCCGCACCAACGGCAGCGACGTCGCGAACCGCCGGCGCTCGGCGTCCACGATTCGCCAGAACTCCCCCGCGTCCCCGTCGGAGGGGGCGGCATCCGAGAAGACCGCACGGTCGGCGACGGCCGCGAGGACGGCCGCCTGCGCGGTGGCGTGCTCGGCTGCGACCTCCGTGCGGGTGCGGTCGCCGGGAGCCGGCATCCCGTGGTCGACGGCCGTGTCGACGTACTCGTCCCAGCCCCCCACCACGCGTGCCGCGGTGCCGGACGCGCGCCGCCGGCCGCGGCGACGCACCGCCTTGGCACCGACGATCACGAGGAGCGGGCCGAGCAGGATCACGAGCACCAGCAGCGCGATGCCGCCGATGCGCGCCGCCGCCCAGAGCTCGGCCGCGACGGTGTCGCCCTGTTTCGGCGCCGGCGTGTGCGCCGCATCCCGCTGCACGGGATCGGGCGGCACGACCTGCCGGGCGGTGCTCGGCCGCACGTCGGTCGCGTTCTCCGGGTCGCGCTGCCGGGTGGTGGCGTCGGTCACGCCGACGGTGTGCTGGGGGGTCACGTCGACGGGGATCCACTCGCCGGTGGATGCCTGAACCTCGGTCCACGCGGTGACGTCGGCGCCGCGGCACACGCCGCGCGCGCACGAAGGCAGGCCGTCGTCGCCGCGCAGTCGCGCCCCGACCACCACCCGCGTGGGGAATCCGAGGGTCTGCGCGACGAGCGCCGCGGCCACCGCGAACTGCTCGTCGTCGCCGACCGCGGCCACGAGCGACGCCGCCGGGCGCCCGCCGACCCGCTGCTCGCGACCGAGCAGCTGCTGGAAGAGCACGTCGACGCGGCCGAGCGAATGCCCCGCGGGGCTCGGCTGGAAGGTGTAGCCGGCACCGAGCGGCTTCTCCCACGCCGCTCCCCCGACCGGCACGCTGAGCGCGTGGCTGAGGTATCCCCTTGCACGCAGCCGGTCGACGAGCGTCTGCAGGGCCGCGCCGTCGGTGCCGGCATCCTGTCTTGCGACCCACGTCTTCACGCTCGCCGGGATGCTCACCTGCGGTGCGGCGTGCGGCGAGCGCACCGTGGACAGCACGGGCACCTGCACGGAGCCCGCCGTCATCGTGTACGCCTCCCCACGGCGCAGGCCGCCCCGTGCGGTCTCGACGGCGGCCTGTGCGGACGGGTCGTAGTAGAAGGCGTCGGCGAGGGAGGCGGCATCCGGCCCGTCGAAGCGCAGCTGCTGCAGTCGGCCGAACGACGGCATCCAGATGCCGGCCAGGCCCTGCACCGAGACCCGGAGAGTGGCCGGCGTGCCCGGTGCGGGCAGCGACTGCGGCACCCGGATGAACTCGCCCTGCGCCTCGCCCGGCGCCGCCACCCGGTAGGCGACGCCGTCGTACCACGACAGGGTGGCCAGCCGCACCCGATCGGGCAGGGCGCCGTCGACGGCGGTGACGGTGAACAGCGGCTCGTTCACGAGGGCTTCGGAGAAGTTCGTGCGGTAGTCGGTGAGCGGAGTCACCGTCCGGGCGATGTCGATGCGCGGGCCGGTCGCGGATCGCAGCACGTCGCGGGTGCGGTCCTGCGCGATCGCCGGCGCGACGGCGGATGCCACCGTCACGGCCACGACGACCATCCCGGCGGCGAGCACCGTGCGGCGGATGTCGGATCCGGTGCGGCGGCGCGACCAGCGGATGCCGCCCGCGGCC
>DATMTQ010000028.1:0-2522 GCA_035564095.1 Microbacterium sp. | reverse complement strand
GCCGAATGCGCCGCGACCCCCCTGCGATCCCGTGCCGCCGAAGCCGCCCCGGCCGCCGGGTCCGCCCTGACCGCCGAAGCCGCCCTGGCCACCGCCCATGTCGGACACGCCGCCGGCGACCGGGTTGATCGAGCTCGGGTTCGCGATGGTCGTCGCCGCCCAGACGGCGGGGGTCAGCAGCATCCCGGCCGCCGCGACGACAGCGGTGAGCGTCTGCACGGCTCGGACGCGCGAGCCGCGCAGGATCATGCCGACGCCGACGCCGGCCACAGCGAGCTGCACCAGTGCGACGACGATCGAGTAGCCGCCGTAAACGAAGCCGACGACGACGGCCGTGACCGCCGCGGTCGCGACGAGCGCCACCTGCGGCCAGCGCACGCCGCGCCGGCGTGCGACGGCGAATGCGACGCCGATCGCCAGGGCCATCGGTACCGCGAGGGCGGCCGTGTAGAACTGGTGCATCCCGGCGACCGCCGAGAACATCGCGATGAACGTGACGAGCCACACTCCGACGAACGTCGTCACCGCCGGGCGCCAGCGCAGCACGCCGAGCACGACGATCCCGAGGAGCGCGGCCGGGACGAGCCATGCGACCTGACCCGCGAGCTGCTCGTTGAACAGGCGGAGCACTCCCGGGTCGCCCGAGAACGGGGGAGTGAACGAGTTGTAGGCGGTCGCGTCGCTCGTGCTGGATCCGAAGCGCCCGAGGGCGTTGTACCCGAAGACCATCTCCCACGGATCGTTGTGCAGGGTGCTGCCGATGTAGGGCCGAGCGGATGCCGGGATCATCGACACGATCACGATCCACACGACCGACACGGCCGCACTGCACAGGCCTGCGACGAGGGTCTGCCGGATGCGCCGCAGCCAGGGCTGCTTGGTGCACAGCCACGCGGCGGCGAGCGCCGGCCACACCGCCCAGGCCTCGATCATGTACGCCTGGAACGACGCCGCGATGAAGACGCCGGTCAGCATCAGCCAGCCGAAGCTGACCCGGGTCAGTGCCTTCGCCCCGGCCCAGGCGGTGAGCGCGAGCCCGAGTACGAAGAAGGTCTCGGGCTGGTTCGAGCGCGCGACGGCGGCGAGGATCGGCGTGGCCACGACCACGGCGCCGGCGATCAGGCCCGCGGCGGGCCCGGCGAGGCGCTTGCCGGCGAAGGCCACCAGCAGCGCCGAGGCGACGGCCGCGAGGGCGTTCGGCAGGATGACGGTGAAGGTGGAGAAGCCGAACACCTTCACGAACAGGGCCGGGATCCAGAACGACCCGGGGATCTTGTCCAGCGTGACGGTGCCGGCCGGATCGAACGCCCCGAAGAAGAAGTTCGACCAGCTCTTGCTCATCGACAAGGCGATGGAGGCGTAGTAGTCCGATTGCGATCCGGACCAGATGCCCCACGTCGTCAGGGCGGTCGCCAGCACGGCGAGGACGACGAGCCCCACGGTCCAGCCCGACCAGCCCGGCCAGCCCCGCGGACGTGCCCGCGGGGGCGACGTGGCGGGCGGTGCGACGGGCGTGGTCGGGATGTCGGCGAGCGTTGTCATGACGGCGAGTCAAGAGCACGCCCCCATGCGCGGCCTCGGCTGCACCTATGAAGAAACTTTGTCGCGTGCGGTCTCGGCGGGGTGCCCCTCAGACCTCGATCGAGTCCCCGGCCTCCAGGGCCGTGAAGCGGCCGCCGCCCTGTTCCACGCTCCAGGTGAGGCGGCCGCGTCCGAGGGCGAGGCCCGCGGGCGAGAGGGTCTGCTCGTGCGTGCTGAAAGCGCGTTCGGGTGCCACGGCGAGCACGAAGTCCATGGCTTCGCTGATCTTCAGCCACGGCGCGCCGACGGGGGCGGCGAGCACCGCGACGCGCTCCGCGCTGGCGAGCGCGGGCACCGCATACGAGTCGCCCGGGTAGTACAGGGCGTCGTTCACGAGCACGCCGACGTTGTCGACCACGGGGATGGATGAATGGATGACCTCGTGCCGCCCGCCGAAGAACCGCAGCGTGAACGGGCCCGCCGTGCGCTCGTCGCCGGGTGCGACGACGGTGACGTCGAACCCGGCTGCGGCATCGGCCACACCCTGCGGGCCGAACACCGGGACGGCCCCCGCCGTCTCCCGGATGCGGCGCAGGTGCTCGGGCGTCCAGTGGTCCGCGTGCTCGTGGGTGACGACCACGGCGACGGCGCGAGACAGATCGGGAAGCGATGCGGTGAACGAGCCCGGGTCGATCACGAGCAGATCACCGCCCTCGTCGGCGACGAGCATGGCGTGTTCGTGTTTGGTCACTCGCATGAGTCGAGTCAACCCGTTCGACACGCCCGACGGCAAGCGGCGAGATGCCACGATTTGTCCATGCCGCAGCCGGCATGTCATACTCGGATGGTTGCGCAAGCGGCCCCATCGTATAGCGGCCTAGTACGCCGCCCTCTCACGGCGGTAACGCGGGTTCGAATCCCGCTGGGGCTACCATTTTACGAACGAAAAGACGCTCGCTATCTTGCGAGCGTTTTGTTTTCCCGGCGCGGCAGGTGTTGCA
>DATMTQ010000027.1:0-8129 GCA_035564095.1 Microbacterium sp. | reverse complement strand
GCACGGGCAGCCCGTGTTCGACGAGCCGCGGGACATCCACCTGCTCGGGGAGACCGGATGGCACGTGGGCGACGTCCGGGTGCATGGCTCGTCGGATGGTCGCGCCATCGTGGAGGCGGGCGGCATCCGCATGACCGACCTCGCCGCGACCGCGGTGGACCTCTGCCGCGTGCTGCAGCCGGCGCAGGCGCTCGCGGTCGCCGATGCCACGATGCGGATGCTGGGCAGCTCGCTGGATTTCGCGGAGTTCGGTGCCGCGCAGGCGAACCGGCGCGGCGTCCGGCAGCTGCGGTGGGTGCAGGAGCATGCGCGGATGAAGTCGGAATCGGTGGGCGAGGTGTTCAGCCGGGCAGTGATCGGGTGGCTGGGCTTCGACGAACCCGATCTGCAGGTCGAGTTCTGGACGGAGGGATGCCTCGACCGCGTGGATTTCTGCTGGCGCCGGCAGGGGGTGGTCGGTGAGTCGGACGGATACGGCAAATACGACGCATCCGACCCCGTGGCGATGAAGGCGCACTTCGTCGCCGAGAAGAGGCGCGAGGACCGCCTCCGCCGCCGGCCCGACGTACGCGGATTCGCACGCTGGGACTGGAGCGACACGATCCGCTATGAGCCGCTCGACCGTGCTCTGCGCGCAGCCGGGCTCGTCCCGCAGCGCCCGCGGCAGCTCGCGATGCTCGCGACGCTGGCAGTGAACCCGCGCGCGGTGCGTCGCCGAGACAAGTCCATGCCGACGAATCAGGAGCGCCGCGGCCTCGGATCGTCGTGAACACCCTGTCTCGATGAGCGGACGCGGCGTGGAGCCGCGGGCTGCTGCGGCGTATCGTCGCAGGCATGTGCCGCAACATCCACACGCTCCACAACTTCGAGCCCGCCGCGACGTCCGACGAGGTGCACGCGGCGGCCCTGCAGTACGTGCGCAAGGTCTCCGGCTCGACGAAGCCGTCGAAGGCCAACGAGGACGCCTTCAACCGAGCCGTCGCCGAGATCGCGCACATCACCCAGCACCTGCTCGAAGACCTGGTGACCACCGCGCCGCCGAAGAACCGCGAGGAGGAGGCCGAGAAGGCCCGGGCCCGCGCGGTGCGCTCCGGCCGCTACGCCGCCGCGTAGCGGCATCCGGCATCCGGCATCCGGACGCCCGGGCGCGCACAGGGCCGACCGGTAGGCTGATCCCGTGAGCATGGACATCGAACTCGGCCGCGCCAAGCGCGCCCGGCGGGCATACTCGTTCGACGACATCGCGGTCGTGCCGTCGCGACGCACGCGCAACCCCGCGGATGTCTCCACCGCCTGGTCGATCGACGCCTTCCACTTCGACACCCCGATCATCGGCGCGCCGATGGACTCGGTGATGAGCCCGGCCAGCGCCGTGCGTCTCGGCGAGCTCGGCGGCCTCGGCGTGCTCGACCTCGAGGGCCTGTGGACCCGGTACGACGACCCCGAGCCGCTGTTCGCCGAGATCGCCGACCTGCCCGGCCGCAGCGCGATCAGCCGCCTGCAGGAGCTGTACTCCGAGCCGATCAAGCCCGAGCTGGTGCGCGACCGCCTCGCCGAGATCCGCGCCACGGGCGTCACCGTCGCCGGCGCCCTCACGCCGCAGCGCACGCAGGAGCTGTACGAGACCGTCGTCGCCGCCGGCGTCGACCTGTTCGTCATCCGCGGCACCACGGTGTCCGCCGAGCACGTCTCGTCGGTGACCGAGCCGCTCAACCTCAAGAAGTTCATCTACGACCTCGACGTCCCCGTGATCGTCGGCGGTGCCAGCACCTACACCGCGGCGCTGCACCTCATGCGCACGGGAGCCGCCGGCGTGCTCGTCGGATTCGGCGGGGGAGCGGCATCCACCACCCGCGCCACGCTCGGCGTCCACGCGCCGATGGCCACCGCCGTCGCCGACGTCGCCGGCGCGCGCCGCGACTACCTCGACGAGTCCGGCGGACGCTACGTGCACGTCATCGCCGACGGCGGGGTGGGCACGTCGGGCGACATCGTCAAGGCGATCGCGATGGGCGCGGATGCCGTCATGCTCGGCGTCGCGCTCTCGCGCGCCTTGGATGCCCCGGGGCGCGGCTACCACTGGGGGGACGAGGCGCACCACGCCAAGCTCCCGCGCGGACGCCGCGTGAAGGTCGACCAGGTCGGCTCGCTCGAGCAGGTGCTGTTCGGCCCCGCCCAGGTCGCGGACGGCACCGCGAACCTCATCGGCGCGCTGAAGAAGTCGATGGCCACGACGGGGTACTCCGACCTCAAGGAGTTCCAGCGGGTCGAGGTCGTCGTCGCGCCCTACTCCGGCAAATGAGCTCGCCCGGCCCGGCACCCGACGAGGCGATCCCGGAGGTCTTCCCGCCGACCCTGCGCGAGGTCATGCTGCGCCCGAAGTGGATCGGGATGCTGGCGCTGTTCGTCGTCGTGGCGGGCGTTTTCGCGTGGCTCGGCCAGTGGCAGCTGGGGCGGGCCCTGGCGACCGGGAACACCACCCCGGCGCAGCTCGAGGTCGTCAGACCCATCGACCAGGTCGTCAAGCCGGGCCGGTACCTCGACGGCGCGCTCGTCGGTCAGCGGGTGTCGGTGAGCGGCTTCTATCTGCCGGGCGACTTCATCGCGATCTCGCAGCGCCTGAACGACGGCGCGGAGGGCTACTGGGTGACCGGGCAGCTGCGGGTGGCCGGCACGCCGAAGCCCACGTCGATCGCCGTCGCGATCGGCTGGGCCCCGAGTGCGGCCAAGGCGTCCCAGGCGATCGCCGCGCTGAACGCCGAGGCCGGCCGGCCGGTGCGGGTCGCCGCCACCGTGAAGGGACGCCTCGTCGCCGACGAGGGGCCCGTCGTGCCGCCGTCCGCGCACCCCTTCGAGCTGACCGTCATGTCGCCCGCCGCGCTGCTCAGCCGCTGGCACGACATCTCCGGCCTCGCCGTCTACCGCCCCTACCTGCTCAGCGACCACGCCGAGGCGGGCCTCACCACGATCTCCGCGCCGCCGCCGCCCGGCAACGGCGTCAACTGGCTGAACCTGTTCTACGCCGCGGAGTGGGCCGTGTTCGCCGGCTTCGCCTTCTACATGTGGTACCGCCTCGCGAAGGATGCCTGGGAGAAGGAGCGCGAGGAGCTCTCAGGCACCCCCGCGTAGAATGGAACCCATGGCTCTTGCCCCCAAATTGGCGACGTTCCCCGCCATCCGCGGCGCCCTGAAGTTCTACCAGGTGTGCTCGATCATCACGGGTACCTTCCTCCTTCTGCTGTGTGCGGAGATGGTCGTGAAGTACGCCCTCCACAACGAGCTGTTCCTGGGCGGCTCGGGCGGTTTCCTGTACTTCTCCCCGGTGATCGAGGGCCCCAAGGGCGCCGAGTCCACCGGGAACGGCCTCAATCTCTCGATGACGATCCTCATCGTGCACGGCTGGTTCTACGTCGTCTACCTGTTCTCGTGCTTCCGCGTCTGGAGCCTCATGCGGTGGCAGCTGGGCCGGTTCATCCTGCTGGCGCTCGGCGGTGTCGTGCCGTTCCTGTCGTTCATCATGGAAGGCCGCGTCGCCCGCGACATCAAGCGCTACCTCGCGGAGCGCGAGGCGGCCGCCCCTTCGCCCGCCCCCACCACCACCGAAGGAGTCCGGTGACCGAGGAAACCACCCAGCGTCCGGTTCTGGTCGTCGATTTCGGCGCGCAGTATGCGCAGCTGATCGCGCGGCGCGTGCGCGAGGCCGGCGTCTACAGCGAGATCGTGCCGCACACCGCGACGGCATCCGACATCGCCGCGCGCAACCCGGTCGGCATCATCCTCACCGGCGGCCCGTCGTCGGTCTACGAGGAGGGCGCTCCGCGTCTCGACCCCGCCGTGTTCGACCTCGGCGTACCGACCCTCGGCATCTGCTACGGCTTCCAGATCATGGCCCAGACGCTCGGCGGCGAAGTGGCCAACACCGGCCTGCGCGAGTACGGCGCGACGGATGCCACCCTCACCGGTGACGGCGGCGTGCTGCTGGGCGGCCTGCCGGCCGAGCAGAACGTGTGGATGAGCCACGGCGACCAGGTCGCGCGGGCCCCTGAGGGCTTCGAGGTACTGGCGACCACGCCGTCCACGTCGGTCGCCGCGTTCGCGAACGTCGACCGGTCGCTGTACGGCGTGCAGTGGCATCCCGAGGTGAAGCACTCCACCCACGGCCAGGCCGTCATCGAGAACTTCCTGCACAGGGCCGCGGGCCTGCCGGCGGACTGGAACAGCAGCAACGTCATCGCCGAGCAGGTCGAGCGCATCCGCGAGCAGGTGGGGGATGCCCGCGTCATCTCCGCGCTGTCCGGCGGCGTCGACTCCGCCGTGTCCACGGCCCTCGTGCACAAGGCGATCGGCGACCAGCTCACGGCCGTGTTCGTCGACCACGGACTGCTGCGCAAGGGTGAGCGCGAGCAGGTCGAGCAGGACTACGTGGCATCCACGGGCGTGCGCCTGATCACGGTGGATGCCGCCGACACCTTCCTCGGCCACCTCGCCGGCGTCACCGACCCGGAGGAGAAGCGCAAGATCATCGGCCGCGAGTTCATCCGCGCGTTCGAGAAGGTGCAGCGCGACCTCGTGGCCGAGGCCAGGGCCGAGGGTGCACCGATCAAGTTCCTCGTGCAGGGCACGCTCTACCCCGACGTCGTCGAGTCTGGCGGCGGCACCGGCACCGCGAACATCAAGTCGCACCACAACGTGGGCGGCCTTCCCGACGATCTCGACTTCGACCTCATCGAGCCGCTGCGCACCCTGTTCAAGGACGAGGTGCGCGCCATCGGCCGTGAGCTCGGCATCCCCGAGGCGATCGTCGGGCGTCAGCCGTTCCCGGGCCCCGGGCTCGGCATCCGCATCATCGGCGAGGTGACCCGCGAGCGTCTCGAGGTGCTGCGCGAGGCCGACGCGATCGCCCGCGAGGAGCTCAGCAAGGCCGGCCTCGACGGCCAGATCTGGCAGTGCCCGGTCGTGCTGCTGGCCGACGTGCGCTCGGTCGGCGTGCAGGGCGACGGCCGCACCTACGGGCATCCGATCGTGCTGCGCCCGGTGTCGTCCGAGGACGCCATGACCGCCGACTGGACCCGCCTGCCGTACGACGTGCTCGCCAGGATCTCGAACCGCATCACCAACGAGGTGGGCGAGGTCAACCGGGTCGTGCTCGACGTGACGTCGAAGCCGCCGGCGACCATCGAATGGGAGTGAGCCTCCCCTTCCCCGGTCGTTGAGCGGGCGAAGCGAGACGAAACGCAAAGCCCCGCGCGGGGGATGATGGGACCGTGACCTCGTTTCCGGATGCCGACTACCTGGTGCTCTCGAGCCGCCTCATCCCCGACCTGGACGGGGGCTACACGCTCGCGACCCTCGCCCGCGCCCGGCAGATGGCCGCGTCCGGGGTGCATGACGGCAAGGGGCCGCTGATCCTCACGGTGGACCCCGGCACCCCCGCCGACCACGCCCGGCACCGGCGCATCTTCGACGAGCGCGAACTCGTGGTCGACCCGGCGCGCATGCGCAACCTGTTCGACGAGGCCGCCGACCCCGACGGCGGTGCGGCCTCCTGGCTGCGCGCCGCCGCCCGCCCCGGCGAGGCCGATCCGGCGCTGCAGTACCGCACCGTCGTCGACGCCCACGGGCGTCCCACGGTCGGGATGCCGGTCATCGTCGGCGACCCGGACTGGCACATCAGCACGGCGCCGGTGCTCGTGCACGACCGAGACGGCGGCGTCGCCGGGGTGCTCGACGGCTTCGGCGCACTGTACCGGGCATGGCTCGACGAGCTCGCAATGCGGCTGCGGCACGACGACCCGCACCGGCAGGTCGTGGTGCTGTGCGAGTCGCGCCAGCTCGGCGAGCTGCTGGCCGGCTGGGACGACCCGGGGGTGCGGCTCATCCAGGCCACGCACACGATCCACCTCGAGCCGCCGTACTCTGCGGATGCCCCGGTCAACGGGCTGTGGGCCCGCTGGTTCGGGCTGGCCGAGCGCTTCGACGCCGTGCTGTGGCTCACCGACGAGCAGCGCCAGGACGTGCGCGAGCGGTTCCACCTCGACGGCGTGCACATCGTGGTCCCGCACGGGGTTCCCGCAGTGTCGTCCGTCCGCCCGCCGGCGGAGCGCACGCAGGGCCGCATCGCGATGCTCAACCGGCTCGCGCCGGGCAAGCGCATCGACCACGCGATCCGCGCGATGGCGCAGGTCGTCGCGCGGGTGCCGGGCGCCGTGCTCGACGTGTACGGCGACGGCAACCAGCGCGAGGCCCTGCAGCAGCTGATCGACGAGCTCGGCCTCGGCGCGCACGTCACCCTGCAGGGACCGACCACCAACCCCGGCGCGGTGCTGGACGACGCCTCCGTGCTGCTGTTCACCTCGGCATTCGAAGGGCAGGGCCTCGCGATCCTCGAGGCGCTCGCGCACGGATGCCCCGTGGTCAGCTACGACGTGCGGTACGGCCCGAAGGACTCGCTGCAGGACGGCGGCGGCATCCTCGTCGCGGACGGCGACGTCGACGGTATCGCGAACGCCCTCATCGAGGTGCTGACGGACGTGGAGCTGCGGCTGCGCCTGGCACGCGAAGCGGTGGAGGCATCCCGCGCCGTCGACCCGGCCCACGTGATGGCGTCGCTGGCATCCGCGGTGTGTGACGTGCTCGGGCAGCCCAGCCGCCGCGCCTGACTCACTCGCGGAGGGCGCCGCTCATCGGCGAGACGAACCACTCGCGGATGCGCCACTCGCTCACGGCGCCCTGCACGACCAACGGGTCGGACTCGGCGAAGAGGGCCGCCAGAGTGCGGTCGCGGAACACGGCGAGGGCGCCGGGCTGTCCGTCCTCCGGCTCCGGGAACGGCCCGATGAGCACAGGTTCCCCGGGATGCCGCTGCGAGAACCCGAGGGCGTACGCGCTGTGGGCCGGGAACAGCTCCCCGATGCGGCTGCGCGCGCCGGGTTCGGAGTAGTACAGCAGCAGGTGATGCGGCACCCAGCGCGGCGGATGCTGCGTCGATCCTTCGGTCATGTCGGCCTCCGGGCGCGATCGTACGCCCCGCGGCGGGGTTCTGCCCACAGGGGATCCGCCGTCGGCCGATCAACCGGGAGCGGATGCCGCCTCGCGCCGACGGCGGCCGCGCGAGGCTGGGCGCATGGCAGATGAACCGAAGGTGCCCGTGTTCGGGCCCGAAGCGCGCCGTGAGCTGCTGCAGCAGCGAGTGCTGGTGCTCGACGGCGTGCTCGACGACGACAACGGACCGCTCCTCATGGCGCAGCTGATGGCGCTCGCCGCGGAGGATGCGGCATCAGATATCGCCCTGTGGATCCACTCTCCGGGAGGCTCCGTGCCCTCGATGCTCGCGATCCGCGACGTCATGCGCCTCATCCCGAACGACGTCGCCACCCTCGCCCTCGGGCTCGCGTGCAGCGCCGGGCAGTTCCTGCTGTCCGCCGGCGCCCCCGGCAAGCGCCGCGCCCTGCCGCACGCCCGCATCCTGATGCACCAGGGCTCGTCGGGCATCGGCGGGTCGGCCGTCGATGTGGAGGTGCAGGCCGGAGATCTGCGGCACATGCGCGACACCGTGCTGGGACTCATCGCCGATGACACCGGGCAGCCGGCGGACCGCATCTTCGAGGACTCCCTGCACGACCGGTGGTACACCGCGCAGGAGGCCCTCGACTACGGATTCATCGACGAGATCGTGACCGACTTCGCCCAGGTGACGCCGCAGCGGCGCCGGCCCGCGGGGCTCGGCCTGCCGATCGAGACCCCGAGGAGGGATGCCGCATGACCAGCTACACGATCCCGAACGTGATCAGCCGCGACCCCCGCGGTGACCGCATCATGGACGTCTACTCGCACCTGCTCGCCGAGCGGGTCGTGTACCTCGGCACCGGCATCGACGCCGGGGTCGCGAACGCGCTCATCGCGCAGCTGCTGCACCTCGACGCGGACAGCCCCGAGCGCGACATCCAGCTCTACATCAACTGCGAGGGCGGGGATGAAGCGGCGATGCTCGCGGTCTACGACACCATGCAGCACGTGCGGCCGGAGGTCGCGACCACCTGCATCGGGCAGGCCGTCGGGGTCGGCGCGGTGATGCTCGCGGCCGGGGCTCCCGGCAAGCGCGCGGTGCTGCCGCACGCCCGCGTGGTGCT
>DATMTQ010000026.1:0-6779 GCA_035564095.1 Microbacterium sp. | reverse complement strand
CGGTGAGAAGCCCGCGCTGATCACGCCGTCGGAGCCGGTCGCCCGGGGAGCACACGCATGAACGGGGTCGCGGTGCAGACCCAGCCGATTCCGGTGGTCACCGACACCCTCGGCGTCCACTCGGAGGTCGGCGTCCTGCGCCAGGTGATCGTGCACCGGCCGGGGCTCGAGCTGGATCGCCTCACGCCGGACAACTGCGACCAGCTGCTGTTCGACGATGTGCTGTGGAGCGCGAAGGCCCGCTCGGAGCACGACGCATTCGTCGACGTGCTCCGGTCCCACGGCGTGATCGTGCACGACTTCGGAGACCTGCTCGCGCAGTCGCTGGCGATCCCCGCGGCGCGTGCGTTCGTGCTGGACCGCGTCTGCACGGCCGACCGCTTCGGACCGGCGCTGGCCGCGGAGCTGCGCCGGCACCTGGATGCGCAGCCCGCCGCAGACCTCGCCGAAGAGCTCATCGGCGGCATCGCGATCGACGAGTTCCGTACGCCGGGCACGGACAGCCTGCTCTGGCAGGTCCGCGACCCCGGCGGGTTCCTGCTGCCGCCGCTGCCCAACACGCTGTTCCCGCGGGACAGCTCGGCGTGGATCTACGGCGGTGTCAACGTCAGCGTCATGGCCAAGCCCGCTCGAGTGCCCGAGGCGGTGAACGCGCGTGCCGTCTACGCCCACCACCCGCTGTTCCGCGGGGCGGCGTTCGACCACTTCAACGCCGACGAGACCAGAACGCGCTCCGCGATCGAGGGCGGGGACGTGCAGGTCATCGGTCACGGGGCCGTGCTGATCGGGATGGGAGAGCGCACGACGCCCATGGCCGTCGAACTCCTCTCCCGGGAGCTGTTCCATTCCGGCGAGGCGGCCCGGATCATCGCCGTGCCGCTGCCCCGCTCCCACGCGATGATGCATCTCGACACCCTGATGACGATGCTCGACGAGCGCACGTTCATCCTGTCGCCGGCCGTCGACCGGCGCGAGCTGCACGGGTACCTGCTCACGCCCGGCGACGATCCCGGCCACCTGCGGATCACCGGCCGGCAGGATCTCGTGCCCCTGCTCGGCGAGACGCTCGGAGTCGACCGTCTGCGCGTCCTGACGACTCAGGAGGACCGCAGCGCGGCGGCACGCGAGCAGTGGGACGACGCGAACAACTTCCTCGCCATCGCGCCCGGCGTGGTCATCGGCTACGACCGCAATGTCGCGACCAACACCATGCTGCGCAGGAAGGGCATCGAGGTCATCACCATCGGCGGCAGCGAGCTCGGCCGCGGACGGGGAGGCTCGCGCTGCATGTCCTGCCCGATCCAGCGCGACCCCCTGGGACCGCGGCCGTGACCGGCGGCTCCCGTTCCCCGGCCGAACATCAGCAGCACAGCACGGAAGGCACCCTCATGAACCCCACTCGTTTCCAGGACCGCACGATCGTCGTGACCGGCGCCGGCTCCGGCATCGGCCACGCCACCGCCGTGCGACTCGCAGAGGAGGGTGCCCGGGTCATCGGCGTCGACATCTCCCGCGAGCGGCTCCGGTCGCTGCAGAGCCTGCTCGGCACGCGGGTCGTCACCGTCGACGGCGACCTCACGACCGAGGTCGCGGCCGAGCGCGTGATCGCCGCCGCCGGCCCGCGGATCGACGGGCTCGCGAACGTCGCCGGCATCATGGACGGATTCGAGCCGACCGCCGAGATCGACGACGAGACCTGGGACCGCGTGCTCGCCGTGAACGTGACGGCCATGATGCGGATGACGCGGGCCGTGCTGCCCGGCATGCTCGAGCGCGGTGCGGGATCCATCGTCAACGTGAGTTCCGAGGCGGGGCTGCGCGGGTCGGCGGCCGGCACCCCCTATACGGTGTCCAAGCACGCGGTGAACGGGTTCACCCTGAGCACCGCGTTCTTCTACACGCCGAAGGGAGTGCGCTGCAACGCCGTCGCGCCCGGTCCGGTCGCCACCAACATCGAGGCGTCCTTCCGGTCGGCCCTCGCCCAGGAGCGCCTCGGGCCGATCATGCAGGCGACCATCCCGCCGATCGCCCAGCCGCCCGCGCTCGCCGCGGCGATCGCGTGGCTCCTCAGCGATGAGGCGTCCGACGTGTCCGGCGCGATCCTGCCCGTGGACGGAGGCTGGGCGACGATCTGACGGACGTCCCGCAGTTGCATCCGGCATCCGTGCTGGACCTGGCGGCCGATGGAAGTTCGACATAATATGGCCCCGGAATCCTTGAGGCTGGGGTCATGGAACAAGATGCGCTCGAGTTCCCCGACATCCCGCGCGGGGAACTGGAGAAGACGATCGGCGACCTGATCGCCAAGGCGCAGAGCGTGCTCAATGCGCAGGGCAGGTTGCGCGCCCTGCTGCGGGCGTACCGGGCCGTGATCGAAGAGCTCGATCTCGAGCGCGTGCTGACGCGGATCGTCGAAGCGGCAGTCGAACTCGTCGGCGCACGCTACGGTGCGCTCGGCGTGATCGACGGTTCCGGGATGCTCGAACGATTCATCCATGTCGGCATCGACGGCGACGTCGTCGAGGCGATCGGCCACCTGCCCGAAGGCCACGGCCTGCTCGGGGCCGTGATCGAGACCGCCGAGAGCATCCGCCTGCCCCATCTGCACACGGACCCCCGCTCGGTCGGCTTCCCGGAGCACCACCCGCCGATGGACGCGTTCCTGGGCGTTCCGGTGCGCGTGCGCGACCAGGTGTTCGGCAACCTCTACCTCACGAACCCCGTGAACGGCGAGTTCACCGAAGAAGACCAGGAACTCATCGAATCGCTCGCAGCGACGGCGGGCATCGCCATCGAGAACGCCCGCCTCTACGACGAGGCGCGCCGTCAGGAGCGGCTGGCCGCCGCCCAATCCGACGTGCGCGCCGCGCTGCTCTCCCCCGACACCGACGACGTCCTCGGCGTGGTCGCCGAGCGCATCGCGTCCGTGGTGCCGGTCGAACTCGTCACCGTCGTCGTCCCGGAGCCGGACGGCGTCTCGATGCGCATCGACGTCGCCCGGGGCGCCGACGCCGATGCGCTGCGGGAGACGGTCTTCCGAGCCACGAACACCCCGCCCGGCCGGGCCGTCGCCACGGAGACTCTCGTCACCGTCGAGGCCTGGTCGCTCCCGGGCGGCAGCGGCGACCTCGGCCCGACCGTGGCGGTCCCCATGACCATCGCGGCCCGGACCGTCGGCGCGCTGTGCGTCTCTCGCGCCGTGGACCACGCCCCGTTCACGCACACCGAGCTCACCGCCATCTCGGAATTCGCCGCGCAGGCCGGCATCGCCGTGTCGCTCGCCTGGGCGCGGCGGGACCGCCAGCGCCTCGAGGTAGCCGAAGACCGCAGCCGGATCGCCCGAGACCTGCACGACCACGTCATCCAGCGGCTGTTCGCCACCGGCCTCGGGTTGCAGGCCCTGGCCGCGACCATCCCGGACCAGGCTCCGGCGATCGACCGGCACGTCGCCGAGATCGACGCGGCGATCGCCGACATCCGCACCGCGATCTTCACCCTGCGCACCCGCACCTCTCCCCTGCAGGCCCGGCAGCGGATCCTGGAACTCGTCGGCGAGCTCACCCCCTCGCTCGCGGCGCCGCCGCGGCTGACCTTCAACGGCCCTGTCGATCTGGTGGTGACCGGTCCGCTCGCCGAGGACGTCATCGCCGTGGTGCGGGAATCCCTCGCCAACGTGGCGCGTCACGCGCACGCTCTGACGACCTCGGTGGAGGTGACGGTGACAGACGGGGAGATCGCCGTGCTCGTCGTCGACGACGGCGATGGCCTCGACCCGGCCGCGCCGCGCAACGGCGGCACCTCCAATCTCGATCACCGCGCGCGCGCCCACGGCGGGGTCTTCACCCTCGAGGCCGCACCCGTCCGCGGGACGCGCGCCCACTGGCGGGTGCCGACGGCTCTGGACGTGTGACCGACCGCCGGCTCTGCGCTCCGGGCGTGCCGCGAGTACACGCATGGCGGCATAATCGTGGGATGGGGATCACAGTCGGCGCGCTCGTCGCAGTGCTGGTGGCGCTCTACGTCGTGCTCGTCGTGCGCCGCAGGAAGTGAACCGGTCCGTGTGACTTTCGTCCCGATGCGCCTCTCGCACGCGGACGATCGTGGAGGCATGGACGAACAAGAAGTCACAGATCCGGACCGCGTGCTGGTGGGGGTGGACGGTTCCCCCTCGTCGATCGGGGCCCTGCGGTACGCGGCGCGCGTCGCGGAGGCGTTCTCGGCTCCGCTGGAGGTCGTGACCACCTGGGCGTATCCGCCGTACGCCTCGCCGTACACGGCGGACGCGTGGTCCCCCGAAGAAGATGCGAAGACGATCCTGAACGATTCCGTCGAGGCGGCATTCGGCGGGACTCCGCCCGCGCTGCGCCGGACGATCATCGCCGGTCCGCCCGCGCGCATGCTGATCGAGGAGAGCAAGACGTGCGGCATGCTCGTGCTCGGCAGCCGCGGACACGGCGGATTCGCGGGGCTCCTGCTCGGCTCGGTCAGTTCCGCCTGTGCCGAGCACGCGCACTGCCCCGTGCTCATCGTGCACGGCCAGGGATCCGAGCCGGATGTGACCCCGCTGGGCGCCGGACAAGCCGGATGAGGCACCGCCATGGAGCAGAACCGCATCGAGAAGCTCGACACCGCCGAATGCTGGCGGCTCGCCCAGAGCTCGCAGCTGGGACGGCTCGCCGTGGGCCGGCTGGACGGCGCCCCGGACGTGTTCCCGGTCAACCATCTGGTCCACGAGGGCAGCGTGTACCTGCGCACCGGCCCGGGTAGCAAGCTGCGCGCGATCATGTCCGCGCCCGAGGTCGCGTTCGAGATCGACGGGGAGGACGCCGACCGCCACTGGAGCGTCGTCATCCACGGCACGGCGCGCCGGATGACGGCCGCCGAGGAGATCGAGGCGTCCGGCATCCTGCGGCTCGCCTCGTGGACCCCGACGCCGAAGCACATCTTCGTGCGCATCACTCCGACCGACATCACCGGCCGGCGGTTCGCACGATCCATGCCGCAACCGGCCGTCGCGGCCGACCCGCCCCCGGCGACTGCAGCGCCACCGGCCGCGGCCGCGGCCCCGCCTCCCCCTCGTCCCCTCGCCGGTGAGCACCGGCGCGACAAGCCGAAGCCCATCCCCCACCGGCCGCCTTCGTCGCCCGGCCGACACCCGTAAGGAGCACACATGTCCGCCATGCGTCGAGACCCCGCCTACTGGGCTCTGCTCGTGATCACCACGTTCCAGGCGGCCACCGCGATCGCGGGCGGGATCGCCCTCATCGCCACCGACGGACTGGGGATGCCCCTGTCGATGCTCGAGAACGCGCCGTTCGACAGCTTCCTGTGGCCCGGCCTGATCCTGGTCGTCGTCGTCGGAGGGACCCAGACCACCGCCGCGCTCACCCTGCTGCGGCGCACCGGGTCGGCGCTCTTCTGGTCCGCGATCGCCGGGCTCGGCATGCTCATCTGGATCTTCGTCGAGACCGCCCTGATCCGCGACGCGTCCTGGCTGCAGATCGTCTACTTCGCCACCGGCGCCGCACAGCTCGCGCTCGTGCTGGTGATGGAAGGCGTCGCGCGAGAGCTGCCCCACGCCACCGTGCGGCACCGGCGGTCGACATGGCGGGAGCACCGATGAGGGCCTGGACGACAGGATCGACCCCAGGCGCTCTCATCCTCGAGGACGACGCGGTTCCCGACACCACCCCCGGAGAGCTGCTGGTCAAGGTGGAGGCGTGCGGTGTGTGCCGCACGGACCTGCACGTCGTCGACCGCGACCTACCCGTGCATCGGCCCGGCGTCGTGCCGGGCCACCAGGTGGTCGGCACCGTCGCCGGCACCGGCGCCGACGTGCGGATCGCGCGGCTCGGCGACCGGGTGGGGATCGCGTGGCTGCGGCACACATGCGGCGCCTGCACGTGGTGCCGCTCCGGGCGGGAGAATCTGTGTCCCACGTCGGAGTACACCGGGTGGGATGCAGACGGCGGATTCGCGGAGTACGCGATCGTCCCGGAGGCCTTCGCCTACCCGCTCCCCGCCGACGTCGACCCGGTCGAGATCGCCCCGCTCCTGTGCGCCGGGATCATCGGCTATCGCGCACTGCGACGCGCGAACGTGCCCCCGGGCGGCCGCCTCGGCATCTACGGCTTCGGCTCCAGCGCACAGCTGACGGCCGGCCTGGCGATGGCCGCGGGTGCGCGGATCTTCGCCATGACCCGCGGAGAGGAGAACCGTGCGCTCGCGCGCCGGATGGGGGCGGTGTTCGTCGGCGACGCCACCGCTGCACCGCCGGAGGCGCTGGACTCGGCGATCGTGTTCGCGCCGGCCGGCGAACTCGTGCCGGTGGCGCTGCGGGCCACTGACCGGGGCGGCACCGTCGTGCTGGCCGGCATCCACATGACCGACATCCCGGCGATGGGCTACGCCGAGCACCTGTTCGACGAGCGCGACCTGCGCACGGTGACCGCGAACACGCGGGCGGACGGCGAGGCGTTCCTGCGCCTGGCCCGCACGCTGCACCTCACGCCGGCCGTCACGCGCTATCCGTTCGCGCGCGTCGCCGAAGCCCTCGACGACCTGCGCGCGGGCCGCGTCGGCGGGTCGCTCGTGATCACGATGTGACCGCGCGGGTCACCAGGACCGGCGCGTTCGCGTTCATCAGCACCGCGAGCGCCACGCGCCCCAGTTGCGACCCGTCCCCCGGCCCGCCGTCGCGCGCGCCGGGTCCGAGCACCAGCAGCGATGCCGATCGGGCGGCGTCCAGCAGCGCGTCCGGCGCCGGCTGCGCGGCGACC
>DATMTQ010000025.1:0-11237 GCA_035564095.1 Microbacterium sp. | reverse complement strand
TGTCACGCTCCGCGTACCCTCCGGCTGCGATGGAGGCACGCGAAGCGCGAGTCGATCAGACCCTGCGGCCTGCGATCACCCGGACCAGCCAGACGATGATCGCGATGACCGCCAGGATGATTCCGATCCACAGCAGGAAGTTGAGCGCGTGCACGACTCCGCCGGTGATCAGGGCGATGACCGCGAGGATGGCGATGATGATGAGCAGGATGTTCATCTTCGGCTCCCGTCTGTGATGGATCTCCTCGGTGGATCGGTTTCGACGTTAGGACGGCCGACGGCCCATGGCCGAGGGGGTTGACAAACCGGAGAAGGCCTCGCTATTTAAGCGGGAGCGGGTGGACCTGTCCAACATAATCCCTGATCAGAAGCGCTTTGCCTGAACCGCGTCGGCCGGCGGACGTGAGGGAGCGGGCACGCCACTTCCGCGCCCGGGCAAGGCCCCCCAGGTACCCACGCGAGAATTGCAGTCTGGGCGAGCGGAGGAGTGCCAATGGGAACCATCTACTACGGCGGGGGCGACACCCCCATCCATATCGAAGACCGCGCGCTCGCACACCTGAAGGTCGTGATCGCGACGAAGCTGCGCCGGCGCGAGGCCTTCACCCTGTCTTGGCGGCACCCCGAGGGCCAGTCGCGCGGTCGCAGCACGATCTGGCTGCACCCGTCGATCCCGCTGCGGTTCGTGTTCGACGAACCCGTGACGCCGCAGCTGAGCCGGGAGTGGATCGAGGAGCTCGCCCACTCCGCGAACACGTCGGGGGGCATCCAACTCGTCCCCGAGCACATCGACACGACGCCGATCTACGTTCCGATGGCCGACGTGCACGCACAGGATGCCGCCGGCCCGGTGATCTAGCCGCCCACGCGCCGAGCCGCGTGTCAACCCCCTGGCGATTCGAAGCCGACGCTCCCTAGCGTGGGCGGACGTCGAGGAACGGAGACGATCATGACCGCTGCCCGAGACATCATGACATCGGCGCCGCAGTGCATCGATTCGGACCAGACCCTGGTCGACGCGGCCAAGGCCATGGACCTGCTCAGCGTGGGAGCGCTGCCCGTGTGCGGAGAGAACCGCACCCTCGTCGGCATGCTGACCGACCGGGACATCGTCGTGCGCTGCCTGGCGCGGAACGGCGACCCCGCCACGACGCGCACCGGAGACCTGGCACAGGCCCCGCTTGTGACGGTGGCGGCCGGCGACGACGTGGAGGAGGTGCTCAAGACGATGAGCCGGAATCGGGTGCGCCGGCTACTGGTCACCGACGGGCATGACCTGGTCGGCATCATCAGCCAGGCCGACGTCGCTCGCTGGACGGCTCCGGAAGAGGCCGGCGAGACGCTCGCCGAGATCTCGCTCTAGGTCGCAGCGCCGCACGCGGCCGGGGTGCTCACGGGAGCGCCCCGGCCGCGTCGTCGTCCATCGCGTCGTGCTCGGCCGGCTCCGGCACGACGTACAGCCCGCCCGGGGTGTTCGCGGTCATCGCGAGCGCATCCACCCATGCCCGGTTCAGGCTCGGTCGCCTGCTGCCGGAGAACTTGTACACGAGGGGCACGCCCGGGTGCATCCAGACCGTGGTGCGTCCGCCGCCGACGCTGAGATCCTCGCGCCAGCTGAAGTGGAACGACTCGCCGCGGCGCAGCTTCGCACCGATCACCACGACCAGATGCGCCAGCACGCGGTCGTCGAGGTCGACCTTCACGATCTGGTCGTACACGAATTTGCCCATCGCTCCCTCATTCGCCGAAGTCCCCTGCCACATCATGCCAGGCTGTGCGATGGTCCGCCCCACGACCGCTGAGGGACAGTCCGTGGCCGGCACGATCGCGAGGGGGCTCGAAGCACCCGTCGACGAGGCGACTGATGCCGTCGAACAGCAGCGCCTCCACGAGTTCGTGGTCATGGAACGATTCGACGTGCACGACGGGCTGCGCGACGCACCCGAGCACGGCGTGCAGCGCAGGCGCGGTGTGGGCGCTCAGCGGGATGCCGGCAGCGACGCACTGCTGCGCCGCGTTGAGGAATCCGGTGACGCCGCCGCAGCGCGTGGCATCCGCCTGCAGCGTGTCGACGGCCTGGGCCTCGATGAGATCCCGGAAGGATGCCGGCGTGTAGGCGTACTCCCCGGCCGCGATCTGCATGGCGGCCGGACACCGCTGCCGCAGCAGGCGCAGACCGGCCCGGTCGTCGCTGGAGACCGGCTCCTCGAACCAGGTGGCTCCGGCATCCGCCGCGACCCGTTCGGCGAGCGCGAGCGCGGGCTTGCGGTCGAGGGCGCCGTTCGCGTCGATGAACAGCTCCACATCGTTGCCGATCGCGGCGCGGGCCACCATTGCGCGGCGGGGATCGTCGGCGGGGTGCGAGCCGACCTTCATCTTCACGGCCGTCATCCCCTGCTGCGCCCAGCCGGCGAGCTGCTCGGCGAGCTCGTTGTCGGCGTAGTCCGTGAACCCGCCGCTGCCGTACGCGCGCACCCGGGTGCGTGCAGCGCCCAGCAGGTCGAGCAGCGAGACGCCGAGCAGCCGAGCCCGCAGGTCGTACAGGGCGACGTCCAGCGCGGAGACGGCGCCTGCCGCGACGCCCGGCCAGCCCGTGTTGCGCACCGCGCGGGCCATCGCCCAGAACGTTCGCGCGGAATCGAAGACATCCGACCCGAGCACGAGGTGGGCGAGCGTGTCGCGGAGCACCGTGAGCGCCGCCGGCGACGCGTAGGCGTAGCCGAGGCCCTTCTCGCCGGCCGCGTGCACCTCGACCACCAGCACGTCGGTGCGATCCCACGTCGCCGTGCCGTCCGACTCCGGCCGCGCCCGGCCGCCGAGCGTGGTCGGAATGCGGTAGGTGCCCGCCTGCAGGCGCGAGACCCGGACCCGCGGCTCACTCATCGCGGTGGCCGACGTGCAGGGCGTCCTTGACCCTCTGCACCGCCTCGGTCGCGAGGGCGCGCGCCGAGTCCGTGATGACCTCCCGCTCGAACGGGTCGCCCTCCAGCAGCGCCTTGCCCACGTTCTTCACGTACTCCGCGGTGATGTGCGGCGGGAGCGGTGGCACGTTGCGGCTGACGTACGCGTCGATGAGCGTCACCCCGTCGTGCGCGAACGCCTCGTCGAGCGCCGCCTCGATCTGGTCGTCCTCGTCCACGCGGATTCCGCGGAACCCGAGCAGCCGGGCATAGCCCGCGTAGTCGATCGACTCGACGTCCTGCGCGCCCCGCCACACCGGGTCGGCGTCCTCGGTGCGCATCTCCCAGGAGACCTGCGCGAGATCGTTGTTGTGCATCACGAGGATCACGAGCGTCTTGTTCGACCACTGATGCTGGTACTTGCGGATGGTGATGAGCTCGTTCATGCCGAGCATCTGGAACGCCCCGTCGCCGATCGTGCACACCACGGTGCGGTCCGGGTAGGCGAATTTCGCGGCGACCGCATACGGCATCGACGCCATCATCGTCGCGAGCCGGCCGGACAGGTCGCCGCGCATCCCGCGGCGCAGCCGGATGTGATGCCCGTACCAGTCCGCGGTGGTGCCCGCATCGGCTGTGATGATCGCGCCGTCCGGCAGGCGCGTGTTGAGCTCGTGGAAGACGCGGCGCGGGTTGGCGCCGTCGTCGTAGGCGACGAACGCCTGCGCGCGCATCTCGTCCTCCCAATCGCTCATCTCGCGCGCGATCTCGGCCTGCCACGACCGGTCCCGCTTCTCGTCGAGCAGCGGGATCAGCGCCTGCAGGGTGGCCCGCACATCGCCCCACAGGTTCACCTCGGTGGGGTAGCGGGTGCCCAGCTGCTCGGGGCGCAGGTCGATCTGCAGGGCGCGCGCGGATCCGCTCGGCGGCAGGAACTCGCCGTACGGGTAGTTGGTGCCCAGCAGCACCAGCGTGTCGCAGCGTTCCACTTGGTGCAGGCTCGGCAGGGAGCCCAGCAGGCCGAGCTGCTGGGTGTGGTGCGGAACATCGCCCGGCACGACGTCCTTGCCGCGCAGGGCCGTGATGATGCCGGCCCCGGCCAGCTCCGCGGCGCGCAGCACCTCGTGGGTGGCACCGGATGCGCCGGCGCCGACGAGGAAGGTCACCCGCTGACCCGCGTTGACGAGGTCGGCGGCCTGCTGCAGCTGCTCGTGCGGTGCCACGATCTGCGTGGACGGGGCCGCGGAACTCGACCGCGACACCCAGTGCGCACGCGGCGGCTCCGGCGCCGGCATCGCCTGCACGTCGTGCGGCAGCACGATGACCGCGGGCTGCAGCCTCAGCTTCGCCGTGCGGAACGCCGCATCCACGACGGCCTCCACCTGCGCCGGGCTGACGACGGTCTGCACGTAGCAGGCGACATCCTGGAACACGCGCTCGAGATTGCTCTCCTGCTGGGTCGCGGTGCCGAGCGCCGCGAGCCCCTGCTGCCCGACGATGGCGACCACCGGCTGGTTGTCCATCTGCGCGTCGTACAGGCCGTTGAGCAGATGGAAGGCGCCGGGACTGGATGTCGCCACGCACACGCCGACCTCGCCGGTGAACTTCGCGTGGGCGGTCGCCATGAGCGCGCAGATCTCCTCGTGCGTGGGCCGCACGTACGTCAGGCCGCCGTCCTCGCGGTCGTCCCGTCCGAGAGCGCCGTCGAACGCGCCGATGCCGTCGCCCGGGAATCCGAAGATGCGGGTGACTCCCCATTCCTTGAGCAGCTCGATCACGAGGTCGCTCACTGTCCTGGTCATGATGTTCCCTTTCTCTCTGCGGTGTCCGGTGGGTTCAGCTCGGGAGGGGTGCGCCGTGCGTCCCGGCGAGGCGGTCGGCGGCGCGGGCGGCGATCGCCATGATGGTCAGGGCGGGGTTGGCGCTCCCCTGCGTGGGCAGCACGCTGCCGTCGGTGATGAGCAGGTTGGGCACGGCGAACGTCCGGCAGTCGCGGTCCACCACCCCCTGCTGCGGGGTCTCGCCCATGCGCGCCCCTCCGACGAGATGGGCGTAGCGCTGGATCGTCATGGTCTCGCTCGCACCGGCCGCGCGCAGGATGTCCTGCATGACGCGCTCGGCGGCCTCCACCAGCATCCGGTCGTTGTCGCACTGGCTGTACGAGAACCGCGGGATGCGCATGCCGTCGGGGCCTTCGGCGTCGGTGAGGGTGACCCGGTTGTCGGGGAGGGGCAGGAACTCGCAGAGCGCGCCCAGGCACGCCCAGTGCACGTAGTCCGACATCCGCCGGCGCATCTCGTGCCCCCAGTGCCCCTGCGCCATGACGTGCTCGGCCCACGTGATCGGCAACGGCGAGACGTTCTGGATGCTGAAGCCCCGCTTGTACGGCTTGTCCCGGTCGGTCTCGTAGAACTGCTCCGTGCTCACCTCGGGCGGGGGCGCCTTGAACATGCGGACCTCCCCGGCGAAACGTCCCGCCGTCTGCGGCGCACCCTGCACCATGACGTAGCGGCCGACGAGGTCGTGGTCGTTGCACAGGCCGTCCGGGAAGCGCTTCGACGCGGAACTGAGCAGCAGCCGCGGGGTCTCGATCGAGTAGCCCGCCACGATCACCACGCGGGCGCGCTGGACGTATTCGCGGCCGCCGTGGCCGTACCGGACGCCGGTGGCGAGGCCCGTGCGCTCGTCGATCTCGATGCGGGTGACCATGCACTCCGCCCGGATCTCCGCCCCGTTCGCGATGGCGTCCGGGACGTGGGTGATGAGCGGCGACCCCTTCGCGTTGACCTTGCAGCCCTGCAGGCAGAATCCGCGGTAGATGCAATGCGGCCGGTTGCCGAAGCGACCGTTCGAGATCGCGACCGGTCCGACCCTCGCCTGGATGCCGGCGCCTGCCGCACCCCGCTGGAAGATCTCCCCGTTGCCGCCGACGGGGTGCGGCCGCTGCGGGTACGGATGCGGGTCGCCCCACGGCCACGTCTCGCCGGCGACCGGCAGCTCCTGCTCGAGGTCGACGTAATAGGGCCGCAGGTCGTCGTACGACAGCGGCCAGTCGGCGCCGACCCCGTCGAGGCTCTGCGTGCGGAAGTCGCTGGGATGGAACCGTGGCACATAGCCGGCGAAGTGGACCATCGATCCGCCGACGCCGCGGCCGCAATTGTTCGAGCCCAGCGGCACCGGGTCGTCGCCGCCGATCTCGCGGGGCTGGGTCCAGTACAGGTCGTGCGCCCCGGCCTCGTCGCTGACCCAGTCCGCCTCCGGGTCCCAGAAGGGTCCCGCCTCGAGGGCCGCGACGCGCCAGCCGTGCCGGGCGAGTCGCTGCAGCATCGTCGCCCCGCCCGCGCCGGCGCCGACGATGACGGCATCCAGCTCGTCGGAGTCCGAGTATCGGCGCATCCGCTGCCTGAGGTCGGGGCCGATCGCGCCGCGGCCGTCGAGCAGCCAGGCGGAGGCGTTGCGCGTGCGCACCGTCATCCGGCGTCCTCCCCGGCTGCCGGGTGGGCGTCGCGCACCTCGATGCCCTCACGCCGGTCGACGCCGAGGTTGCGGTAGCCGCGCGGATAGGCGGGACCGTCGAAGCCGATCTCGGCCCAGGCCGCGGGATGCGAGTAGAACGCGGTGGCCGCGTACCGGGTCCACAGGCTCCACAGCGGCACCGGCGGGAGGCCGTGCCACCGGTCGCCGGGCCAGGTGCGCACGGCCTCGATGAGCTCGCACTGCGTCTGCTCGCCGAGCTCCGCGAAGGAGCGGCCGGCGCGCGCGGCGGCGTCCTCGTCGAGGCCGGCGAGGCTCCGGCGCCACGCCTGCCTGTCGGTCGGCATCGTCTCGTACGCCCACCCGTCGGTCTGGTCCTGCGCCAGGCGGTCGTCGATCATCGCGACGAGCGGCACGGTCTGGCCGTCGGGTGCCGGGGGCTGGCCCATGAGCCGGTCCACAAGCGCGGCCGCGGTGCGCTGCTCGAGAGGCGTGAAGAACCGCGGCGCGGGCGGGTCCGTCCGCCCGTGCACGGCGGCACGCGTCGCCTCGTCCCAGTGCCGCTCCTGGGTCAGCGGGTGGAAGCCGGGGAACCGCGGCCCCACGTCTGCGGGGCGTGCGACGCTCATCGCTCGCGCCTCAGGATCGCCGCGAGCACGCCCATCCCGCCGACGAGGGTCACCAGCAGGGGCGCGAACAGCGGCGGCCCCATCTCCATGTTGTACCGGAAGTTGCGCCAGCCGCCCGGTTTCTGCGCGATCCCCCGGGCGTGCAGGTACGTGCCGTGCAGCCCGTTCGCGATGACGAGCAGGGATGCCGCCGGCAGCACGGTCTTGGCCGCCCCCTTGCGGAAGAAGCCGGCGGTCGCCGCCGCCGCCTGGATCGGGCCGAGGGCGATGGGCACCCACATCCACGGGTCGCCGAAGCTCGCCTTGTCGTGTTCGAAGTAGATCTCGGCGGTCGTGACGAGCGCTCCGGTGGCGGCGCAGGCCGACATCGCCCGTTCGAATCGGCCGTGCCGCACGTCGTCCACGAGCCGCTCGGCGACAGCGGGCGGCGAGGACTTCTTCTTCATTCCGAGTATGGACACGACGGTCGTCCTTCCTGGTCGGTCGGGCCTTCTCGTCTCACCGGCCCCGACATCAGAGCGCTTTCCCTCCGGTCACCGCCAGCACCGCGCCGGAGACGTACGATGCGTCGTCCGACGCCAGATACACGTAGGCGCCGGCGACCTCGGCCGGCTGCCCGGCGCGGCCGAGCGGAGTGTCCTGGCCGAAGTGGGCGAGGCGCTCGTCGTCCCATCCGGTGCCCGGGATCAGAGGGGTCCAGATCGGTCCGGGCGCGACCGCGTTCACCCGCACGCCCTCAGGTCCGAGCTCTTCGGCGAGCGCCCGGACGAAGGCGACCTGCGCCGCCTTGGTCATCGCGTAGTCGATGAGCGACGGAGACGGCTGGAACGCCTGGATGGACGCGGTCACGATGACGGACGACCCGGGTTCGAGGTGCGGCACCGCCGCGCGGGCGGTGAACAGCAGCCCGTACAGGTTGGTGCGGAACACGCGGTCGAACTCCTCGGTCCGCAGAGCCGCGAGACTCTCGCGGTCCTTCTGGTAGGCCGCGTTGAGCACCAGCAGATCCAAGCCCCCGAACGCGTCGACGGTGCTGCCGACGATCGCGGTCGCGAACGACTCGTCGCGCACGTCACCGGCCAGCGCCAGCCCCCGGCATCCGGCATCCTCGATGAGCCGCACCGTGTCGTCCGCATCCTGCTGCTCCTCGGGGAGGTGCACGACCGCCACGTCCGCCCCCTCGCGTGCGTACGCGATCGCGACGGCGCGGCCGATCCCCGAGTCCCCGCCGGTGATCAGCGCCCTCCGGCCCGCGAGCCGGTCGTGCCCCACGTACGTCCTCTCGCCGTGATCGGGCTGCGGTCGCGTCTCGCCGATGTCTCCGGGCTGCTGCTGGCTCTGACCGTCGAAGCCCTCGGGCCGGTGCATCCGCCGGGGATCGTGGAGGGGTGTGGACATGGGTGATGGATCCCTTCGCCTGGTGGGTCTCGAGCGATCATGCGCGCGATCGCCGCGGAAACCGCCCCCCTTGACATCGGGCGGGAATTGGACCAGGCGGGCCGACCCCCGGTGGCGGCGGGATGGTGCACCGCTTGCGCCGGTTCGTCAAGCCCCTCTTTCCGTCGGGCCGACCGGGGGCAGGATCGCGGCAACGAAGGAGCGGACGATGATCGGCACACGCATGCACGCCACGGCGCATCTCGAGACGAGTTTCGCCGACGTGGTCAACACGCACCTCGACGACCACCTCGAGGCGGTCACGGCCCTGCGCCGGGAGCTGCCGCTGCTGATGCTGTGGGGGTGCGAACTGGCCCGGCGGCTGACCGGAGGGCATCGCCTGTTCGTCGTCGGCAACGGCGGCTCCGCGGCCGAGGCACAGCATTTCACCGCCGAGCTCGTCGGCCGCTTCGACGACGACCGGCCGCCGTTCCCCGCGATCGCGCTGCACGCCGAGACCTCGAGCGTGACGTCGATCGCCGACGACTACGGGTACGAGCAGGTGTTCGCCCGCCAGGTGCGGGCGCACGTGCAGGACGGGGACGTCCTGATCCTGCTCAGCAGCAGCGTGCTCAGTCCGAGCCTCGTCGCCGCCGCGCACGCCGCACGCGAGATCGGCGCCTCGACGTGGGCCCTGACCGGTCCGGGACCGAACGACCTGTCCGACGCGAGCGACGCCGCGCTGTGCCTGTCCGGCACGCCCGCAGCGGTGCAGGAGGCGCAGCTTCTCGCCATCCATCTGCTCTGCCGCGTGTTCGACGACCGCGTGCACGCCCTCGCACTGCTGCACCCCGCCGGCGCGGAGAGCCTGCACTCACCCGCGGCCGACGGCCGCGCGGTCTCGTGAGAGAGGAGACCCGGCCGGTCAGTGGTTGCGGAGCATCCGGATCAGTTCGGACTTGCGCTTGCCCGAGTATCCCTTCAGGCCGAGTTCCCGGGCGCGCGAGCGCAGCTCGGTAACGGTGCGCTCCTCGTAGTCCTCCGCCCTGCCCCCGCGCCGGCCCACCTTGCCCCGCCCCTCGCGGGCCGCGGCGTTGGAGACGCGTGCCGCCTTCTCCTTCGAGGCCCCCTCCTTCCGCAGGCTCCGGTACATCTCCTCGTCCTTGATGGCGTTGCTTCGCTCCCTGGGCACGATGGCTCCCTCCGTCGACGAACGGCAGCACACTATGAGCGCCGCCCTGCACCCACGAAGGGGGTTGACAGGCGCGGATGCCGCAGTGCCACAGCGTCGCCGCCGCGTCAAGGGCCTCGGTCGTGGTCCGGGGCGCGGATACCGTGGCGCTGAAACGAGAGGAGCACGGACATGTTGAGCACGATCAGCGCCGAGACCGACGTCGCCGCTCCGGTGCGCGTGGCCTACGACCAGTGGACGCAGTTCGAGGAATTCCCCGCGTTCATGCGTGCGGTGGCCGCAGTCGAGCAGCTCGACGACCGGACGATGCGCTGGATCATCGACATCGGCGGGATGACGCGTCGGTTCGACGCCCGGATCGTCGACCAGGTGCCGGACGACCACATCGAATGGGAGAGCATCGACGAGCCGGTGCACCATGGTCGCGTCGACTTCGCCGCGATCGATGATTCCCACACGCACGTGACGCTGCGCATGCAGTGGCTGCCGGAGACCTTTCTGGAGCGCGCAGGCGCAGCCCTCGCGATCGACGACAACGCCGCGCGGCTGGACCTGCAGCGGTTCAAGGACATCGTGGAAGGAGGCGGCACGCTCGCCGCCGGATGGCGCGGCGAGATCCACGGCGCAGACGTCATCCGTCCGGCCGATGCGCCCCGGCCGACGCACGGATTCTTCCGCGACCCCGACACCACCGAACCGGACGCGCGCTGACCCGCGGTGCGGCATCCGCACCGCTTCCGCGCACCGCCGGAGCAGCCGTCAGTCGACCGACTCGATCTGCGCGACGACGAACTGCACGTCCTCGTCGCTCAGGGCCGAGCCGCGCACCACGGCCGCACCCGTGAGCCGTTCGATCTCCTCGAGCACGTCGTCGCCCAGAGGTTGCGACAGCTGCAGGAGCACGGCGTGTCGGGCCTCGATCGTCAGGTACGGCCACCACGTGTGGATCGGCGGCATGACCGTCTTCTCGTCGCTCATGTCTTCCTCCACACCCATCATCCCCCCGTCCGGAGATGGCAGGACCGTGGCAACTGCCTGATCGGAATCCCGGAATCAGCGCCTCATCGCGACATCCGCGGGAGAATGGTCCTACGCCGGGGCTCGCCGTTTCCCGTCGGCGCGCCTCCGGCCACGTCAGAGGAGGCAGCATGGACATCTCGACAGCACCTGCCGGGCCGCTCGAGAACGGCCCCGAGACCACCGAAGCGCACGAGAACGCGGTTCACCGCCCGACGACCACGCACGCGACGTGGGGTGCCGGATCCCCCCGTCTGATCATCACCCATGATGGCCTGCACCACACCTTCCTGCTGACCGACGACCACGTGCGGATCGGCACGGCTCAAGACTGCGAGTTGCGCCTTGGAGGCCTCGCCCCGGTGCACGCCGAGATCGACCACGACGAGCACGACGAGTACGTGCTCGTGCTGCACGGTCCGGCGGACACCAGCCACAATCAGACGCCCATCGCGACCGTGAACGCCGAAGGCGAGGTGCTGCGCAGCGGCGCCCAGATCATCATGGGGTCCTGGCGCCTGGTGTTCGAGCGCGACGAGTTCGCCGACCACGGGCGCCCGTACGGCGGCCGCGCGGGCGGCGAGGGCGCCCACCAGCGGCGTCAGCCGACGCGCCCGGACTACACCGGGCAGCGTCCGGCGGCCGAGT
>DATMTQ010000024.1:0-2182 GCA_035564095.1 Microbacterium sp. | reverse complement strand
CGTGTAGACGATGGTCGCCTCGTCGCCGACCTCCTCGCGCACGAGGTCGCCGAGCTCCTCGGCGTCCCGCGCGCGGTCGGAGGCGGGCTGGGTGACGAAGAACTGCGTCGCCACGGGCGCGAGCGCGCGGACGACGCCGCGCGCATCCTTGTCGGCCAGGATGCCGAGGACGAACGTGATCTCATCGAAGTCGAAATAGCTGCGGAGCGCCTCGGCGAGCGTCTCTGCGCCCGCCGGGTTGTGGGCCGCATCCACGAGGATGCTCGGCTCGATGCCGATCAGCTGCAGCCGGCCGGGCGAGGTTGCTGTCGCGAACCCCTCCTCGACCAGGTCTGCTTTCAGGGGCTGCGTCCCGCGGCCGAGGAAGGTCTCGACCGCAGCGACCGCGACTGCGGCGTTCTGCGCCTGGTGGTCGCCGTACAGCGGCAGGAAGACGTCCTCGTAGGTCGCGGCACGACCGCGCACGGTCACGAGCTGCCCGCCGACAGCGACCCGGGTGGATGCGACGTCGAAGTCGCGCGGCTGCTCCGAGAACGTGGACTCGGTCAGTGCGGCCGCTTCGCGCAGCACCCGGTCGGCCTCGGGAGCCTGGGCCGACGAGACGACGTCGGCGGACGGCTTCACGATGCCCGACTTGGTGCGGGCGATCGCTTCGACCGTGTCGCCGAGCGCCTTAGTGTGGTCCAGAGCGATCGGCGTGAACACAGCTACCTGGCCGTCGCCGACGTTGGTGGAGTCCCACTCGCCGCCCATGCCGACCTCGATCACCGCGACATCCACGGGAGCATCTGCGAAGGCGGCGTATGCCAGCGCGGTCAGGGCCTCGAAGAACGTCAGCGGCGCCTTGCCCGCGTCCGTGAGCTCCGCATCCACGATGTCGAGGTACGGGGTGATGTCCTCCCAGTTGCGCACCAGCGACTCGTCGTCGATCGGCTCGCCGTCGATCATGATGCGCTCGTTGAAGCGCACGAGGTGCGGGCTCGTCAGCAGGCCCGTGCGAAGCCCGTAGGCCCGCAGCAGGCTCTCGGCGATGCGGCTCGTCGACGTCTTCCCGTTCGTCCCGGTGATGTGGATGATCGGGTATGCGCGCTGCGGATCGCCCAGCAGTTCGACGGCGCGGCGCGTGGCATCCAGCCGTCGCTCGGGCGCGCCTTCGCCGACGCGCGCCAGCAGAGCCTGGTACACGGCCTCGGCGCGCTCTCGGAAGTCTCCCTCGTCGGTCACCGCTTCTCCTCCAGAATCCTCATGCTCAGCCTCATGACAGTTTGGTCACGCCTACGGTGAAGGCACCGGCGTTGGCGAACTGCCCTGCCCCGAACCGCTGCTCGAACGTCGCGCGGTCGTCGAACGCGCCGGCGGATGACGATTCGGCGGCCGACAGCTGCACCGCCAGGGCCAGCGTCTCCGCCGCGATGTCGACATCGACGGCGAGGTCGAGCGCGCGCGCATCGTCCTCGTGCTCGAAGGCCAGGTCGAGGCGGATGCGGTCGCTCACGTCCAGCCCGGCTGCCTTCCGCGTGTCCTGCACGGCACGGATGATGTCCCGCGCGAGCCCTTCCGCCTCCAGCTCCGGTGTTGTCGCGGTGTCGAGCAGGACGAAGCCGCCACCGGCGAGCAGCGCAAGAGCCGCGGTGCCGTCGCCGCCGGACGCCGTCTCCAGGACGAGGTCGTACTCCCCCTCCGCCAGCTCGATGCCGCCGACTGTCACGGCGCCGTCGATCTCCGTCCAGTCGCCCGCCCGGGCGGCCTGGATGACCTGCTGCACCTGCTTGCCGAGGCGCGGGCCTGCTGCGCGGGCATTGACCGTCACCCTGCTCGTGATGCCGTAGCGTGCGGCGCTGTCGTCCTGCAGCTCGACGAGCTCCACCGACTTGACGTTGAGCTCGTCGCGCAGGATGCCCTCGAACGGACGCAGCGCCTCGGCGTTGGCCGCCACGACGGTCAGCGACGCGAGCGGGAGACGCACGCGCCGGCCGGCCTGCTTGCGCAGGGACAGCGCGGTCGAACTGATCGCGCGGATGCGGTCCATCGCATCCGCCAGGGCGTCGTCCGCCGGGAACTCGTCCGCCTCCGGCCAGTCGGTGAGGTGCACGCTGCGGCCGCCGGTGAGGTCCTTCCAGATCCGCTCGCTCACGAGCGGGAGGAGGGGCGCGGCGACGCGTGTGAACGTCTCCAGGACCGT
>DATMTQ010000023.1:0-2901 GCA_035564095.1 Microbacterium sp. | reverse complement strand
CCGCAGCGCCTCGGCGCGCATCGCCGTCGACAGGGCGCCTCCGGTCTCGATGGTGCGGGTGAGCACGGGACCGGCGACATCGAGGGCGCGCTGCACCTGGATGCGGCGCTGGCGCTGCCGGCCGACCTGGTCGGCCTGCAGCGCGGTGGCGGTGCGCTGCAGCTCCGCCAGCCGCACGGTGTCGCGCACGGCACGGTCGAAGAACGAGATCAGCAGCTGCGCCACCGCCACCCACATGAGCGATCCCACGAGCCCCAGCCCGAGCGCGCCCAGCGGCCCGAACGAGATCATCGACGTGACGGTGAGCGCGGCCATGCCGACCCAGGCCCAGATCGGACGGCGCCGCACCATGAGGATCGTCATCAGCGCGCCGATCTGGCCGATGTACGAGGTGCCGACCGCCTCGGTGTGCAGCGCCGGACCGGCCGCCCACGTGGTCACGACCGGATCGATGACGGCCGCCGCGAACGCCAGGACCGCCACCCACGTCGGCACGCGCGTGGTACCGCTGATGCCGGCGTTGGATTCGCCGTCCGCCGACTCGGCCGATTCGCCCGGCGAACGGACGAACAGGGCCAGCAAGCACACCGCGACGTACAGGACGTCTTCGATGATCAGTGCGACAGGGACGGCCGGTCGGCCGGTCCAGACCTCGCCGCGAAGCGTCAGATAGAGGGTGAACGCCGTGCCGAGCGTCAGCAGGATCGTCCGTGCGCGCATCAGAGCTCCTCCCTCTCGGACTCGTTCCAGGTCAGCGTCACCACGGTGCCGTCGGCTCCGGAGTCGACCTGCGCGCGGCCGCCGACGGCCGCCATGCGGGCCACGATCGACGCGCTGATGCCGAGGCGATCCTCCGGCACCTCCTCGGCGACGAAGCCCTCACCGGCGTCGCGCACCGTGACGGTCACCCGCAGGGGGGCGTAGGTCGCGGTGACGGATGCGGCCAGGCCCGCGGCCGCGGCGTGCTCGATCGCGTTGCTGATGGCCTGCACGCCGGCGAGCGCGAGCGCGCGGGCGACGCCGCCCGGCACCGTCCCGGCATCCGGGCTCGTCACCGCGATCGGGCTGCCGAGATGCACCGCGGCCCGCTCCAGCTGCTGCGCGATCACGTTCAACGCGACCGGTGCATCCGGGCCGACCTCGGCATCCTGCTCGGTGTTGGCGAGCCTCGTCAGCGCTTCGCTGGCCATGTTCACCGCGAGCTCGCGCTCACGACGGCTGTAGGCTCGCGCGGCGGCGATGAGGGCGGAGAGCACGCTGTCGTGCATCAGGGCTCCGACCGCGAGACGCTCCTGCTCGGCGGCATCCGCGGCGATCGCCTCGGCGTACGCCGCATCCGCGACCGCCCGGCGGTGGTCCACCGTCGATGCGGCGCGCCGGAAGACCCAGCCGAGCGTGAGCAGGATGCTGCCGAAGACGAGGGCGAACGACGTGTCCAGCAGCACGAGCGGCAGCACCTGCGGCGCGAAGTCGAACTCGATGAGCCGTACGGTCATCCACTCGAGCGGGACGAAGATCGTCCAGGCGATCTGCCACCCGAGCGGGAAAGCCAGCACCGCGGCCACCGTGATCACGTTGATGAGGAAGAACGGCCACGGCTCGTCGAGCTGCGTCGGCGGCAGCGGACCGGCCAGGATCGGCCACAGCGCGATCGCGACGACGCCGACGACCGCGAAGATCGAGCCGAACAGCCGGGTGAAGCGACCCACGAAGCACGCGATGATCATGAGGGCCAGCGGCACGAACACCATCAGCTCGAGCGCGGGATGCCAGGCCTCCTCGCTCGCCCCGCCGAGGGCCGCGACGAGTCCCTGCGCTCCGAGCATGGCGCACCCGAAGCCGATGACGATCGACACGCTGCGCTCCACCCGCGAACGCGTGAACGTGCCCAGGTCGATGGCGCTCAAGGGCTCTGGCCGGGCGCCGTCCGCGGTCTCGTGCGCTGCCCTCACGTCAATGTCCGCCGTCCGGCAGGTCTTCGGGCAGCAGGCCGTCCTCTTCGGCGCGGCGACGCAGGTCGAGCTTCGTGGGAGCGTCGCGCCCGACGTCGAGGTACTTCACGCGGATGCGGGCGATGTTCTCCTTGGCCGTCGAGTATGCGACGCCCAGCTGCGCGGCGACGGCCTTCAGCGGGAGTCCCGTGGCGTACAGCCGCAGCACCTCCCGCTCGCGCGTGGACAGCTGCGCATCGGCGAACGCGCGGTCGCCCTCGACGGCACTGGCCCACTCCACGTTGTTCAGCGCCTCGCCGGCCGCCACGATCATGATGGAGCTGAGCACGTCGCCGGTCGGCGACGATTTGCTGATGATGCCGGCCGCGCCCGCGGCGAGGGCCTCGCGCACCGTGGCCGCGCGATCGGCCACGCTGTGGATGATGACGTTCGCCCCGTCCGCGGTGAGTCGCTGCACGTTCTCGGTCACGGTGGTGCCGTCGCCGAGCGTCAGATCCAGCACGACGACGTCGACCGGGGGGATCCGCCCGCTCTTGCGTTCCTTCAGGTATGCGAGCACCGTCGCGCCCGAGAAGCCGACGTCCAGGACGCCGGTGCGCGCGCACGCGGCCTCGAGTCCGAGACGCACCGACTCGTGATCGTCGATCAGGGCCACACGCGTCATAGCCGTACTTTACTGGCTAGGTGCGCTGCAGCGTGGCGACTGTCTCGACGTGATGCGAGTGCGGGAACAGATCGAACGCATTCAGGTGCGACGTCTCGTACCCGGCATCCCGGAACGTGCGCAGGTCGCGGGCCAGCGCGACCGGGTCGCAGGCGACGTAGACGACGCTCGCGGGGCCCAGGTCGGCGAGCGCCTGGACGACGTCGCGGCCCGCCCCGGAGCGTGGTGGGTCGAGCACGACGATCCCCCGCGCGATGCGTGCGCGGTCCGCTGCGGAGGCGTCCG
>DATMTQ010000022.1:0-2876 GCA_035564095.1 Microbacterium sp. | reverse complement strand
CGCGCCGATCCTGGCCTGGCTGCATGCGCCCGGGGCGGACTTCGCGCCCGCCGTGGCGGCCGGCGTCGAGCTCGGCATCTCGTCGTTCGAGCAGCTGCAGCAGGCCGCGGCCGCGGCGACCGCCGACCGCACCCCTGCGGTGCACCTCAAGGTCGAGACCGGGCTCGGACGCAACGGCATCGCGCCTGCCGACCTGCGGCTCGTCGTGGCCGAGGCCGCGCGCCTGGAGCGCATCGGGCGCATCCGCATCGTCGGCCTGTGGAGCCACCTGTCCAACACGTCCGCGGCCGACGACCGCGACGCCCTGCAGCGGTTCCAGGATGCCTCGGCGCTGGCGGCATCCCTCGGCGTCGCCCCGCGCCTGCGGCACATCGCCGCGACGCACGCCGCCATCGACCTGCCCGAGTCGCGGCTGGATGCCGTGCGCATCGGCATCGGCCTGTACGGGCTGTCGCCGTTCGCAGACCGCGACAGCGGCGATCTGGGCCTGCGCCCCGCGATGACGCTGCGCGCGTCGGTCGCCGCGGTGCGCCGCGTGCCCGCCGGCCACGGCGTGTCGTACGGGTACACGTACCGCACCGACCGCGAGTCGACCCTCGCGCTCGTGCCGATCGGGTACGCCGACGGGGTGCCCCGGCAGGCCTCCGGGGCCGGCCCGGTCACGATCGGCGGCCGGCGGTTCACGGTGTCCGGCCGGGTCGCGATGGACCAGTTCGTCGTCGACGTCGGCGATCAGACCGTGTCGGTGGGTGACGAGGTGGTGCTGTTCGGCGATCCCACCCTCGGCGTGCCCTCGGCGACCGAGTGGGCGGATGCCGCCGACACCATCAACTACGAGATCGTCACCCGCATCGGACCGCGCGTACCGCGTCGCACGGAGGCCGTGTGAGCGGCCTCGACGAGCTCGTCGGCCGGCACGACGTCGTCTCACCCGCCGACATGGAGCGACTCGGGCGGCGCATGGGCGGGATGCTGCACGCCGGCGACGTCGTCGTGCTCACCGGGGCCCTGGGCGCCGGTAAGACCACGCTGACCCGCGGCATCGGCGCCGGACTCGGCGTGCGCGGCCCCGTGCAGAGCCCGACGTTCGTGCTGGCCCGGACGCACCCCTCGCTCGTCGGCGGCGTGCCGCTCGTGCACATGGACGCCTACCGGCTCGGCTCCGCCGCGGAGCTCGACGACCTCGACGTCGACGTCGACGCATCCGTCGTGGTCGTGGAATGGGGCCGCGGTCTCGCCGACGACCTGGCCGAGGTGTGGTGGGACGTCGAGATCGAACGCCCCGTCGGAGGCCACGGGGCGGACACCGCGTGCGGCCCGGTCGACGAGGAACTGGACGCCGACGCCCCCCGCATCGTCACTGTCACCCGCGTCACCCGCTGAGCCGAACCGAAGGAGCGCCCCATGACCCTGACCGCCGCCGCCGTCGCCGCCGTCGAGACCGCGATCGAGGCGCAGAACGAGGCGAACGTGGAGCGGTTCATCGACATCCACCGGCACCCGGAGCTCGGGTTCATGGAGGAGCGCACCGCCGCGATCGTCGCCGCCCGGCTGCGTGAGCTCGGATTCACAGTCACGACCGGCCTCGGCGGCACCGGCGTCGCGGGCGTGCTCGCGAACGGCACCGGGCCGGTGGTCATGTACCGCGCAGACATGGATGCCAACGCCGTCGCCGAGGCATCCGGCCGCCCCTACGCCAGCACGGTGCGCGTCACCCGCCCGGACGGCACCGAGAGCCCCGTCGCGCACCAGTGCGGCCACGACGCGCACGTGACCTGGATGCTGGCGATGGCGCAGTTCCTCGCCGAGCACACCGACCTGTGGGCGGGCACCGCGGTGCTCGTCGGCCAGCCCGCCGAGGAGCTCATCGCCGGGGCCAAGGCCATGGTCGCGGGCGGCCTCTACGACGCGGTGCCGGTGCCGGACCAGCTGATCGGGTTCCACACCGCGGCGATCCCGGTGGGCACGGTGCTCGCGAGCGGGGGCACGCTGATGGCCGGCACCGACCAGCTCGACGTGCGCATCATCGGGCACGGCGGCCACGGCTCGGCGCCGCACCAGACCCAGGATCCCATCGCCATGGCCGGGCAGGCCATCGTGCAGTACCAGTCGATCGTGTCGCGCATGATCGACCCGTCGGCCACCGCGGTGCTCACCGTCGGCGCCGTGCAGGCGGGCGCGGACAACAACGTCATCCCGGACGACGCCCTGCTCAAGCTCAATCTGCGCTGGTTCGACCCCGCCGTGCGGGAGCGGATGCTGCGCGGCATCCACGACATCACCGACGGGATCGCGCGCACGTTCGGCGTCGCCGGCGACCGGATGCCGCGGTACACGATGAAAGGCGGTTCGACCCCGCTCATCAACGACCCGGCCCTCGCGACGCGGCTGGCCGACGCCCTCGGCGGCGTGCTCGGCGAGGAGTCGATCGTCCGCAGCGTGCGGCCGTTCACCGGTTCGGAGGACGTGCACCTGCTCAAGGGACCGCACGACGCCGTCGCGTTCACCTACATGATGATCGGGGTCGCCGACCCGGAGGTGTGCGCCGCGGCCGCCGCGGAGGGCAAGGAGTTCCCGTACGCGCCGCACAGCCCGGAGTTCTACGTCGACCTCGCCGCGATCCCGGTCGGCGCGCGCATCGCCTGCTACGCGATGCTGGAGCTGCTCGGCGTCTGAGGGCGCGGGCGGCCCGGCTACCCTGGAAGCCATGATCCTCGGCATCGACACCTCGATCGGCACGGCCGTGGGCCTGGTCGAACCCGACGGGCTCGTCGTCGCCGAGGCGTCCAGCGCCGACCCGCGCGGGCACGCCGAGGTCGTCGGCACGCTGCTGGCCGAGGTCGCCCGGCCCGGCGTGACGCACGTCGCCGCGGGCA
>DATMTQ010000021.1:0-4211 GCA_035564095.1 Microbacterium sp. | reverse complement strand
GCCTGGGTGCGGAAGTTGAGGTACGGGTTCAGGATCGACGGCATGATGTCCTCCTCAGGAGAGTGGTGGATAGCTCGTTCGCGGCCCAGCGTAGCCACCGGCCGAGTGGATGTGCCAGAGCCCAGACGCCCGGAAATGCCGACGAAGGGGTCTCGTCAGCGCAGATAGGCGGCGACGAAGAGCTCCCCGCGGATCTCCCCCAGTCGTGCGACGATCCGGTCCACCAGCGTGTCCGTGATGCTGCCGGCCGTCAGATCGTACGGCCCGATCGGCTGCAGCTTGCCGCAGCGGACGCGCACGACCTCCCAGCCGACCGCCCTCAGCAGGCGGTCCTTCCGCAGGTCCGACGCCTCCCGAGGGCCGACGTGTTCGAGTCCGTGACGCCCCGTCGTGTCGTACTCGATGGCGACCTTCAGTTCGGGAAGCAGGATGTCGGGCCACACCTCCAGGTGCGAATGGAACGGTTTGGCGACGCGCACCGCGTTCATCCCGAGGTCGAGCTCGAAGCGCAGGGCCAGCCGCCGCTTCAGCTCCGGCTCCGCCGCGGAAGCCGGCGTGGGAGCCCAGCGGCTGACGAACGCCTCCCCCACTGCGACGGCGTCGGCGCCCCCGCGGGCATGCCGGCAGATCGGGCACCGCCTTCCGCCGAGGATGCGCTCGATGCTCGCCTGATAGGCGGGGTGGCCCGCCTCGCACTGCCAGGAGTGCTTCGCCGCCGTGCCGTTGTCGGCGGAGACCGCCACCCGCGATCCGGGGGCCGCCATGCTGACCAGCTGCTCGCGCGTGAGCGGCTCGCGGTCGAGGCGGCGGCACAGGTAGCAGCGGTCGTCGCCCGGTTCGCTCTCGATCCGCCGCGGATCGCGGGCATGACCGCAGAGGTGCACGCCGGCATCCGGAACCGCGGTCCGCACCGGGCGCGGCGCGGCCGCCTCGGCGCACTCGGGACACCACGCGGACCGTCGGCGCATCCCGCCGGGCCGCGATCGCTGCTCCTCGGGAGTCGCCACGAAGCGGTGCCCGGAGTCGCACTCCCACACCAGGTACACGTCGGCCGCCGGTGGCACCTGGGTCAGCGTGATCCCGTGGTTGAGGTCGGGATGGTACTGCCGGATCAGCACCGGGTACCGCTCCCAATCGCCCCGGTACTGGCCGACGGGATACGGCACCGCGACGCCCTTCGACCACTGGCGGCGCGCCCACCACTGCTCGACGTTCTCCGGCACCTGCGCATCCCTTCGCTCTCCGCCAGCGTAGGCACGACCACCGTCACGCGTCGCGCATCACGAACGGGTCAGAGCACGTATGGAAGGAGCGCGCGGCGCTCCGGCGGGTAGTCCGGGAAGGTCGACCAATACCACCGATGGTTGGCGACCGCCCGCGGGCCCAGGTTCGCGATCGTGTACAGCGCGAACGCCGTCCCGGCCAGCGACCACGTCGCGATCGCCCATCCCGCCCACTCGATCATCTCGCCGAGGTAGTTCGGGCTCGAGACGTAACGGAACCCTCCGCCGTGCGGGATGCGGTACCCGCCGCCCGCCCGCTTCAGCCGCCGCAGTGTCCGGTCCGACCGCGCGTTGAGCGTGAGCCCGCCCGCGAAGAGGACCACGCCGATCCAGAACCGCGCATCGCCCAGCCAGGCGACCGGATACGTCCCGTACTCCGAGATCCACCGCGCGTTCACCCACGCATTCAGGGTGTTGAAGGCGATCGCGAGCGCCATGACGAGCACCGGCATCCGCGATCCCGACCGCATCAGGAAGGGATACACGAACGCGCGATAGACGTAGTGCACCAGCCAGAGCGCCAGGAACACCAGCGGAACGAGCTGCGCGCGGCGCGAGCCGAGCAGGAAGAACACGACGAACAGAACGGGCGCCGGCGCCTCCATCACAATCCAGGCGACCCGTGCCGGGACCGTCGGTCCCCATCCTCCACGGCCGTGCCGCCCCCCGTAGGGTGCGACCACGAACAGCAGGGCGACGAACGTCACCAGCGCCAACGCCAGCTCGGCGTAGACGAACCAGCGGTACGCTCCCTCAGGCATGCGGCCCAGGCTAGCCGCCGATCGCCGCCCACCCGTCGACGGCTGGTCCCGACACGCCGTCGCGTCCGCAGTCGAAGCGGCGCGCCGGGACCAGTGGATGCGGACCTACGACTGCGCGTTGGCCGCCGCGAGCAGTCCGTCGATCATCTCGGGCGTCACGCCCTCGCCGGCCATCATCCCGATGCGTCCGATCGGGAACGAGCCCATCATCCGTTCCATCGAGACGCCCTCCGGCATGATCGACGCTGCGCCCTCCATCATGTCCGCCATGCCGGCCAGCGCGCCTTGCAGCATCGGGCCGGCCAGGGGATGCGCGAGCACCTCCGCGAGCGACGAATCGCGCGTGAGCGGGAGCCGCAGCTCGTCGCCGACGACCGGGACGGTCGCGGACGATCGCAGGTCGCGGCTCGACGACCCCACCTCGATCCGGTAGTCGCCTCCTTCGACGACCCACCGCTCGGCGGTCACGTGCCAGTACGCCAGGTCCTCGCGACGCACGGTGACGACGACCTCACGCGCTTCGCCTGCTGCGAGCTCCACCGAGGCGAACCCCTTGAGCTCGCGCGGTGCGCGCTGCACGCGCGATCCCGGCAGCGAGGTGTACACCTGGACGACCTCGCGCCCGGCCCGTCCACCGCTGTTCCTGACCGTGACGCGCACCTGGATGTCGCCGGCCGCGTTGATGGATGCGTCGGCTGCGCCGTACTCGAACGTCGTGTACGAGAGTCCGTGGCCGAACGGGTACTCCACCTCCAAGCGCCGCGCGTCGTACCAGCGGTATCCGACGAACAGGCCCTCGCCGTATCGGACGTGCCCCTTCTCGCCCGGGAAGTTGAGGAAGGCGGGCGTGTCCTCGAGCCGGCGCGGGACGGTCTCCGTGAGCTTGCCCGACGGGTTGACGGCACCGAACAGGACGTCCGCCGTCGCCGACCCTCCGGCCTGGCCGAGCAGCCATCCCTCGACGATCGCCGGTACGCGGCCCACGAAGGGCAGGGTGACGACCCCGCCGTTCGAGAGCACCACGACAGTGCGCGGGTTCGCCTGGACCACCGCGTCGATCAGCGCCAGCTGGTCGGCCGGGAGGTCGATATCGTCGCGGTCGTAGCCTTCCGACTCGAGCCGCGCCGGAAGCCCGGCGAAGACGACCGCGACCTCGGCGGCGGCCGCGGCCTCGACGGCCTCGCGCTGCAGTCGCGCGGTTTCGGCCGAGTCGACGTCGACCGCGAGCGAGAACCCCGGCATGTAGGTCACGTCCTGGGCGACGTCTCGGATGGCCGTGAGCGCGTCATCCAACCGGGTCGGCCGGATCATGGACGAACCGGCGCCCTGGTACCGCGGCTTCTGGGCGAACGCGCCGATCACGGCGACCCGCTCCGCCGCCGCGAGCGGGAGCAGGGGCTGGCCGCCGTCTGCCGGGGCATCGTTCTTCAGCAGCACGATCGAACGCGCCGCCGCTTCGCGGGCGAGTGCGTGGTGCGCGTCCACGTCGAGCGGACCCGCGACACGCGGAGTCGCCGCCCAGCGGGTCGCGAGCGTCGCGATCCGGCGGGCCGACGCATCCAGCAGCGCCGCATCCAGTGACCCGTCGGCGACAGCGGCGACGACCTCCCGATCCGTCCGGCCGCCGGTGCCGGGCATCTCGAGATCGAGTCCCGCGCCCAGTGCCGCGACCCGGTCGCCGACGGCGCCCCAGTCCGAGACGACCAGCCCTTCGAAGCCCCATTCGCCGCGCAGCACGTCCGTGAGCAGCCAGCCGTTCTGCGAGGCCGGTACCCCGTTGATCCGGTTGTACGAGCACATGACCGTATGCGGCTGGGCGTCCTCGACGACGCGCTGGAACCCGCGCAGGTAGATCTCCCTCAGCGGACGCGGGTCGATGTCGGACGAGGACCGCATCCGGTCGTCCTCCTGGTTGTTGGCCGCGAAGTGCTTCAGCGACGCACCGACGCCCTGCGACTGGATGCCGTGCACCAGCGCCGCGCCGAGCACGCCGGAGACGATCGGGTCCTCGCTGAGGTACTCGAAATTGCGCCCGCACAGCGGAGAGCGCTTGATGTTGATGCCGGGACCGAGGAGGACCGCGACGTCCTCGATGGACGACTCCACTCCGAGGGCGGCGCCGACGCGCTCGACCAGCTCCACATCCCAGGAGGAGCCCAGCGCGACG
>DATMTQ010000020.1:0-4952 GCA_035564095.1 Microbacterium sp. | reverse complement strand
AGAGCGCAGTCTTACCGAGAAGCTCGGGGTCGAGATCGACCCCGAGCTTCTCGCACTTGCGCTGACGCATCGCTCCTACGCGTACGAGCACGGCGGGCTGCCGCACAACGAGCGTCTGGAGTTCCTCGGCGACTCCGTACTCGGGCAGGCCACCACCGTGCTGCTGTACACCCGGCATCCGGAGTACGACGAGGGGACCCTCGCCAAACGCCGGGCGAGCGTGGTGTCCACCGTGGCACTGGCCGAGGCCGCCCGCCGGCTCGGCATCGGCGCGCACCTCATGCTCGGGCGCGGGGAGGAGCTGACCGGCGGCCGCGACAAGGACTCGATCCTCGCCGACACCACCGAAGCCCTCATCGGCGCCACGTATCTGTCGGCGGGTCCGGATGCCGCGACGGCCCTCGTGCACCGCATCGTGGAACCCATGCTCGCCGACCCGGCCCGCATCGATGCGGCCATCGATCCGAAGACGAGCCTGCAGGAGCTGTCCGCGCGGCTCCACCTGACGCCGCCCGCGTATGCGGTGGATGCCTCCGGCCCCGACCACAACCGCACGTTCACGGCCACGGTCGCCATCGGCGACACCGTGGGCCGGGGCGTGGGGTCGAGCAAGAAGCACGCCGAGATGGCCGCCGCACTCGACGCCTGGCACACCCTGTCCGGTCGTGCCTGAGCTTCCCGAAGTCGAGGTCGTGCGGGCGGGCCTCGCGCCCGCCGTCACGGCCGCGCGGATCGTCGCGGTCACCGTGCAGGACGACCGCGCGCTCACGCGCCACGCCGGCTCCGCCGTCGACTTCGAGACACGCCTGGTCGACCGCACGGTGACCGGCGCGGCCCGTCGGGGCAAGTTCCTGTGGCTTCCGCTGTCGGACGACGCCCGGCCCGGCGGACCCCCGCTCGGGGAGGCCCTGGTCGGCCACCTCGGGATGAGCGGGCAGCTGCTGCTGCGGGAGTCGGGGGCGCCGATCGAGCGCCATGAGCGCGTGCGCCTGGACGTCGCGCATCCCGTGCACGGCGAGCTCGCCGTGCTGTTCTGCGACCAGCGCACGTTCGGGTCGCTCGCGATCGACGCGCAGGTCGCGACGCCCGATCGCGCTCCCGGCGGCTGGGGGACGGATGCGGCCGCCGTGCCGAGCCAGGTCGCGCACATCGCCCGCGATCCGCTCGACCCGGCCTTCGACGACGCGCGCTGGCGGATGCTGCTGGCCCGCAAGGACTCCGCGATCAAACGGGTGCTGCTGGACCAGACCGTGGCCAGCGGCATCGGCAACATCTACGCGGACGAGTCGCTGTGGGCCGCCCGCATCCATCCGGAGACCCCGGCACGCGCGCTGTCGGCGCGTGCCGCTGCGCGGCTGCTCACGGAGGTGCGAGCGGTGCTCGAGAAGGCGCTCGCGGAGGGCGGCACGAGCTTCGACGCGCAGTACGTCAACGTCAACGGGCAGGCCGGCTACTTCGCGCACTCGCTGAACGCCTACGGCCGCACCGGGCAGGCGTGCCCGCGCTGCGGGCGCCCGATCCGACGCGACGCGTTCATGAACCGGTCGAGCCACTACTGCTCGGTCTGCCAGCGACGGAGGTGACGCCAGGGCACTGTCGTGAGGAGTACTGACGGGGCCTGTCTCGCCGCTCACGCCCGACGTAGCGTGAGAGGCATGCACACCAGAATTCTCGGACAGGGACTCGAGGTCTCCGCGATCGGGCTCGGTGCGATGGGCATGTCCCAGAGCTACGGCCCCAACCCCGGCAACCGGGACGACATGATCACCGTGCTGCGCTCCGCCGTCGACGCGGGCGTCACGTTCTTCGACACCGCCGAGGTCTACGGGCCCTACGTCAACGAGGAGCTCGTCGGCGAGGCGCTCGAGCCGATTCGCGACCAGGTCGTGATCGCGACGAAGTTCGGCTGGGACATCCGGGACGGTGAGATGGCCGGGCTGGACAGCAGGCCGGAGCAGATCCGGCGCGTCGCCGACGCATCGCTGAAACGGCTGCGCACCGACGTGATCGACCTCTTCTATCAGCACCGCGTCGACCCCGACGTGCCGATCGAGGAGGTCGCGGGCACGGTCGGCGAGCTCATCGCCGCCGGCAAGGTCAGGCACTTCGGGCTCTCGGAGGCATCCTCCGCGACCATCCGCGCCGCGCACGCCGTGCAGCCGGTCACCGCCGTGCAGAGCGAGTACTCCCTGTGGACGCGCGACCCGGAGGCCGAGGTGCTGCCGACGCTGGCGGAGCTGGGCATCGGGTTCGTGCCGTTCAGCCCGCTCGGCAAGGGGTTCCTCACGGGCACGGTCGACGCGTCCACGACCTTCGGCGACGGCGACATCCGCCGGCGCGTGCCGCGCTTCGAGCAGGAGAACCTCGCCGCGAACCAGGCCCTCGTGGAGCACGTGGCCGACCTCGCCGCACGCAAGGGCGTCACGCCGGGGCAGATCGCCCTCGCGTGGCTGCTCGCGCAGCAGCCGTGGATCATCCCCATCCCCGGGACGCGTCGCACGTCCCGCATCCAGGAGAACGCGGCAGCCACGCAGGTCGCGCTGTCCGCGGACGAGCGGGCCGACCTCGACGGACTTGCCCGGCGGGTCGGTGTCCAGGGCGATCGGTACAACGCCGCCCACATGGCATACGTCGACCGCTGACGGGCGAGGCGGATGCCGGGCGTCAGCCGAGCTCCTTCTTCCACGCGCCGTTGGACAGCACCGGGACGAACCCGATCGCCTCGTTGATGTCGAGCATGGGCCGGTTCTCCTCGGCGTTCCAGGTGAGCACGCGGGGCGCCTGCGGCGCCACCGTGCGCCACGCGACGAGGCCCTCGCACTTCACCCGCATCCCGAGCCGGTGCCCGCGGTGCTCGCGCAGCACGAGGGTGTCCTCCTGCTGACTGGCGCGGTGCGGATCCGTGCTGGCGGCGAGCTCGTTGAATGCGACGAGCGTGCCGGTGGGCACGTGGCGGGCCGCCGTCACCTGCAGCATCCGGCCGGACTCGACGAAGCGGGCGTCGTGGTCGCGAACGCGGGCGGCATCCCACTCCTCCTCGTCGACGTCGAGGTCGCCTGACGGCGCGTCGGTGGACATGCGCGACTTCAGCCACGCGTAGCCGTCGACGAATTCCTCGGGAGTCGGCAGCATCCAGCGCACCACGTCGTAGTCCTCGGATGCCCTCCGCGCCGTCGCGAGGAGCCCCTCGATCCGGCGGTCGGTCGCGGCATCCAGCGTCAGGGCGCTCTGCCGCTCCACCTGCTCGAGCGTGTAGCCGTGCCGCAGCATGAACCGCGCGGCGTGATCGTACGGGATGCTCCCGAAGCCGGTCGGCGGCGCGAGGCGGTCGCCGCCGGCGTGCGGGTGCGCGGCCCAGGACTGCAGGACCGATCGGTCGTGCTCGCGTGCGGTGCGCTCCAGCACGGCGTGTGCCGCCGAGCCGATGTTGCGGCCCCACACCCGGCGCAGCAGCTCGATCCACCAGTACGCGACGCGGGATCCGCTCTCCTGCGGAAACTCGATGCCCACGCGGCCCACCGCTGCGCCGTCGAGCCGCACGATCCACCAGGTGCGGCGCGTGTACTCCGAGCGCTGGAACAGCGGAAGCAGCTCGGCGGGAGAAGCGGACTCGTCCTCGTTGCCGTTGATCTCGCGGTAGACCTCGTTGCGCACGCGGATCATCTCGACGAAGTCGCCGGCATCCGCGGCATCGATGGACGCCGGGATCGTCAGCGGCACGAGCTCGACCCCCGGCAGCAGCAGCGTCACGTCGCGGGCGCTCATGCGAGGGCCTTCTCCCAGGCGCCGGCGTACGAGACCGGAACGAAGCCGAGCGCCTCGTTGATGTCGAGCATCGGGCGGTTCTCCTCCGCGTTGAAGGTGGACACCGTGGGCGAGGTGGGGACGAGGCCCCGCCAGCGCAGCAGGTTGCCGCACTTGACGATCATGCCGAGCCGGTGGCCGCGGTGCTCCTTGAGCACGAGCGTTCCGTACTGCGACGTGGTCGCCGACAAGTCCTCGCCGATGCCGAGCTCGTTGTACGCCACGAGGGTTCCGGTCGGCACGTGTTCGACGACCGCGACCGACATGGTGATCCGCTGCGCGCGCAGCCGGGCGTCCCGGCGTTCGATGCGAGCGGCATCCCAGTCCTGCACCTCGATCTCGAGGGAGCCGGTCGGGGCATCGGCGGGCAGACGGCCGAGCGCGTACGCGAGACCCGCGCGGCGGTCCGGAGGCGTGGGGCTCGTCCACTCGATGTACCGGTAGTCGGGGCCGGCCGCGGCGACCGCGGCATCGAAGGCCGCGCGCAGCGGTGCCGGGTCGGCGCGCAGATCGAAGGCGCTGTTGCGCTCGATCTGACCGAGGCGGAAGCCGGACGCCAGCATGAACCGGGTCTGCGGGTCGTCCGCGGGAATCGCCCCCCACCCGCTCGGCGGGCGGAGGACCTCGCCACCGTTGGCCGGCCGGTGCAGCGTCCAGTTCTGCACGACCGCCCGGCCCTGCGCGCGGGCCGCGGTCTCGAGCTCGGCCAGCAGCGCCTCCTCGGCGCCCGTCCCGCGATGGGCCGGCTGCACGAGCACCTCGAGGTCCGCGGTGCGCAGACCGGCCTGTGCCGGGTAGCGCAGCATGCCGGCGCCGACCGGGTGCCCGTCCGCGTTCACGAGGAACGGGTGGCTCACCCAGTCGGTACCGTTGCGCCAGATCGCGAGGGTCTCCACGGGCGTCTCGTCGAGGGCGTGGTGGCCGATGTCGTGCGCGACCACGGCGTTGGCGATGCGCACCCAGTCGCGCAGGCCGGACGCCTCGGAGGTGTCCGGGGCGTCCGGCACGATCACGGGGGTGACGGTGTGCGTGGTCATCTCTGGTGTCCCTTCGTGGGGCGGGTCAGTCCGCGCGCCGCAGCAGCGCGCGCTGCAGCTCCAGGCGCGCGCGGACCTCGGCCGCGCGGGCGAGGTCGATCCGGCGCTGGT
>DATMTQ010000019.1:0-3087 GCA_035564095.1 Microbacterium sp. | reverse complement strand
GTGAGCGACGATGCCCAACGGACTCATCGACGACGCGAGCCTGCGCGTCCACCCGGAGGGCGCCGCGATCGCCCTGACGATCCCGTGGTACCGCAGCCTCTGGCTGTCGTCGGTCACCACGATCCGCGTCACGATCGACGGGGTCGACGTGCCCGAAGCCGACCTCGCGTTCGAGCTCGACGGCACCCGCTACGCGATCGCGGACCTGTCTGCGCAGAGCGACGTGCTGTGGTACCTGCAGTCGCATCCGCTGCTCGTGGTGCGCCGCGACCCGGCGATCGCGCTCGGCGAGACCCACGAGGTCGTGGTCCACGGGGAGCTGCGCCTGCCCTACATGCAGATCGCGCCCGGGCAGGACGGCGGCCCGGGCCTGTACGTGCCGAACATCGTGCACCAGCAGCTGACGCTCACCGCCACCGACCGGGATGCCGCGGTGCCGGTGTTCGAGGCGGGCTCCGCCGCGCCGGTGGCATCCGACTCCGATCCGTTCCAGCTCGGGCTCACGCTGTACTCGGCGAGCGCCGAGTTCCGTGCCGGCTGGTTCGATTTCGACGGCCTGCTCGACCGGGTCGCCGAGCTCGGCATCGGGCCGGGGATCGAGATCGTCGCCTCCCAGATGGTGCCCACGTACCCCGTCGTCTCCGACGAGTTCGCGCGCACGTGGCGCGACGCGTTCGACCGGCACGGGTTCGACGCGAGCTCGTTCGGCGCCAACCTCGACATGGGCAAGCGGCGCGACCGCGACATGACGCCGGACGAGGAGTTCGAATTCAGCGAGCTCATGTTCCGCGGCGCCAAGAAGCTCGGGTTCCCGCTGGTGCGCATCCAGTCCGCCAAGCCGGAGCTGCTGCGACGCCTTCTGCCGGTCGCCGAGCAGCTCGACCTGAAGCTCGCGTACGAGATCCACGCGCCCATGGGTCCGAACTCCGAGCCGATCCTGCGGGTGCGCGAGACGTACGCCGAGCTCGACTCGCCGCTGCTCGGCTTCGTGGCCGACTTCTCCTCGACCATGCACGCGATGTCGCCGACCCTGCTGCGCGCGGTGCGCCGGGCGGGGCTCGACGACGAGGCCGTCACGCGCCTGCAGCAGATCTGGGCGACGGACGCCGCGATGCGCGACCGCCAGGAGGAGTTCATCACCTACCTGCGCGGCCGGGACTTCGATCCCGGCCGGCTCGGCTCGTTCGCGCACCTCGCGTTCAACATGCACGGGCACGTGGACCCGCACGAGTGGGCGGACATCATGCCGCAGATCCTGCACGTGCACGCGAAGTTCTACGACATCGACGAGTCCGGCCAGGAACCGGCGATCGACTACCCCGAGCTGGTGAAGGTGTTCGTCGAGGGCGGCTACCGCGGCTACTGGTCCAGCGAATGGGAAGGCCACGCGTTCGCTGAGCTGGGCGAGGTCGACCCGCTGGTGCTGGTGCGCAAGCAGCACGACCTGATCCGCCGCACCATGCGCGCCCTGCAGCCCGCCTCCGCGCGCTGAGCCTGTCGAAGCGCATTCCCCGGAAGGAACCCATGACCGACGACGCGCCCGACCTGCGCACGCTGCCCCTGCCCGAGGCGCTGCGGTGGCTGCGCGAGCACGGAGAGCCGGCCGACCCGCGCCCGGACATCGACACGGCGTCGCTGCGGCGGCGGTTCCCGCGACTGGCCGGAGTGCAGCTCCGCGACCTGGTCGTGGAGACCCCGCACGGGCCCCAGCCCGCCCGCGTGTACCGGGATCCGGATGCCGCGCCCTCCGGACGGGCGCTCGTCTGGGTGCACGGCGGCGCCTTCATCGGCGGCTACCTGGACATGCCCGAGTCGAACTGGGTGGCTCTGGAGTTCGCGGCCCGCGGCATCCCGGTCTTCGCGGTCGACTACACGAAGTGCCTCGGCGACGTGCACCACCCCGTGCCGTCGGACGACGTGGTCGCGGCGTGGCAGCACGGTCTGGCGCACTCCGCCGATCTCCTCGGGGTCGACCCGGGCGAGCTCTACCTCGGTGGGGCGAGCGCAGGCGGTGCGCTGACGTCGGGCGCGACCGCGCGCCTGCGGGACGGCGCCGGCTCCGTCCCCGCGGGGCTGGTGCTCGTCTATCCCGTCGCGCACCCCGACGGCGGACACCCCGGGTCGATCCCGGATCCGGATGCGCCGCACGCCCAGCTGGCGCTGAACTACGCAGGCTCGCACGAGGCGCTGAACGATCCGCAGGTCTTCGCCGGGCTGGGGTCGGGCGAGGGATTTCCCCGGACGATCGTCGTCGTCTGCGAGCACGACGGGCTGCGCCCCTCCGGCGAGGCGTTCGCCGCCCTGCTCGAGGAGGCCGGGGTGGAGACGACGCTCCACCTCGAGCCGGGCGCGGACCACGCGCACATCAACGAGCCGTCTGACCCGACGGCGCTTCCCACGATCGAGGCGATCGCCGACTGGATGCGCACGTGACCGCTCCGCGCTGGCGGATCGCCGACGGGCAGCTGCTGCTCGACGACCGGCCTGTCCTCCTGCTCGGCGGGCAGCTCCACAACTCGACGTCGTCGAGCATCGGCGGGATCGCCCAGGGACTTCGTCACGTGCGTGACGTCGGCGGCAACACCGTCGTCGCACCGGTCTGCTGGGACCTCAGCGAGGCAGTCGAGGGCGAGTTCGACTTCTCACTCGTCGACGCGCTGCTCATCGAGGCCGACGCGAACGATCTCCGGCTCGTGCTGCTGTGGTTCGGCGCCTTCAAGAACGCCGGGTCGACCTATGCGCCGCGGTGGGTCCGCGCCGACACAGGACGCTTCCCGCGCGCCCGCACGGCCGGAGCGGTCCGGCCGGCCTTCACGTACGAGGGTCAGACGCCGCCGCCCGTGCTGAGCGTGTTCTCCACCGCGCTGCGGGAGGCGGATGCACGCGCCTTCGAGGCGCTGCTCACCTTCGTCGCGGGTCACCCGCTCCGCGACCGCGTCGCGATGGTGCAGATCGAGAATGAGGTCGGGCTGCTGGCGGACAGTCGCGACCGGTCCGAGCTCGCCGAGGCGGCATGGCGCGCGCAGGTTCCGGACGGCTTCATCGCGTTTCTCGAGAGCGCGTCGGGTTCCATCGCCGCAGGACTGT
>DATMTQ010000018.1:0-3569 GCA_035564095.1 Microbacterium sp. | reverse complement strand
CCCCGGCCTGCTGGCCGGGGCATCCTGCCCTGCGACGGGCTCAGAGCGCGAGACGTCAGGCGCGGGCGGCCTCCGACACGGCGCGGGCCGCGGCGAGAGCCTGCTCGAGGTCCGCCTTGAGGTCGGCGATGTTCTCGATGCCGACCGACAGGCGCACGAGGCCGGGCGTGACACCGGCGGTGAGCTGCTGTTCGGGGCTGAGCTGCGAGTGCGTGGTCGAGGCCGGGTGGATGACGAGCGAGCGCACGTCGCCGATGTTGGCGAGGTGGCTGAACAGCTTCAGGCTGTCGACGAACGCGCGACCGGCGGGGACGCCGCCCTTCAGCTCGAACGACAGCACCGCGCCGACGCCCTTGGGGGCGTAGTTGTTCGCTGCGGCGTACCACGGCGAGGAGGGCAGGCCCGAGTAGTTCACCGAGGCGACGTCCTCGTGGTTGTCGAGCCACTCGGCGATCTCCTGCGCGTTCTGCACGTGACGCTCCACCCGCAGCGACAGCGTCTCGATGCCCTGCAGCAGCAGCCAGGCGCTGATCGGCGCGATCGCCGCACCGAGGTCGCGCAGCAGCTGCACACGGGCCTTGATGATGTAGGCGAGACCGTCGCCCACCGCCTGCGTGTACACCGCGCCGTGGTACGACGGGTCGGGGGTGGTCAGACCCGGGAACTTGTCCGCGTGCTCGGACCAGCTGAACGTGCCGCCGTCGACGATGGCGCCGCCGATGGTGGTGCCGTGGCCGCCGAGGAACTTCGTGGCGGAGTGCACGACGATGTCGGCGCCGTGCTCGAACGGACGGATCAGGTACGGGGTGGCGATCGTGTTGTCCACGATGAGCGGCACGCCGGCTTCGTGGGCGATGTCCGCGACAGTGCGGATGTCGAGCACGTTGATCTTCGGGTTGCCGACCGTCTCGGCGAAGAAGAGCTTTGTGTTCGGGCGCACGGCGCGGCGCCACTCCTCGGCGTCGTCCTGGTTCTCGACGAAGGTCGTCTCGATGCCCAGCTTCTTGAGGGTGTACTTGAACAGGTTGTACGTGCCGCCGTAGATGGAGCTCGACGCGACGATGTGGTCGCCGGCCTCGGCGATGTTGAGCACCGCGAAGGTCTCCGCCGCCTGGCCGGAGGCCACCAGGAGTGCGCCGGTGCCGCCCTCGAGCGCGGCGATGCGCTGCTCGACGACATCCTGCGTCGGGTTCTGGATGCGGGTGTAGATGTTGCCGAACTCGCTCAGCGCGAAGAGGTTCGCGGCGTGGTCGGAGCTGTTGAACACGTACGACGTGGTCTGGTAGATCGGCGTGGCCCGGGAGTTGGTCACCGGGTCGGGCTGGGCGCCCGCGTGGATCTGGGTGGTCTCAAAGCGCCAGTCGTTCGAGGACATCTACGGGCTCCTTCTGGTGGTTCGGTGGTCTCTGGCATCGACACTACGGATGCGCGCGTCACCGGGCGATTCCCCGGAAACGTGGCGTAATCCACGCCCTCTACGCTGGAGGGATGACGAAGCGTGCAGTGGTGACGGGAGCCAGCTCGGGAATCGGCGAGGCGACGGTGCGGGCGCTGCGCGACACCGGCTGGGAGGTCATCGCCGTCGCCCGCCGCGCCGACCGCCTCGAGACGGTGGGCGCGGCGACCGGCGCCGTGCCGTTCGCCGCGGACCTCACGCGCCAGACCGACGTGGACGCCCTCCGCGAGTTCGTGCGGGCGTCCGGCGGCGTCGACGCCCTCGTGCAGGTCGCCGGCGGTGCGCGCGGCAGTGACCGCGTCGAGGACGGCGATCCCGAGGACTGGACCTGGATGTTCGAGGCGAACGTGCTCGCGTCGCAGCGCCTGGTGGCCTCCCTGCTGCCCGAGTTGCGGGATGCCGCCCGCGCGGCCGGCCACGCGAGCCTGCTGTTCGTCACGTCCACGGCGGCGCAGGGCGCCTACCCGGGCGGGGCCGGCTACAACGCGGCGAAGGCGGGGGAGGCGATGATCGTCGGCGCACTGCGGCTGGAGCTGAGCGGCGAGCCGATCCGGGTCATCGAGGTCGCGCCGGGGCTCGTGCACACCGAGGAGTTCGCGCTGAACCGGCTGCACGGCGACCAGGCAGCGGCCGACCGCATCTACGCGGACGTCGAGGCGCCGCTTCAGGCATCCGACGTCGCCGACGTCATCGCGTACGCGCTGAACGCCCCCGGCCACGTCAACCTCGATCTGGTGACCATCCGGCCGGTCGCGCAGGCCGCGGCGCACCTGCTGGCGCGCGGGCCGCTGCAGGTGCGGGACTGACGCGCCGGTCGATACGCTGTTCGGATGAGCGTGCATCTGGTCGGCGGGGGCTGGCAGGACGAACCCGACGGCGTCGCGTACGCGTCTTTCGTCCGCGAGGCGACGGCCCGGGCGACGGCATCCGGCCGGGAGATTCCGCGGATCGCCGTGATCGCGGTGCGGGACGAGGATGCCGCCGAGCACGCTGACCGCCTGGTCGCCGCGATGCGCGTCGCCGGCGACCTCGAGCCGGTCGTGACCGCGGTCGGCGAGACCGGCACCGTGCCGGCCGGCGCGTTCGCCGACGTCGACGCGATCGTGATCGGCGGCGGCACCACGCCCGCCTACCGCGACGTGCTCGAACCGCACTTCGACGTCATCCGCGACCTCGTCGGCGCCGGCATTCCGTACCTCGGCTTCTCGGCCGGCTCGGTGATCGCCGCGAGCGCGGCTCTCGTCGGCGGATGGCGCATCGGCGGCGTCGAAGTCGCCGGCGAGGACATCAACGAAGGCCTCGACGAGGTGACGGTGCGGGGCGGCATCGGGCTCGTCGACGTGTCGGTCGACGTGCACGTCGCGCAGTGGGGCGCTTTGTCGCGCATCGTCGCGGCCGCCGAAGCAGGATTGATCGACGCCGGCATCGGCATCGACGAGAACACCGTGCTCATCGCCGGCAGCGGACCGCTGCAGGTGGCCGGCACGGGAAGCGTCTGGCGGGTGACGACGTCCGAGCGAGGCATCGCCGTCAGCACGATCAGCAGCACCATCAGCGGAGGGAACGCATGAGCGACGAGCGCGAGAATCTGACCTGGGACGGATTCGGAGAGGCGACGCGGTCCATCGCGCGCGACATCATCGATTCCGGCTTCGCGCCCGAGGTGGTCGTGGCCATCGCGCGCGGCGGACTGCTGCCGGCCGGCGCCATCGCCTACGGCCTGGGCGTGAAGAACTGCGGCGCGATCAACGTCGAGTTCTACACCGGCATCGGCACCGTGCTGGACGCCCCCGAGGTGCTGCCTCCCGCGCTGGACATGTCGTATCTCGACGGCCGCCGGGTGCTGCTGGTCGATGACGTCGCCGACAGCGGCAAGACCCTCGAGCTGTCGGTGCGGCTGCTGCGCGAGCAGGGCGCCGATGTGCGTTCGGTGACCATCTACACCAAGCCGACGACCATCATCCAGCCGGACTACTCCTACAAGGCCACCTCGCTCTGGATCAACTTCCCCTGGTCGTTCAAGGGCACCGTGGTCGAGGAGGACCAGGGCCTTCCGGCGTCCGCCTGATGGCGCTCACCCTGCCCGAGCTCGCCGACGCGGGACTCATCGACA
>DATMTQ010000017.1:0-11819 GCA_035564095.1 Microbacterium sp. | reverse complement strand
ATCGCCGACCTGCGGATGAAGCGGTATCTGAAGGTGTGGGAAGACCAGAACGGGATGATCGTGCTCGACGGCCGCCTCGACCCCGCGACCGGCGCCCCCGTCAAGGCCGCGATCGAAGCGCTCGTGACTGCACAGATCCGGGCCGCCCGCGGGCACAACGAGCCGCCGGAGGCCGGGGCCGGAGAGGGCGGAGCGGGCGACGGCGCCGGTGGCGGTGAGTCCTCCTGGGCCTGGACGAGCGCGACGGCAGATGCCGGCGCGGCGGGAGGCCCCGGCGCCCTGGGCGACGAAGCCGGCGCAACCGGCTCGAGCGGGGGCATCCACGCGGACGGCTTGGGCGAGTTTGCGGAGCGCCGCACTGTGCCGCAGCTTCAAGCCGACGCGCTCGCAGCCCTCTGCACGCACGCTCTCGGATGCGAGCGGACCGACCTGCCCCTGGCCCGCACGACCGTGGTGGTGCGGATCCCGCTGGAAGCGCTCACGACCGGCACCGGCGTCGCGACCATCGACGGCATCGCCCAGCCCATCGACGCCGGCACCGCTCGCCAGATGGCCGCGGATGCCGAGATCATCCCGCTCGTGCTCGGTGCGAACAGCGAGGTCCTCGACTGCGGCCGCGCCCGACGCCTCTTCACCAGGGCGCAGCGGCTCGCACTCGCCGAACGAGACGGCGGATGCGCGGGATGCGGCGCGCCACCCGGGATGACCGAAGCACACCACCTCGTCTGGTGGTCGTGCGGAGGCACCACTGATGTCAGCAACGGCATCCTGCTGTGCACGAGTTGCCACCACACGATTCACGCCGGCGATTGGGAGATCCGGATCGACGGGGCGGACGTCTGGTTCATCCCACCCGCGCACCTCGACCCGGCGCGCACTGCACGGCGCGGCAGACGACGGCGATACCAGTACGGGCGAGCCGCATAGTCCACGCCCGGTCGTTGAGCGAGCGAAGCGAGACGAAACGCGAATCCGAACCGGACGTAGAAGACGCGCTTCGTCTCGGCCCTGGCGGGCCTCGCTCAACGACCGGCGGGGTGGTACTGGCGGGCCTCGCTCAACGACCGGGGTGGGTGGTACTGGCGGGCCTCGCTCAACGAGCGCGAGCCGGCGCGGGTGTCAGCGGTAGTCGCGGTCGAGGAACTGGGCGGCATCCTGCCCCGAGGCGACGCGCTCCGCCTCGCGGGCCCGCAGCTCGACGCGGCGGATCTTGCCCGAGATGGTCTTCGGCAGGTCGTCGACGAACTCGATGATGCGCACGCGCTGGTGCGCTGACAGCCGCTCGCGGGCATGCGCGAACACGGATGCCGCGGTGGCTTCGAGATCGCCGCGACCGGCGACGGCGATGCACACGTACGCCTTCGGCACGGCGAGCCGCACCGGGTCGGGACTCGGCACGATCGCGGCCTCGACGACGAGGTCGTGCTCGAGCAGCACCGATTCCAGCTCGAACGGCGAGATCTTGTAGTCGGATGCCTTGAACACGTCGTCGGTGCGACCGACGTACGTGAGGTAGCCGTCGGCGTCCCGCGCGGCGATGTCACCGGTGTGGTGGTAGCCGCCCGCGCGGGAGGCTGCGGTGGCATCCGGATCCTCGAAGTAGCCCGCCATGAGGCCGAGCGGCGCACGGGAGAGGTCGAGGCACAGCTCGCCCTCGTCGTCGACCTCGGCGCCCGTGACCGGGTCGACGAGCACCACCGGATAGCCGGGCGTCGGGCGTCCCATCGATCCGTCCTTCACCGGCTGACCCGGCGAGTTGCCCACGCAGCAGGTCATCTCGGTCTGCCCGTAGCCGTCGCGGATCGTTCCGCCCCAGGCATCCCGCACGCGGTGGATCACCTCGGGGTTGAGCGGCTCCCCCGCGCCGACGAGTTCGCGCGGTGGGTGCGTGAGCCGCGTGAGGTCGGACTGGATCAGCATGCGCCAGACGGTCGGCGGCGCGCAGAAGGTCGACACGTGGTGGGTCTCCATCACCTGCATCAGCTGGTCCGCGTCGAACCGTGCGTAGTTGAAGACGAACACCGTCGCCTCGGCGAGGAACGGCGAGTAGAAGCTCGACCAGGCGTGCTTCGCCCAGCCCGGCGACGAGATGTTCAGGTGCACGTCTCCCGGGCGCACGCCGAGCCACCACATCGTGGACAGGTGCCCGATCGGGTACGACACCTGGGTGTGCTCGACGAGCTTCGGCCGCGACGTCGTACCCGACGTGAAGTAGAGCAGGCTCGTGTCGGACGCAGGCGTAGGGCCGTCGGGCTCGAACTCCGGGTCGGCGGAGGTCGAGGCGTCCCATGCGGTCCAGCCCGCGGGCGTGTCCGGGCCGACCCCGATGCGCAGCACCCGTCCGGGGACGCCCTCGACCCGGTCGGCGAGGTCGGTCAGCCCCACCACGGCATCCGCGCCGGCGCGCTCCACGCGGAACTCGACGTCGGCCGCCGACAGCAGCGTGGACGTCGGGATCGACACCGCGCCGAGCTTGGCGATGCCGAGCATGACCTCCCACAGCTCGATCGTGTTGTTGAGCATCACGATCACCCGGGAGCCTCGACCGAGCCCGAGCGAGCGCAGCCAGGACGCCACCTGGTCGCTGCGCCGCGACAGCTCGCCGTACGACCACGACCGCGCGGACAGGTCGGCCTCGACGATGGTCACCGCCGGCCGGTCGGGATGCTCGGATGCCACGACATCGAACCACTCGAGCGCGAAGTTGAACGCGTCGAGCGCCGGGGCGGCGAACGTGGAGACGGCGGCCGCGTAGTCGGTGGCGTGGGTGAACAGCAGGTCGCGGGCGGCGCGGACCGCATCGGTCGCCGCGGTGGCAGAGCGGGGCATGGGGCCACGCTACTCGGTGCCGCGGGTGTGCGCGTTTCGACTCGCGCGGCCTTCGGCCGGGCTCGCTCAACGACCGGGAAAGGTGCGCGGGTGTGCGCGTTTCGACTCGGGCGCGCTCCGCGCCGCCTCGCTCAACGACCGGGGAAGGTGCGGGCGTCAGCGGGGGGTGCGCTCGGCGAGGACTGCGGCGAGGCGGTCGAGGGAGAGGTGCACCTCTCCCTCGACCGTCTCGGGGCGCAGTTCGCCGCCCTCGGAGGCGGCGTCACCGAAGGCGAGCATCACGGCGCCGACCGCGAGGCGTGCGGTTCCGGCATCCGCGCGCTGCTCGACCAGCGTGAACAGGTCGCTGCGGTGCTTGCTGCCCCACTCCATGAGCGTCGACGCCAGCTCCGGATGCCGCTTCACGATGCCGTGCTTGTGCTTGGGCGGCATCGCCTCGCCGTACCCGGTGATGAGACTCACGAGATCGTCGAGCAGGGTGCCGGTGCCCTGCAGGAAGCGCTCGCGGTCGTCGTCCGAGATCACCATGGCGGTGAGACCCAGGATCGCGAAGTTCTTGCTCGGGAAGTAGTTGAAGAACGTGCGCACCGAGACATCCGCCGCCGCGCAGATCTCCTCCACCGTGGTCTCGGCGATGCCCTGGGCATCGGCGAGTTCCACGGCGGCGGTGTGGATGCGGTCGCGGGTCTCGCGCTTCTTGCGTTCGCGAAGGGAGTCCGGCTGCACGTACGTCATCATCTCACCTGCTCTTCGAGCTCGGCGATCACCTCGTCATCGGACTTGGCCCGCTCGGTCGCGTTGTCGGCCGCGTTCTCGGCCGCGTGCTTGTCCGCCCGCTCCTGCAGCGCGGACCGCTGACGCAGCGGCGGGGCCTTGAAGAAGAACGACAGCACGAACGCGACGAGCATCACGATGAGCCCGGTCCAGTAGACGACACCGGTCGAGGTGGTGAAGCCGGTGAGGAACTGCACGATCAGCGGCTTGTCGGCGCCGTTCAGGAACGACGTGTCGCTCATGCTCGAGGTGTCCGAGCTGCTCGCGCTCGTGTCCTTCAGCTTCTTCTCGATGGTGGGCTCGACCTTGTCGACCACGGCCTTGCGCTGGGCGGCGTCCGCATAGTCCACCGCGAGCCGGCCGTCGATGACCGAGACGCCGGCCTTGTCGGCGGCCTGCTGCAGGGCGGCATCCCGGGCCTGCGCCGGAACGGCGGCGACGATCTGCGCGGTGGCCTTGTCGAGGCCCTCCTGCGTGGCAGCCTCAACAGGCTTCACCATCTTCGACCACATCTGGTCCATGACGCCCTGGTTGGCGGCCTTGCCGGAGACGGCCGGGTTCATCGCGGCATCCAGCGCGGAGGTCAGCTGAGCCTTGTCGGCCATCGCCGTGTTGATGTGCGCGGGCATGACCGAGAACAGCACCGACAGCAGCACCGCGGTGCCGAGCGTGCCGCCGATCTGGCGGAAGAAGGTGGCGGCGCTGGTCGCGACGCCCATGTCCTGCGGCTGCACCGCGCCCTGGGTCGCGAGCATGAGCGACTGCATGATCATGCCGAGCCCGAGGCCCACGAAGATCATGATGCCGGCAAGCAGCCAGATCGAGGAGTCCACCTTCAGCGTCGTCAGCAGCAGGTAGCCGACCGTGACGAGACCGGTGCCGATCGTCGGGAACCAGCGGTACTTGCCGGTGCGGGCGATGAACTGGCCCGAGCCGATCGAGGCGAGCATGAGGCCGAGCACCATCGGGAGCATCGCGAACCCGGACTGGGTCGGGTCGAGGCCGACGACGATCTGCAGGTACAGCGGGATGGTGAGCATCGCGCCGAACATGCCGAACCCGACGAGGAAGCCGAGCAGGGTCGCCATCGAGAACGAGCCCGAGCGGAAGAGCTTCATCGGGATGATGGCATCCTGACCCATGCGCCACTCGATGAGCAGGAACGCGACGAGCCCGAGGCCGCCGATCGCGTAGCAGGAGATCGCGGCGGTGGAGGTCCAGCCCCACTCACGGCCCTGCTCGGCCACCAGCAGGAACGGCACGAGCGCGGCGATCACCGCGGCGGCGCCGAACCAGTCGATGCGGGGCTTCGTGCGCTCGCCGATCTTCGGCAGGTGCAGGAACGCGAACACCATGCAGATCGCGATGATGCCGATCGGCACGTTCACGAGGAACACCCAGCGCCAGCCGTCGACCCAGAGGATCTGGTGCGCGCCGGCGAACACCCCGCCGATGAGCGGACCCACGACCGACGAGATGCCGAAGACGGCCAGGAAGAAGCCCTGGTACTTGGCGCGCTCGCGCGGAGCGAGCATGTCGCCCATGATCGCCATCGGCAGCGACATCAGCGCACCCGCGCCGATGCCCTGGAAGGCACGGAACGCGGCGAGCTCGATCATCGACGTGGAGAAGCTGGACAGCAGCGATCCGGCGATGAACACGGCGATGCCGAAGAGGTACAGGGGACGACGCCCGAAGACGTCGGAGAGCTTGCCGTAGATCGGCACCATGATCGTCGAGGTGATCATGTAGGCGGTCGTGACCCAGGCCTGCTGATCGAGGCCGTGCAGGTCGTCGCCGATGGTGCGGATGGCGGTCGACACGATCGTCTGGTCGAGCGAGGCGAGGAACATGCCGGCCATGAGACCGACGATCACGAGCATGATCTGCCGCGGCGTCATGATCGGAGACCCGTGTGTGCGACGGGTTGCGCCCACGGTCGGCGTGGGTGCGGTGGCGGTTGAAGACATCGGCTTCCTTCTCAAGATTGCGTTACTACATCATTGCACATCTGCATCTTTCTAGCTAGTGCACTTTTTCATTCATGCATGATTTTCAGGATGCCGCGCCGACCCGCGGCGGCGTAGCCTCGCCTCATGACCGCCCGCTTCGTGTACTGGATGAACGTGTCGCTCGACGGGATGATCGAGCACCCGGGCCCGCAGGCCGGCGACGACGGATGGCTGCGGATCGGCGAACCGCTGCACCGCGAGTTCAATGCCCGCGCGCGTGCACTGTCGATGTCGGTCGAGGGTCGCGTCATCTACGAGATGATGGAGGACTTCTGGCCCGCCGCCCGCGACGACGAATCGGTCGAGGACGTGCTGCGCGAGTACGGCGGCATCTGGACCGACATGCCGAAGATCCTGGTGTCGCGCACGCGCACCTCGGCGGACCACAACACCGAGGTATACGGCGAGGATGCCCTCGAGCGCCTGGCCGCCCTGCGCGCCGACGCGGACGGGGACATCGGCATCGGTGGCGCGACCCTCGCAACGCAGCTGATGCAGAAGGGCCTCATCGACGAGCTGATGCTGTTCATGCACCCCGTCGTGCTCGGCAGCGGGCGGCTGCTCTTCGACGCGCTGCCCGAGCCGCTGCAGCTCGACCTCGTCGAGGCGAGCGAGTACGACGACAGCGTGGGACTGCGCCGCTACGCCGTGCGCGGTGCTCGCTGAGTCGGGGGGTCTGCCCTTCGACAGGCTCAGGGCGCGGAGGCGCGAGGGCACAGAGGGCGGGGCTGCCCTTCGACAGGCTCAGGGCGCAGAGGGCGCTCAGGGCGCGGAGATGCGAAGGCGCAGGGCGCGGGAGGGTGGCAGACTGAGGCCGTGACCTCGATCCGCGCTGTGCTCGGCGACATCACGCAGCAGGATGTCGACGCCGTCGTCAACGCCGCCAACACCGCGATGCGCGGCGGCGGTGGCGTCGACGGCGCCATCCACCGCGCCGGCGGCCCCGCCATCCTGCAGGACTGCATCGCACGGTTCCCGAACGGCCTCGCCACCGGCAATGCCGGCTGGACGACGGCGGGCGACCTGCCGGCCCGCTGGGTCATCCACACCGTCGGTCCCAACTACTCCGCCGGCGAGCGCGACCGGAGCCTGCTGTGCTCGTGCTACCGGCGCAGCCTGCGGGTGGCCGACGAGCTCGGCGCACGGACGGTCGCGTTTCCGCTCATCAGTGCGGGGATCTACGGGTGGCCGCGGGACGACGCGATCGCGGCCGCCGTCGAGACGATCCGCGCCACGCGCACGGCGGTCACCGACGTGCTGCTGGTGGCCTTCTCCGCGGACGCCTTCGACGAGATCGACGCCCGGCTGCAGGCGGACTGAGCCGCGCACGTGCCGCGGATCACTCCGAGGCGGAGTGCTCCCGCTGCAGCGCACCGGCCGAGGTGATGTTCTCGGTCGCCGCCCACGACGCGAGCAGCTTCAGGGCCTCGTCCGTGGCGCTGCCGGGCACCGCCGGGTAGACCGTGAGGGTCAGGCCGGTGTCTTCGTCGAGCTCGGTCTGCACGAACGTGAGCTCGAGCGGGCCGACCACCGGATGCCGGAAGTGCTTGGTGCCCGTGTAGTGGCGCCGCACGTTGTGGGCGGCCCACCGGGTGCGGAACCCGTCGCTGCGCATCGACAGCTCCCCGATCAGCTCGGCGAGCTTCTTGTCGTGCGGGAAGCGGCCGGCCTGCCGCCGCAGGATGGCGACGTTCGTGTCGGCGGCGCGCTCCCAGTCGGCGTAGAAGTCCAGCGCACGGGAGTCGAGGAAGATGAACCGCGAGTAGTTCGCCGGCCGCGAGGTGCCCCGGAACATGTCGATGTACATGGCGTACCCGAGCGCGTTGGCGGCCACGACATCCTGCCGGTTGTTCGCGACGAACGCCGGCGCCCCGGTGATCGCGTCGAGCAGGTACTGCAGCGGCGGCTGCACGGTGCTGATCGGCGGCTTGGCCTTCGACTGGGCGCCCCCGTTCGCCGCCCGCGCCAGGTCGTACAGGTGGTCGTGCTCGGCCCGGTCGAGCTGCAGGGCCCGGGCGATGGCATCCAGCACGCTGTCGGACGCGCCGGACAGATTGCCTCGCTCCAGGCGCGTGTAGTAGTCGACGCTCACCCCGGCGAGGCGGGCGACCTCGTCGCGGCGCAGCCCCGCGACGCGGCGCCGCGTGCCCACCGGGTCGATGCCGGCCTGTTCCGGGGTGATGCGGGCGCGGCGGGTGATGAGGAACTCCCGCACCTCGGATCGGTTGTCCATGCCGCTCACGCTATGCCGAGAAGGTGGCCGCGTCGATCACGAACCGGTAGCGCACGTCGGACGCCAGCACCCGGTCCCACGCCTCGTTGACGGCGGACGCGTCGATCAGCTCGGTCTCGGGCAGGATGCCGTGCTCGGCGCAGAAGTCGAGCATCTCCTGGGTCTCGGCGATGCTGCCGATCGTCGATCCCGCGAACGAGCGCCGGTTGTGGAACAGGGTGAACAGCGTCACCGCCACCGGCTCGGCGGGCGCGCCGACGTTGACCATCGTGCCGTTACGTCGCAGCAGGCCGAGGTAGGCGTCGATGTCGAGCGGCGCCGAGACGGTGTTGAGGATGAGGTCGAAGCTGCCGCGCAGCTCGGTGAACGTACCGGGGTCTTCCGTCGCGTGGTAGTGGTCGGCGCCGAGTCGCAGGCCGTCGTCCTTCTTGGACAGCGAGCGCGACAGCACGGTCACCTCGGCGCCCATCGCGTGGGCGAGCTTCACGGCCATGTGGCCGAGGCCGCCCATGCCGACGACGGCGACCCGCGTGCCGGGACCGGCCTGCCAGTGCCGCAACGGCGAGTAGGTCGTGATGCCGGCGCACAGCAGCGGCGCGACGGCCGCGAAGTCGAGGGACTCCGACACGCGCAGCACGAAGTCCTCGTTCACCACCACGTGCGTCGAATACCCGCCCTGCGTGATCGTGCCGTCGGCATCCACGCTGCCGTAGGTGCCCGTCATCCCGTTGAGGCAATGCTGCTCCTCCCCCGCCAGGCAGTTCTCGCATGTGCGGCATGAGTTCACCATGCAGCCGACGCCCACCCGGTCGCCGACGGCGTGACGGATGACCGCGGAGCCGACCTCGGCGACGGTCCCCACGATCTCGTGGCCGACGACGAGCGGATGCCGCACCGGGCCCCAGTCCTCGCGCACGGTGTGGATGTCGGAGTGGCAGATGCCGGCATAGGCGATGTCGATCAGCACGTCATGCGGGCCGACGTCCCGGCGGGTGATGGTGACGGGCTCGAGGCGGCCCGTGGCGGATGAGGCGGCGTAGGCGGGAACGGTGAGCATGCGGATCTCCTGGTTCGGTGTCTGTGAATGAAGTCTGGCCGGTGTCGGCCGGTGCGGCTATTCGCTCGTGGCCTGGCGGAGGGCGTCGGCTGCGGCGCGGGCGGTCGGATCGACCGGGTGCGGCTTCCGCTCGCGACCCACGAGCACGACCTGCGCCCCGATCGCCAGTGCGACGGCGGTGACGGTGACGATCCCGAGCGGCAGCACGGCATCCGCTCCCCCGAGTCCGACCAGGGGCGCGGCGATGCCGCCGAACGCGTAGCGGGCGAGCCCGAGCAGGGAGGACGCCGTGCCGGCGAGTTCCGGGTAGTCGGTGAGGGCGAGCGATGTCGTGGGCGGGGCGCTGAGTCCGGCGCTGCCCGAGATCATGAGGAAGAGCGACACGATGACCACCGGCAGCGGCAGCGCGAACAGCCCGGTGGCGAGAAGCCCCAGTGCGCCCGCCGCACTCATCGCGAGGCCCACGAGCAGCGTGCCGCGTTCGGACCAGCGGGCCGCGGTGCGCCCGCCGAGGTAGCCGAACAGCATGACTCCCGCCGAGTTCAGCCCGAACGCCAGCGAGTACCCCTGCGGAGAGAGGCCGTAGACGCCCTGCAGGATGTAGGTCGCACCGGCGAGGTAGGCGAACACCGCGGCGAAGAGGAAGCCGGTGATGAGCACCGCCCCGAGGAACAGGCGGTCGGACAGCAGCCGGCGGAAGTCGCGGCCGGTCTGCCGCATCCCGCCGCTCGTGCGCTGGGCGACCGGCAGCGTCTCGCGGAACACGACGAGGCACAGCACGAGCAGCAGCACCCCGATTCCGGCGAGGGCGACGAAGACGCCCCGCCAGTCGGTGAACCGCACCAGCTGACCGCCGATCACCGGTCCGACGACGGCTGCGAGGCCGCCCATGACCGTGAGGCGCCCGTAGTAGCGGATGAGCGCACTTCCGGCGTAGACGTCGCGGCCGGCCGCCTGCGAGATGACGATGCCGACCGCGCCGGCGAGGCCCTGCACGAGCCGCGCGAGGATGAGCGTCCCGATGGTGGGGCTGACGGCGCAGAGCACGGATGCCGCGGCGAACGCGGTGACGCCGATGAGCAGCGGCGTGCGCCGCCCGAACCGGTCGGAGAGAGGCCCGGCGATGACCTGGCCCACCGCGAGGCCGATCAGGCACGCCGTGATGGTGAACTGCGCCACCGAGGTCGAGGCGCCGAGTTCGGCGGTCAGGGCGGGGAGTGCAGGCAGGTAGAGGTCCATCGAGATGGGCCCGAACACCGTCAGCAGCATCAGCAGCGTGGACAGCGCGGCCCCGGCGCTGAGGCGGGACGTGGTGGTCATGGCATCCATTCGACCGGATCGCGCCAGCCGTAGCGAGAACCCCGGTGGAACGGGTTCTGGCAGTACCCCTTTCCGGCTAGCGTGAATCTCATGCCGTACGTCGTCGACTTCGTGAACGTGTCCACCGAGGGCCTGGAGTCCTCCCCCGTCGCCGAGGCGCTCGCCGGATTGCGCGCCAACGAGGCGCGGTACTACCGCAACAAGTACGACCACGTGTTCACGACCGTGCCGGCGACGGGCGAGGGCGCGCAGATCCTGGCGCGGATCACGCGGGTGCTCGCCGAGGAGCGCGACATCCACATCGCCTCCCCCGCCCTCGAGGTGAGCGAGTTCGAGGTCGACGGCATCCGCATGTCGTACGTGTTCTACGAATCGGGGCTGTCCATCAACGTGATGTACACCCTGGCCGATGGGGGCAAGCGTGCCGTCGGGTTCAAGCTGTCCGACGGGATGGCGGTGCCCGAGGAGCTGTCGGCGTTCAAGTTCGCCCGGCAGAAGTCGAAGCTCGCCGGCACCATCCGCGGCTCGTACTTCGTGCTCAAGGGCGAGTACTGATCGAGCCGATGGCCCTGTTCACGCCGGACGACCGGACGCGTCTGCGCGACGCGATGGTCGCGCAGGCCGAGGCGAATCCGCAGTTCTCCGGCGCGGCCCTCGTGGGCTCGGCCGCCCGCGGTGCGGAGGATGCCTGGTCCGACATCGACCTCGTGCTGCAGCTGGCTCCGGCCGCCGACGAGGAGCAGGCCGTCGCGGACTGGACGGCGTGGATGCGCGCCCAGGCCGAGGTCGCGGACACCATGGACGTGTTCGCCGGCGGCGGGGTGCGCTACCGCGTCTACCTGCTGGCCTCGTCGCTGCAGGTCGACGTCTCGTTCTGGCCGCACGACGAGTTCCGCGCCACCGAACCGGGCTTCCGGCTGCTGTTCGGCACCCCGGCCGAGCCCGCCGATGCGCCGCCGGCGGCCACGGATGCGGAGGCCGCGATCGGCATGGGCTGGCTGTACGCGCTGCACGCCCGGTCCTCGATCGCGCGGCGGCGATCGTGGCAGGCGGTGCAGATGCTCGACGAGCTGCAGCGCACGACGCTGCAGCTCGCGGCGGCGCGGCACGGTCTGAACCCGTGGCACGCCCGCGAAGTCGACCGGCTGCCGGCCGAGGTGCTCGACGCGATGGCGCAGGCGCGCGCGGCAGGGCTCGAGACGTTCGAGCTGCGGCGCTCCCTGCGGGCGCTGACGGTCGCCTTCGCGCACGAGGTCGCGCACCACGATCCGCGGCGGGCAGTCGTGCTCGAGCCGGTGCTGCGCCTGATCGGCCGGTGACCGGGGCCGCTCAGCCCTGACGGATCTCCGCGACCGCGACCTCGGCGACCGGGGCCGGCAACGCGAGACCGAGCTCGACGAGCACGATCCGCCCGCTGAGCCGCGGCCCGTCGCCACGGCTCAGGCCCGCTTTCGCGGCGCCGAACGTGACGGTGATCGTCGCGGGCAGCACGACGCCGTCGGAAGCGCCGTCGTCGGGGTCGAGCCCGCTCGGCAGATCGACGGCCACGACCCGCGGGGCAGCCGGCAGCAGCGCGGCGACGGCATCCCGTGCC
>DATMTQ010000016.1:0-5424 GCA_035564095.1 Microbacterium sp. | reverse complement strand
CGGTCCCGGTCGTCCCGGCGGTGCCGGTGGCGGCTTCCAGCGGCCCGGTGGCGGTGCTCCCGGCGGCGGTTTCGCCGGTCGTCCCGGTGGCGGCGGTGGCCGTGGCCGTGGTCCCGGCGGTGGTACCGCTGGTGCCTTCGGTAAGGGCGGCGGCAAGTCCAAGCAGCGTAAGTCGCGTCGGGCGAAGCGGCAGGAATTCGAGATGCGGTCGGCGCCGGTCGTCGGCGGCGTCAACGTCCAGAAGGGCAACGGCGAGATCATCCGCATGCGCCGCGGCGCATCGATCTCCGACTTCGCCGACAAGCTCGAGGCCCTGAAGGGCTACACCGTGCAGCCCGGCACGCTGGTGACGATCCTCTTCAACCTGGGTGAGATGGCCACGGCCACGGAGTCGCTCGACGAGGCCACCTTCGAGGTGCTCGGTGCCGAACTCGGCTACAAGATCCAGATGGTCTCGCCCGAGGACGAGGACAAGGAGCTGCTCGAAGGCTTCGGCCTCGACCTCGAGCAGGAGCTCCTGGACGAAGAGGACGAAGACCTCGAGATCCGTCCCCCGGTGGTCACCGTCATGGGCCACGTCGACCACGGCAAGACGCGCCTGCTGGACGCCATCCGGCAGACCAATGTGGTCGCCGGCGAGGCGGGCGGCATCACCCAGCACATCGGTGCATACCAGGTGTGGACCGAGCACGACGACATCGAGCGCGCGATCACCTTCATCGACACCCCCGGTCACGAGGCGTTCACCGCCATGCGTGCCCGCGGTGCTCAGGTGACCGACATCGCCATCCTGGTGGTCGCGGCCGACGACGGCATCATGCCGCAGACGGTGGAGGCGCTGAACCACGCCCAGGCGGCCGGCGTCCCGATCGTGGTCGCGGTCAACAAGATCGACAAGCCCGAGGCCAACCCGGCCAAGGTGCGCCAGCAGCTCACCGAGTACGGCCTGGTCGCCGAGGAGTACGGCGGCGACGTCATGTTCGTCGACGTGTCGGCCCGTCAGAACATCGGCATCCAGGAACTCCTCGACGCCGTGCTGCTGACCGCGGACGCCGGCCTCGACCTGCGTGCGAACCCGAACAAGGATGCCCGCGGCGTCGCGATCGAAGCCAAGCTCGACAAGGGCCGTGGCTCCGTCGCGACCGTGCTCATCCAGTCCGGAACGCTGCGCGTCGGCGATGCGATCGTCGCGGGCACCGCGTTCGGCCGCGTCCGCGCCATGATCGACGAGAACGGCGAGCAGGTCGAAGAGGCCGCGCCCTCCCGCCCGGTGCAGGTGCAGGGTCTGAACTCGGTGCCGCGCGCCGGTGACACCTTCATCGTCACCGAGGAGGACCGCACCGCCCGCCAGATCGCCGAGAAGCGCGAGGCCGCCGAGCGCAACGCCCAGCTGGCCAAGGCCCGCAAGCGCATCTCGCTCGAGGACTTCACCCGCGCTCTCGAAGAGGGCAAGGTCGAGTCGCTCAACCTCATCATCAAGGGCGACGTCTCGGGTGCCGTGGAGGCCCTCGAGGAGTCGTTGCTGAAGATCGAGGTCGACGAGTCGGTGCAGCTGCGCATCATCCACCGCGGTGTGGGTGCGATCACGGAGTCCGACGTGAACCTGGCGACGATCGACAACGCGATCGTCATCGGCTTCAACGTCCGCCCCGACGCGAAGGCGCGCGAGCGCGCCTCCCGCGAGGGTGTCGACATCCGGTTCTACTCTGTCATCTACAACGCGATCGACGACGTCGAGCAGTCCCTCACGGGCATGCTCAAGCCGGAATACGAAGAGGTCCAGTCGGGCGTCGCGGAGATCCGCGAGGTCTTCCGGTCCTCCAAGTTCGGCAACATCGCCGGTGTCATCGTCCGTTCGGGCACGATCACGCGCAACGCCAAGGCGCGCGTCATCCGCGACGGCGTGGTCATCGCCGATGGCCTGGCCATCGAGTCGCTGCGCCGCTTCAAGGACGATGTCACCGAGGTCCGCACGGACTTCGAGGCCGGTATCGGACTGGGCAAGTACAACGACATCCAGATCGGCGACGAGATCGAGACCACCGAGATGGTGGAGAAGCCCCGCGCTTGATAGGGCAGCGGCCCATCGGTCGTTGAGCGAGCGAAGCGAGACGAAACGCATTGACCTTACGAGTCCATTGCGTTTCGTCTCGTCGCTTCGCTCCTCGCCCAACGACCGGGATACCGAAGTAGGAGAGAGAAATGTCTTCGGAACGACAGGCACGCCTTGCCGACCGCATCCGCGTGCTCATCGCGGAGCGCCTCGAGAAGGGGCTGCGCGACCCGCGGCTCGGATTCGTGACGATCACCGACGTGCGCGTGACCGGTGACCTGCAGCACGCGTCCGTGTTCTACACGGTGCTCGGCAGCGAAGAGGAGCGGCTGGCTTCCGGTGAGGCGCTGAAGTCCGCGACCGGGATGCTGCGCAGCGAGATCGGGCGCAAGCTCGGCGTGCGGCTCACCCCGTCGCTGGAGTTCATCCCCGACGCGCTGCCCGACAACGCCGGGCACATCGAGGACCTCCTGCGCGAGGCGCGCGAGCGCGACGAGCACGTGGCGGGCCTGGCGGCGTCCGCGAACTTCGCCGGTGAGTCCGACCCGTACGTCAAGCCCCGCGAGCTCGAGTACGAAGAGGACTGATGACGCGTCGGCCCGGGAATCGTCTGTTGGCGTCGAGCCTCGCGGGATCGATCGCGGTGCTCGCCCTTTCGGCCTGCGCCGCGACGGCCCGGCCCGATGCGCATGCGACGGCCGGGACGAGCGCGACGCCGTCCGCCGTCGTGTCGCCTACATCGTCGGCCAGGCCCGCACAGACACCCACACGCACGACGGCCACGGCCACGCCGAAGTCCACGCCTAAGCCGACGCCCACGACGACCGCGGGCATCACCCTGGACGGGATCGGTCGCTTCACGCTCGGCGGCTCGTTCGCCGCGGCGGGCAAGGCCCTCGGAGCGACCCCGTACCCCGAGTGCCGCTGGATCGTCGACCGTCGCGGGACGATGACGACCTGGGTGGGCGCGAAGCACGACGGCACCGCGGTGACCGATGTGATCGACCTCGTCGCGATCGATTCGTGGGGCCTCGCTCGACCGCCGGCCAACCCGCCGCGCACGGCCACGGGCATCACTCTCGGATCCAGCCGCGCTGCCGTCGAAGCCGCATATCCGGCTGCGACCGTCGTCAAGGACCCGAACGCGCAGTTCGCGCTCCGCTACGTCGCCGGAGGGCGGTCGCTCGTCTTCGAGGGGCGAGACGGCGTGGTCCGATCGATCCAGCTGCTCGCAGCCCCCGACGCGGTCCCTTCGGAGTACTGCGGCTGAGGCTCACCGCGGCAGGCGCAGCATCCCGTCATCCGCTTCGGCGAGGCCGTCCGCGATGAGGGAGTCGACGGCGCGGTCGCGCTGCACCGGGTCGTGCCAGTGCGCGAGCACGTCGTCGAGCGGAACGGATGCCGCGGCTCGCAGCTGGCGCAGCACGGCACCGCGCGCCTGCCGGTCGCTGCCCTCGTAGCGGGCCTGCCGCCGCGGCGCGTCGGCGTTGTCGGGGCATCCGGCCCCTCGCCACGCACACATATGCGCCAACGGGCATGCGTCGCAGCGCGGTGCGCGAGCGGTGCATACGAGCGCGCCGAGCTCCATGGCGGCCGCGTTCATGACGGCGGCATCCGGCACGTGCGCCGGCAGGACGGCGGCCATCTGCTCGAGGTCCCGTCGACCGGGCGGGGCCGGGTGCGCCTGTCCGCCCACGGCGCGCGCGAGCACGCGGCGGGTGTTGGTGTCGACGACCGGATGCCGGTCTCCGTATGCGAAGACCGCGACGGCGCGAGCGGTGTAGTCCCCGATGCCGGTGAGGGCGAGGAGCGCCTCGACGTCGCGCGGGACGACGCCGTCGTGGCGGTCGCGGATCTCGACGGCGGCCTGGTGCAGCCACAGCGCTCGGCGAGGGTAGCCGAGCGTCGACCACTGCCGCACGGCCTCGGCCGGGGCCTCGTCCGCGAGGGCCGTCGGGGTGGGCCAGCGGGTCAGCCAGGCATCCAGATGCGGGATGACGCGGCTCACCGGGGTCTGCTGCAGCATGAACTCGCTGACGAGCACGCCCCACCCGCCGTACTGCGCGTGGAATCCGGGTCGCCGCCACGGCAGGTCGCGGGCGTGCAACCGGTACCACGCGATGAGCGGGGCGGCCAGTTCGGGCATCCGTCCAGCCTAGGCTGGATGCATGCGCCTGCCATCCACTCCCGTCACCGAGCTGCAGCGCGCGCTGCGCGACGAGGTGCGCGCCCAGTTCCCCGCCGGACGGGTGGTCGTCGCGCTGGACGGCGACGACACCGCCGCGTTCGCGGACGGTCTCGCCGAGGTGTTCCGCGAAGCCGGCGTCGCAGTCTTCCGCGCGCGGATCGCCGACTTCCAGCGCCCGCGGGCGGAGCGCGCCGGCGCCACCGGGTCTGCCCGGTACGACACCGCGACACTGGCGCGCGTGCTCATCGATCCGTTCCGGGATGCCGCGCACACCTCCGCCACCACCGGCTTCCAGCTCACCGCATTCGACGCCGACCGCGACATGCCGGTGGGGTCCCACTGGGTGACGGGTCCCGCCAGCGCGACTCTCGTCGTCGACGGACCCGACCTCCTCGACGAGCGCCTGAACCGGCTGTGGGACTGGCGCATCCGGCTCGTGACCGGCGACTCCGTCGCGATCGCGCAGACCCCGGATGCCGTCGTCGACGTGACCGATCCGACAGAGCCGAAGCAGGTCCGCTGATGGGTCCGACCGGCATCCTCCTCGTCGACAAGCCGGGAGGGATGACCAGCCACGACGTCGTCGCCCGCTCCCGCCGTGCCCTGAACACCAAGAAGATCGGCCACGCCGGCACCCTCGACCCGATGGCCACCGGCCTGCTGATCCTCGGCGTCGGCCCTGCGACTCGCCTCCTCACCTACCTCGTCGGGCTCGGCAAGACGTACGAGGCGACCATCCGGCTCGGCGTCGCGACCGATTCCGACGACGCCGACGGCCGGATCACGGCGACGGCGGATGCCGCCCACGTCACCGGCGCGCAGATCGACGCCGGCGTCGTGCAGCTGACCGGTCCGATCAGCCAGGTGCCCAGCACCGTGTCGGCGATCAAGGTGGACGGCCGTCGCGCGTACGATCTGGCCCGCGCGGGGGAGGACGTGCAGCTGAAGGCCCGGGACGTGGTCGTCTCGCGCTTCGAGGTGCTCGCCCGCCGGCCGGGCGACGGGGTGATCGACCTCGATGTCGTCGTGGACTGCTCCAGCGGCACCTACATCCGCGCCCTCGCCCGCGACCTCGGCGCCGGGCTCGGCGTCGGCGGGCACCTCACCGCCCTGCGCCGCACCCGCATCGGCCCGTTCGCGGTGGCCGAGGCCCGGCCGGTGCCGGATGCCGCCGAGGCGACGG
>DATMTQ010000015.1:0-15241 GCA_035564095.1 Microbacterium sp. | reverse complement strand
GCGGACGCGCCCCGCGCCGCCGAGGTCGGCGCGCCGCGTGACCGCGTGACCGCGCCGTCCCGCTCGTCCACGACCGCTCCGGTCATGACGGCCCCCGCCCCGCGTCCCGCCGACCGGGCCACCCCTCCGGTGACAGACTGGGCGGTCGCGACGATCCCGTCCGACGCAGGGCTCGCCGTCGATGACGAGCCGGAAGACGCCGAGAACGTCCCCTCCAGGCCCGTGGATGCCACCCCGCCCACCGACGGCGGAGTGCTGCCCTCGGACGAAGTCGAGACGTCGCTCGAGCCCGCCGACGAAGACGAGCGCTGGGCCGACGAGGTGCCCGTCGACGCGCCGATCCCGCCCTCGATCGTGCCCGCACCGCGCTCGCAGCCGCGGCCCGAGGCTCCGCCGGCGCCGCGGGAAGCGGCATCCCGGCGCCCCGCGACCAACGGCATCCAGCGCTACGGGGAGGCAGTCGTGCGGCAGATGCTCGGCGCCACGTTCGTGCGCGAAGAGCCCTATGAGGCGGGCACGAGGTTCAACTGATGTACGACGGCATCGTCCAGGACCTGATCGACGAGTTCGGACGGCTTCCCGGCATCGGGCCGAAGTCGGCGCAGCGCATCACCTTCCACATCCTGCAGACCCCGAACTTCGACGTGTCGCGGCTGTCCGACCTGCTGCACGACGTGCGCGAGAAGGTGCGGTTCTGCGAGGTGTGCGGCAACGTGTCCGAGCAGGACCGCTGCGCCATCTGCCGCGACCCGCGCCGCGACCAGACGCTCATCTGCGTGGTCGAAGACGCCAAGGACGTCGCCGCCATCGAGCGCACGCGCGAGTTCCGCGGGCTGTACCACGTGCTCGGCGGCTCGATCAGCCCGATCGCCGGCATCGGCCCCGACGACCTGCGCATCACCCAGCTCATGCAGCGGCTCGCCGACGGCACCGTGCAGGAGGTCATCCTGGCCACCAACCCGAACCTCGAGGGCGAGGCGACCGCGACGTACCTCAGCCGGCTGCTGACGACCCTCGAGATCACCGTCACGCGGCTCGCCTCAGGACTGCCGGTCGGCGGCGACCTCGAGTACGCCGACGAGGTCACCCTCGGCCGCGCGTTCGAGGGCCGGCGGTCGGTGTGAACAAGACCACGCACGCCGTCTCGGTGCGCGCCTGGTGGCTGTACGCCGGCATGGCGCTGCTGTGGGGCATCCCGTACCTGTTCATCAAAGAGGCCGTCGCCACCATCTCCCCGGCCGGCGTCGTCGCGGGGCGCACCCTGCTCGGCGCGCTGATCCTGCTCCCGTTCGCGCTGCGCGCGAAGGCGCTCGGCCCGGCGCTGAAGAAGTGGCCGTGGGTGCTGCTGTTCGGCGCGATCGAGATGGCGGGCCCGTTCCTGCTGCTCAGCCGCGCCGAGACCGTGCTCCCGTCCGGGCTCACCGGCCTGCTCGTGTCGACGGTCCCGCTGTTCGCCGCCGTCATCGCGATGCTCGCCGGTGACCGGGGGATGCTGAAGCCGCTGCGGGCGGCCGGTCTCGTGCTCGGCTTCGTCGGCGTGGCGGCGATCGTGGCGGGACCCTCGCTCGTGGCATCCGGATCCGGCGCCCTCATCGCGCTCGCCGAGGTGCTGCTCACCGCGATCCTGTACGCGACGGCGCCGTTCGTCGTCGCCCACAAGCTGCCCGACGTCCCCTCGCTCGGCACGATGACCCTCTCGCTCGGCGCGGTGGGGCTCGTCTATCTGCCGATCGGCCTGGTCACCCAGCACGGCGTGCCGACGGCGCGCAGCAGCGTCTCCCTGCTCGCCCTGGCGGTGCTGTGCACGGCCGTCGCGTTCATCTTCTTCTTCGCGCTCATCGCCGAGGTCGGGCCGGCGCGTGCGGGTCTGTTCACGTACGTGAACCCGGTGGTGGCACTCGGGCTCGGCGCCGTGCTGCTCGGCGAGCCCATCACGCCGGGGCTGCTCATCGGATTCCCGCTCGTCATCGTCGGCTGCTGGCTGGCTGCGACGGGCGGCCGGTTCCGCGCCCCGAAACCGGCCGCCGAGCTCGCAGAAAGCGAGCTGCCTCCCGTCGCCTCCGGCTGAGGCCGGGCGGATGCCGCGCAACGTCACGCGACGGGGCGGCCGGCCGCGGCATCCGTAGAATCGAACGAGCGGCGCTCTGCCGCGTGAACCCCGGGAGTCGCACAGTGGCATTGATCGTGCAGAAGTACGGCGGGTCGTCCGTCGCCGACGCGGCGAGCATCAAGCGCGTCGCCAAGCGCATCGTCGACACGCGCCGTGCCGGGCACGAGGTCGTCGTGGCGGTCAGCGCCATGGGCGACACCACCGACGAGCTGCTCGACCTCGCCGACCAGGTCGCGCCCATCCCGGCACCGCGCGAGCTCGACATGCTGCTGTCGTCGGGGGAGCGCATCTCGATGGCCCTCCTCGCGATGGCGATCCACTCGATGGGCTTCGAGGCCCGGTCGTTCACCGGCAGCCAGGCCGGCATGATCACGGATGCCACCCATGGTGCTGCCCGCATCGTCGACGTCACCCCCATCCGCCTGCGCGAGGCGCTCGACGAGGGCGCGATCGTCATCGTGGCGGGGTTCCAGGGCTTCAACCGCGACACCCGCGACATCACCACGCTCGGCCGGGGCGGCTCCGACACGACCGCCGTGGCACTGGCGGCCGCACTGAACGCCGACGTCTGCGAGATCTACTCCGACGTCGACGGCATCTTCTCGGCCGACCCGCGCGTCGTGCCCAAGGCGCACAAGCTCGACCGCATCTCCAGCGAGGAGATGCTCGAGCTCGCCGCCAACGGCGCCAAGGTCCTCTACATCCGCGCCGTCGAGTACGCCCGCCGTCACGGCGTTCTCATCCACGCGCGGTCCACCTTCAGCTCCAGCGAGGGCACCCTGGTGCTGAACCAGGCCCGTCGCGAAGCACTCGCAGCCCAAGGAGAGCACATGGAAGAGCCCGTCGTCGCCGGAGTCGCGACCGACCTCAGCCAGGCCAAGGTCACCGTCATCGGGGTTCCCGACGTTCCCGGCAAGGCCGCCGAGATCTTCAAGATCGTCGCCAAGTCGGGCGCGAACGTCGACATGATCGTGCAGAACGTGTCGGCCGCCGCCACGGGCCGCACCGACATCTCGTTCACCCTGCCGAAGACGGATGCCGCCGCCGCCCTGAAGGCGCTCGCCGGCGACCAGAACGAGGTCGGGTTCGAAAGCCTCGTGCACGACGACCAGGTCGGCAAGCTGTCCGTCGTCGGCGCCGGCATGCGCACCCACTCGGGCGTCTCCGCCACGCTGTTCGAGGCCCTCTCGACCGCGGGCATCAACATCGAGATGATCTCGACCTCCGAGATCCGCATCTCGGTGGTGCTGCGCGCCGACGACATCGCCGAAGCCGCTCGCGTCGTGCACACCGCCTACGGGCTCGACGGTGACACCGAGGCGACCGTCTACGCCGGCACCGGCCGCTGATCGCCGGATGCCGCGACCGGCATCCGGCCCCGACACGTCGTCCTCGTTTCGATCGAGGGCGACGGACGAATCGCGGTCGATGATCCGCTCCGGCATCCTCGTTCGGTCAGCCCTCCTCGTCTGAAACGAGGATGCCGCAACGGTATGCGGCAGGGATGCAGCACCTTCAAGCCGCAGCTGGATGCCGCATGGGCCGGCGGCTACCCAGCGCGGCGCCGAGTTCAGGCGAATCGGCGAGATCAGGCGGATTCCCGCTGGATGCGCCTGATCCCGCCGACGCGCCTGATCCCGCTGGATGCGCCTGCTCCGGCCGACGCGCCTGATCCGGATGATGCAGCGCCACCGCCCGAAACATGGGGACCCGGGAATATGGGCCCCGGTAGACTGGCACGAACCCCTGAAACGAGCCGTGGAGGCACCATGACCCGCATCTCTGACTCCGGATACTCCATCGCCGTCGTCGGCGCCACCGGCCAGGTCGGCACGGTCATGCGCGAGATTCTGGCCCAGCGGAACTTCCCGATCGGCGAGCTGCGCCTGTTCTCCACAGCACGCTCCGCCGGCCGCGCCATCGACTTCGGCGGCCACACCATCATCGTCGAGGATGTCGCGACCGCCGATCCCGCCGGCATCCAGATCGCCCTCTTCTCGGCCGGTGCCACCGGCAGCCGCGCCCACGCACCGCGCTTCGCCGCCGCCGGCGCGACCGTCATCGACAACTCCAGCGCCTGGCGCATGGACCCCGAGGTGCCGCTCGTGGTGAGCGAGGTCAACCCGCACGCGATCGACCAGGCCGTCAAGGGCATCATCGCGAACCCGAACTGCACCACCATGGCCGCCATGCCGGTGCTCAAGCCCCTGGATGCCGCCGCCGGCCTCGAGCGCCTCATCGTCAGCACGTACCAGGCCGTCTCCGGCTCCGGCCTCGCCGGCGCGCAGGAGCTGCTCGGCCAGGTCGAGGGCGTGCTCGCGCAGAACAACACGCTGGCGCTCGTGCACGACGGCTCCGCGGTCGACTTCCCGCAGCCGGAGAAGTACGTGGCGCCCATCGCGTTCGACGTGATCCCGTTCGCCGGCAACCTCGTCGATGACGGCGACAACGAGACCGACGAAGAGAAGAAGCTGCGCAACGAGAGCCGCAAGATCCTCGAGCTGCCGAACCTGCGCGTCGCCGGTACGTGCGTGCGCGTCCCCGTCTTCACCGGCCATTCGCTCACGATCCACGCCGAGTTCGCCGGCGACATCACGCCCGACCAGGCCCGCGAGATCCTGGCATCCGCCCCCGGTGTGGAGCTCGACGAGGTCCCCACGCCGCTCCAGGCGGCCGGCAAGGACCCGAGCTTCGTGGGCCGCATCCGCGCCGATCAGTCCGCTCCCGAGGGCAAGGGGCTCGTGCTGTTCATCAGCAACGACAACCTGCGCAAGGGCGCGGCGCTGAACGCCGTGCAGATCGCCGAGCTCGTCGCCGAGCGGCTCGGTCAGACCGTCGCGGCCTGACCCGCGGCATCCGGACGGCCCCTGCGGATAGACGCGCTGCACAGGAGCGAGACGCGCCGAGGCGTACAGTCGAGGTACTCCCACTGGACGCGGAGGCGTGCCGGAGCCGGTTCTGCCGAGCCTAGGATGGAGCCGTGACTGAAAACGTCGACGTGCTCCTGATCGGCGGTGGCATCATGAGTGCCACCCTCGGAACGTTCCTCCAAGAGGTGCAGCCGGACTGGAAGATCGCGCTCTTCGAGCGGCTTCCGGAGGTCGCGCTCGAGAGTTCGAACGCGTGGAACAACGCCGGCACCGGTCACGCCGCCCTGTGCGAGCTGAACTACATGCCCGACGGCCCGGGCGGTCTCGACCCGGCCAAAGCGATCTCGATCAACGAGCAGTACCAGCTCAGCCGCCAGTTCTGGGCGACGCTGGTGGAGCGCGGCGTGCTCGACGAGCCGACGACGTTCATCAACTCCACCCCGCACATGACCTTCGTGCACGGCGAGAAGGATGTCGACTTCCTGCGCCGCCGCTACGAGGTGCTGCGGCAGCAGCCCCTGTTCGCCGGCATGGAGTACTCCGAGGACTCCCGCGTCATCAACAAGTGGGCGCCGCTGCTGACCACCAAGCGCCTCGCCGGCGAGCCCATCGCCGCCACGCGCGTCGAGACGGGCACCGACGTCGACTTCGGCGCGCTCACCGTCCAGTTGGTCGACAACCTCCGCGAGAGCGGCGCAGACGTGCGCACCAACACCGAGGTGCGTTCGCTCAAGCGCCTCGCCGACGGCACCTGGAGGGTCAGGTACCGCCGCTCGGTCGGCAATGCTCCGGGCGAGATCCGCGCCAAGTTCGTGTTCGTCGGCGCCGGCGGCTGGGCCCTGCGCCTGCTGCAGAACTCCGGCATCCCCGAGATCAAGGGCTACGGCTGCTTCCCGATCGGCGGGCAGTGGCTGCACACCGCCGACCCGAAGATCGTCGACCAGCACAAGGCCAAGGTCTACTCGCAGGCATCCGTCGGCGCTCCGCCCATGTCGGTGCCGCACCTCGACGCCCGCATCGTCGATGGCGAAGCGTCGCTGCTGTTCGGCCCGTTCGCCACGTTCAGTCCCAAGTTCCTCAAGAACGGCTCGATGTGGGACATCGTGCGCCAGGTGCGCCCGTCGAACATCGGCAGCATGCTGAACGTCGCGTTCACCAACTTCGCCCTCATCAAATACCTCGTCACCGAGCTGGCGAAGAACCACCACCGCAAGGTCGAGGCGCTGCGCGAGTACGTGCCGTCCGCCAAGGACGAGGACTGGACCCTCCTGCAGGCCGGACAGCGCGCCCAGGTCATGGTGGGCGGCAAGCTGCAGTTCGGCACCGAGGTCGTCAACGCGAAGGACGGCTCCATCGCGGGCCTGCTCGGCGCGTCGCCGGGCGCCTCGACGGCCGTGCCGATCATGCTCGAGCTCATGGAGAAGTGCTTCCCCGAGCAGTTCCCGGGCTGGAAGGACACGCTCACCGGCCTCATCCCGACATACGGCCAGAAGCTCAACGAGAAGCCCGAGCTCGCGCACGAGACCATGGTCGTGTCGGCCGAGGCGCTCGACCTCGCCGAGCCCGTCCCGTTCGCCGCCCCCGCCTCCGTCTGAGGCCGCCGAGGGCGGCGCCGGGCCGCCACTAGACTCGCCGGGTGGCCAAACTGTACTTCCGCTACGGCGCGATGAACTCGGGCAAGTCCACCGCACTGCTGCAGGCCGCCTACAACTACGAGGAGCGCGGCCAGCACGTGCTGCTGGCCAAGCCCACGATCGACACGAAGGATGCCGATCGCATCTCGAGCCGCCTCGGCGTGACCCGCGAGGTGGACTTCCTGGTGGATCCCGCTGCGGACCTGCGGGCCCTCTTCCAGGAGCACCGGGCCCGCGTGCAACGAGAGGCACGGGATGCGCTGGTGCCCGAGGCGGATGCCGCCCGCGCCGACGTCGCGTGCCTGCTGATCGACGAAGCCCAGTTCCTCACGCGCGAGCAGGTGGACGATCTGCTGCGGATCGTGGTGCTCGACGGCATCCCGGTGCTGGCCTACGGCATCCGCACCGACTTCCGCACGCTCGCGTTCCCCGGATCGCGCCGCCTCATGGAGCTCGCGCACAGTTTCGAAGAGCTGAAGACGATCTGCCGGTGCGGCCGCAAAGCGCTGTTCAACGCGCGGCTCGTGGGTGGCCGGTTCGTGTTCGACGGCGATCAGGTGGCCATCGACCAGCTGACCGCGGACCGCGTCACGTACGAGTCCATGTGCGCTGAGTGCTACCTCACCGAATCCGGCGGCAGGCTGAGCTGACTCCGCTGCCCGCGAACCCGCACCGAATTACGCGAGCCCGCATCGAATCGCGTCTCGGACGCGTAATCGGATGCGGGCTCGCGTAATCGGATGCGGGTTCGGGAATCCTGACGAGCGGGAGGGGGCGTCAAGCGCGACGGCGGGCGTCCCAGCCGGTGCGGACCATCTCGTCGACGGTGTAGCGGTTGGCCCAGTCGAGGTCCCGGGCGGCGAGGTCTCCGGTGGCGACGATGCGGTCGGGGTCGCCGGGGCGGCGCGGGCCGACCACAGGTGTGAACGGGATGCCGGTGACGCGGGCCATGGCATCCATGATCTGCCGCACGCTCAGGCCGTTCTGCGACCCGAGGTTGTAGGCCGGCTCGATCGGCACGCCCGAGGCCAGCAGCTGCGCGGCGACCACGTGCGCGACGGCGATGTCGGCGACGTGCACGTAGTCGCGCACGTTGGTGCCGTCCTCCGTGGCGTAGTCGTCGCCGTTGATCGTGGGCGTCTCGCCGGCGATCAGCTTCTCGAACACGATCGGGAACAGGTTGTGCGGGCTCACGTCGTACACGGCCGGGTCGCCCGAGCCGACGACGTTGAAGTAGCGCAGCGACGTGTGCCGCAGCGGATGCTCCGACCCGGCGGTCGCAACAGCCTGGTCGCGGATCAGCCACTCGCCGATGAGCTTGGACTCGCCGTACGGCGACGACGGGCTCTTGGGGAGGTCCTCGGTGACGAGCGGCACCGTCGGGGTGCCGTAGACGGCGGCCGACGACGAGAACACCAGGTTCGTGACCCCGGCGGCATCCATCGCCTCGAGCACCGCGCGCGTGCCCTCGACGTTCTGCGCGTAGGTGTGCAGCGGCCGCTGCACCGACACCCCGGCGTACTTGAAGCCGGCGACGTGGATGACCCCGTCGCAGCCGTGCTCGCGGAGGGCGCCTTCGACAGCATCCCGATCGAGGATGGATGCCTCGACGAACGGCACGCCCGCGGGCACGAACGCACGGCGGCCGCTGGAGAGGTCGTCGAGCACGACCGGGGGAAGGCCGGCCGCGCTCAGCGCCCGGACGATGTGCGCCCCGATGTATCCGGCCCCGCCGGTCACAAGCCACGTCATGATTCCAGGCTATCGACGGCAGGTGAACGGTCGGGGTGGGCGCCGGCCGACGGGTGCACGGTGAACACGCGCGGCGGCGCGAAGCCGGATGCCGCGAACGCCTGCACGGCGGCATCCGCCACGTGCGCCGCCCGATCGGCGTCGATGAGTGCGATCGCGCAGCCGCCGAATCCGCCTCCGGTCATGCGGGCGCCGCGCGCGCCGGCGGCGAGGGCGGCATCCACGGCGGTGTCGAGCTCGGGGCAGGACACCTCGAAGTCGTCGCGCAGCGACACGTGCGATGCGGTGAGCAGATCGCCGATGGCGCCCGGGCCGTCGGCGGCGAGCACGGCGACCGTCTCGAGCACCCGTGCGTTCTCAGTGACGACGTGGCGCACGCGACGGAACGTGGTCGCGTCGAGCGTCCGCTCCGCCCGGGGGAGGTCCTCGGGGGTCAGGTCGCGCAGCGCCGGGACGCCGAGGGCGGCGGCGCCGCGCTCGCAGGCCGCACGCCGGTCGGCGTACCCGCCGCTGACGTGCGCATGTTCCACGCGGGTGTCGATGACGAGCACCTCGAGCCCGGCGGCGGTGAATCCGAGGTCGATCGGGCGTGCGTCGAGGGTGCGGCAGTCGAGCAGGAGGGCGGCATCCCGCTGCCCGCAGAAGGACGCCATCTGGTCCATGATCCCGGTCGGGGCGCCGACGGCCTCGTTCTCGGCGAGGCGGCCGATCTGCGCGAGCTGCACCGGTGCGAGGTCGGCACGCCACAGGTCGTTCAGTGCGAACGCGACGGCCCCCTCGATCGCGGCGGACGACGACAGTCCCGATCCCACCGGCACGTCCGAGGCGAGGGCGAGGTCCACGCCGGTGCGACACGTGGCGGCCGTGCGTCGCAGCGCCCAGGCGATGCCGATCGGGTACGCTGCCCAGTCCGGCAGTTCGCGCTCGGCGTGCGGCAGCGCGAACAGGCCGTCGAGGTCGTCGATCGCGATCTCGAAGGGGTCGGGTGCGAACGTGGAGGCGACCCGGATGCGGGCGTCATCCCGCGTGCGCGCCGCGGCGACCGTGCGCCGATCGATCGCGAACGGCAGAGCGAAGCCGTCGTTGTAGTCGGTGTGCTCGCCGATGAGGTTGGCCCGGCCGGGGGCCGACCAGGTGCCGTCGGCGGTGGCTCCGGTCATGCGGGCCAGCAGGTCCCGGGCGTCGTCCGCGGCGCTCACAGCGTCACGCTCGCGATCGCCGCGCGCAGGCGGTCCGCGGCCTGCTCAGGGGGCACGTCGCCGATCCAGGCACCCATCGCGGCCTCGGAACCGGCGAGGAACTTCAGGCGGTCGGCGGCGCGGCGCGGGCTCGTCAGCTGCAGGTGCAGCCGCGCCCCGTCGCGGCCGACATGCACAGGAGCCTGATGCCAGGCCGCGATGTACGGCGTGGGGGAGTCGTAGACGGCATCCACCCCGCGCAGCAGGCGCAGGTACAGGGACGCAAGCTCGTCGCGTTCGGCATCGGTCGTCTCAGCGAAGTCGGCGGAGTGCCGGTGCGGCACCAGGTGCACCTCGAGCGGCCAGCGCGCGGCGAACGGGACGAACGCGGTCCAGTGCTCTCCCTGCAGCACGACCCGGGAGGACGCCTGCTCGAACGCGAGGATGCGGTCGAAGAGGTCGGCACCGATCTGTTCGACGCTCTCCAGCAGCCGGGAGGTGCGCGGGGTGACGTACGGGTACGCGTAGATCTGCCCGTGCGGATGCCCGAGCGTCACCCCGATCGCCTCGCCGCGGTTCTCGAAGGGGAACACCTGCTGGATGCCGGGCAGCGCCGATAGCGCCGCGGTGCGGTCGGCCCACGCCTCGATCACCGTCCGGGCTCGGGTCACGGTCTGGGTGCCGAAGGAGCCCTCGTGGTCGGGGCTGAAGCACACGACCTCGCAGCGTCCCACACTGGTGCGGGTACGGCCGAGCCCGAGAGTTGCGAGGTCGTCGAGGCCTTGTGGCGCGTCGGCCGCGGCGGGGGCCGTGCCGGTCGCCTCGGCGAGGGCGGGACCGAAGGACGGGGAGCGGTTCTCGAAGACCGCGACGTCGTAGCGTGCGGGGATTTCGCTCGGGTTCGCCGGCGACTGCGGGGCGAGCGGGTCGAACTCGGCGGGCGGCAGGAACACGCGGTTCTGCCGTGCCGCGGCCACCGAGACCCAATCGCCTGTGAGTACGTCCAGGCGCATGGTCGCGGTGTGCGGGCGAGGATCGAGGGCACGGGTATCGAGCGAGCGGTCCGGGCCCAGTGTCGTATCCGGGTCGTCGTAGTAGAGCAGCTCGCGACCGTCGGCCAAGGTGGCGCTGCGCCGGACGACGCCGGCGCCGAGGACGACCGCTTCGGGAGCGGCGACAGGAGGCGTGTTCACGTCAACATGCTACGGGGTGCGATATGTTGACGTCAACACCCTGGAGGTCGGAATGGACGAAGGAGCAGCGCGACGCGTCTCGATGGCTGATGTCGCCCATCTCGCGGGCGTGTCCGGCCAGACCGTGTCGCGCGTGGCGAACGACAGTCCTCGCGTCGACCCCGCCACGCGTGACCGGGTGCGTGCGGCGATGGACGAGCTCGGCTACCGTCCGCACCGGGCCGCACGGGCGCTGCGCACGGGACGCACGCACACGCTCGGGCTGATGGTGTCGACTCTGGCGTCGGTCGGGAACTCGCGCATGCTGCAGGCGGTCGCGGATGCCGCGGCCGCGCGCCGCTACGCGCTGGTGGTCGTGACCGTGGCGTCGGCCGGCGACGTGCAGGGGGCCTTCACGCGGCTGCGCGACCAGGAGGTGGACGGCGCCGTCATCCTGAACGAGGCGACCGCGCTCACCGCGGGGGAGTTGCCCGACGACTTGCTGCTGATGGTGGTGGATGCCGCCGGCCCCGTGGGGCCGCACGACACCCTGCACATCGACCACGCCGGTGGGGCCCGCGCGGCCGTCGAGCACCTGCTGGCGTTCGGGCACGCGACCGTGCATCACCTCGCCGGGCCGGAGGGATCGTTCGCGGCCGCCGAGCGCGAACGCGGCTGGCGTGAGGCGCTTGCCGCGGCATCCGTCCCGGTGCCTGAGGTGCTGCGCGGCGACTGGACGGCGGCATCCGGCCACGCCGCCGCGCTGACCCTGGATCCGGATGCCACGGCCCTGTTCACCGCGAACGACCAGATGGCGCTCGGCGCGCTGCGTGCCCTGGGCGATACGGGGCGGGGTGTGCCGGGCGCGGTCAGCGTGGTGGGCTTCGACGACATCGCGGATGCTGCGGACTTCCGTCCGCCGCTGACCACCGTCCGCCAGGACTTCGACGCCCTCGGCGGCCGCGCGGTCGAGACCCTGGTGCGGCGCATCGAGGCGGGCCCCGCCGCCGGCGCCGCGGTGCTCGAGACGACGCTCGTGGTGCGCGCCTCGACCGGCCCCGCACCCCGCTGACACCCGTGCGGCCGTCAGCGGGCGCGGGTCACTCCTCGCAGGGGCCGAGCGCGGCGGCGGGGACGAACCTCGCCCGGGAGTCCGTGATCGCGGACAGCTCGAGGACGACCAGCGTGTTCCGGCCCGCCCGCGTGACCGGCCGCGGCACGAACAGGGTGCGCTGCGGACCGTTGGACCAGTAGCGACCGAGCAGGGAGCCGTTGACGAAGACGAATCCCTTGCCCCAGCCGTGGGTGTCGAGGAACAGATCGGATGCCGCTTCGAGCGTGAACTCGGCACGCAGCCCGGTCGGTCCGGCCAGCGTCGCGGCGGGGCGCGGATCTCCTGCAGGCGCCGCGGCCGTCACGAGCTCGGCGAAGCGCGCCAGGTCGACGTGCGCGGTCGCCCACCCCGTCAGCGGGGCGCTGTCGAGCCGGATGCCGTCGACGATGCCCTTGCGCTCGCCGATCCGGGGACCGTAGTTGACGCGTCCCTGTTCCTCGACGAGCAGTTCGATCGTCTTCCCGGCCGGGACGGCCAGCGCCCGATCGCCGCGGATGCGGGACAGCTCGCCCACGCGCACTCCGTCGACGGACACCCAGGCGTGATCGCGGACCTCGCCGACCGTGAGCGTGCCCGGGGCGGGGAGGGCCGCGGTGTGCAGCAGCAGCCCGCTGGGGATGCCCAGTTCGTCGAAGGTCGGGGGGCTGTCGTCGTCCGCGCCCACCGGGACGACGGCATCCGCGACCGTCACCGCGGCGGGGGTGAGCGGCACCGCGAACGCCGGTCGCGGGCGTGCCGCGGCAGGCACCTCGTCGGGCACCGGGGCATACCGCGCGATGACGTCGCGGAAGGCCCAGAACTTCTCCGTCGGGTCGCCCGCTTCGTCCAGCGGCGCGTCGTAGTCGTACGAGGTCACGATCGGCAGGTACCGGCCCTTGTGGTTGGCGCCGTTCGTGAGACCGGCATTGGTGCCGCCGTGCACCATGTAGAGGTTGACGGATGCTCCCGCCGCGAGCAGGGCGTCCAGCTGGGCGGCCGATTCCGCCACGTTCGTGGTGTGGTGCAGGCCGCCCCACCAGTCGAACCAGCCGTCCCAGAACTCGGAGCACATGAGGGGACCGGTGGGCTGGTGCTCGCGCAGGGTCGCGAGCCGCTCCCGGACGCGGGAGCCGAACGACCCGGTCGCATGCAGCTCCGGCAGGTTCCCGTCGCGCAGCATCCGCGTCTCGGGCTGGTCGACCGTGGTGAGCGGCACCGTGATGCCGGCATCCCGCGTCACCCGCACCAGCTCCTGCAGGTACGCCTTGTCGGAGCCGTAGGCGCCGTACTCGTTCTCGATCTGCACGAGGATCACGCCGCCGCCGCGGTGGATCTGCCGCGGTGCGACGATCTCGTAGACGCGGTCCAGATATGCGGTGACCTCGGCGAGGTACCGCGGGTCGGAGCTGCGCAGCTGCAGGTCGGGGTCGGCGGTGAGCCACACCGGCAGACCGCCGTTGTGCCATTCCGCGCAGACGTACGGCCCCGGCCGCACGATCGCATTCAGACCCTCGGCTGCCACGAGGTCGAGGAACCGGCCGAGATCGTTCGCACCGGTGGCATCCCACGCGCCGCGTGCCGGTTCGTGCGCGTTCCAGGCGACGTAGGTCTCGATGGTGTTGAGGCCGAGCAGCCGCGCCTTGCGGATGCGGTCCGCCCAGTCGTCGGGATGCACGCGGAAGTAGTGCAGGGCGCCGGACAGGATGCGATGCGGATGCCCGTCCAGCAGGAAGTCGGTCTCGCCGATCGTGAAGGTGCTCACGGATGCCTTCTGTTCGAGGCGGGGGCGGATGCGCGTGGCATCCGCCCCCGCAAGATCACTTGTTGACGCTGAAGCCCTGCGCGTTGCCGTACTGCACCAGGGCGTCCTGCCACATCTGCAGGCCCGTGTTCAGATCGGACTTGTTCGCGTAGGCCTGGCCCACCGTGTCGCCGTAGATGCTGTTGCCGTAGACCTGGAAGGGCAGGTACCGCCAGCCGGTGACCACGGAGTCGGCCGCCTTGGCGAGCACCTCGTTGATCTTCTGGCCGCCGAAGTACGCGGGGGCGGTATCCAGGAACTCCTGGGATGCCAGCTGCTTCGTGGTCGACGGGAAGCCGCCGCTGGCGAGGAAGGTCGAGATGCTCGCATCACTGTTGTTGAGCCACCAGAGGAACCCCGCCGCGAGCTCCGGGTTCTTGCTCTGCTTCGTGACAGCCTGGCCGCCGCCGCCGTTCTCGGCCGAGGCGGGCTGACCGTCGTAGGTCGGCATCGGTGCGACGCGCCAGTCTCCCTTGCCCGCGGGAGCGCCGGATTCCAGGTTGCCCGGCATCCAGGCGCCGGTCACGAGCGTCGCGATGCTGCCGTTGCCGAGGCCCGTGAACCACTCGTCGCTCCAGCTGGCGGTGGGGGCCACGAGACCCTTCGAGACGAGCTTGTTCCAGGTGTCCGCCCACTTCTTCGAGCCGGCATCCTGCAGGTTCACGGTGACCTTCGTGCCGTCGGTCGTGAACGGGTGCCCGCCGGCCTGCCAGATCATGCTCGTCGTGAAGCCGGCGTCGCCGATGTCGTTGGTGATGTACTTCTTCGGGTCGGCCGCGTGGAGCTTCTCGGCATCGGCGATGTACTCGTCCCAGGTGGTGGGCACAGTGAGCTTGTACTTGTCGAACACCGCTTTGTTGTAGAAGAGCGCCATGGGGCCGGAGTCCTGAGGGAGGCCGTAGATCTTGTCGCCGGAGGTCACCGAGCCCCACGTCGACGGCGTGTAGTCGGACTTGAGGTCGGCGAAGCCGTAGGGCGACAGGTCGGCCAGCGCATTGCTCAGCTCGAACTGCGGGAAGGCGTAGTACTCGACCTGCACGACGTCGGGGGCGCCGGAACCGGCCTTGATCGCGTTCTGCAGCTTGGTGTATTCGTCGTTGCCGGTGCCCGCGTTCACGAGGTTCACCTTGACCTTCGGGTACGCCTTCTCGAACGCGGCCACCTGGGCCTTGGCGGACGGGGTCCACGTCCAGTAGGTGATCTCGCCGCCCTTCTCGAGGGCGGCCTTGACGGCGGACATCCCACCGGTGCTCGCGGCCGCGCCGGTGCTGCCGGCGGAGGAGCCCGAGCATCCGGCCAGGGTGAGCGCGGCGGCTGTTCCGAGTGCGACGAGCGCCGCGGCGCGTCGGGATGCTCCTGACAGGTGCTTCATTGCTGTGTCCTTTCGCATGACCCGGTCCGCGGGTGCGGACCGGCCGGGTGAGAGTCGTCTGCGCGCAGCTCCCGGGTCACTGCTTGACGCTTCCCGCGCTCAGCCCCGACTGCCAGAACCGCTGCAGCAGGAGGAACGCGATGACGATGGGGATGATCGTGAGCAGGGACCCCATGATCACGAGGTTGTAGATCGGCTGTGCGCCGGCGCCCTGGGCCTGGGCGGCCCACTGGTTCAGGCCCACCGTGAGCGGATACCA
>DATMTQ010000014.1:0-5258 GCA_035564095.1 Microbacterium sp. | reverse complement strand
GGCGGCGCGCAGGGTCACCGTGCGCGGCGGGGCGGACACCGCGATCCGCTCCCCCGCCGCGAGCCGGTCGCGAAGCGCGGGAAACTCATCCAGCACGCGCTGCGCCGCCTCCCGCGACGTCGCGGTCACCGGTTCGGGCGCCGGGGCATCCTGCGTCGTCCGAGCCAGCCACGCCTTCTCGGCGCGCACCATGCGCTTGGGGATCACGAGCCGCAGGATGTCGCCGGCCGACCCGGCGGCGCGGTCCGCGACCCGCCGCACCAGCGTGTACAGCCGCGCGGGCAGCACCGGCACCGGCGAGACGACCTCGTCGAGCGGCGACAGCGGCCGGTCGCCGGCATCCTCTTCGCCGACCTCCACGATGAACGCGTCCACGACGCGGCCCGCGCTGCGCAACGGCACCTTCACGCGCACACCCGGAACGGCGGAGCCGGCGTGCTCGTCCGGGACGGCGTAGTCGAACAGCCGGTCCAGCTGCGGCAGCGGCGAGTCGATGAGCACGCGCGCCACCCGGCGCGGTCCGGCGGGATCGCTCACCGTGGGCTCCGGTTCCGTCAGAGCCCCGCGGCCGCGCGCAGCTCGTCGGCCCGCGTCGTCTGCTCCCAGGTGAAATCGGGCAGCTCGCGGCCGAAGTGGCCGTACGCGGCGGTCTGCGCGTAGATCGGTCGCAGCAGATCGAGCTGGGCGATGATGGCGGCCGGGCGCAGGTCGAACACGTCGCGGATCGCCTGCACGATGACCTCGTCGCCGACATGGCCGGTGCCGAACGACTCGACGTACAGCCCCACCGGCTTCGCCTTGCCGATCGCGTACGCGACCTGCACCTCGAGCCGGTCGGCGAGCCCCGCTGCGACGGCGTTCTTGGCGACCCAGCGCATCGCGTACGCCGCAGAGCGGTCGACCTTCGACGGGTCCTTGCCGCTGAACGCGCCGCCGCCGTGGCGGGCGGCGCCGCCGTACGTGTCGATGATGATCTTGCGACCGGTGAGCCCTGCGTCGCCCTTCGGCCCGCCGATCACGAAGGGACCCGCGGGATTGATGTAGTAGTTGACGTCGGGCAGCGCGAGGCCGGTCGACTCCAGCACCGGGTCGATGACCTCGGCGCGCACCGCGGCGCGCAGCGCCTTCTGCGAGATGTCCGGGTGGTGCTGCGTGGACAGCACGACCGACTCGACCGTGCGGGGCGTGGAGCCCTCGTAGCCGAGCGTGACCTGCGTCTTGCCGTCGGGACGCAGGAACGGCAACTCGCCGGAGCGGCGTGCTTCGGTGAGCCGCTCGGCGATGCGGTGCGCGGTCCAGATCGCCATCGGCATGAGCTGCGGCGTCTCGGTGGTCGCGTAGCCGAACATGATGCCCTGGTCGCCCGCGCCCTGGAAGTCGTGCGGGTCCTCGGAGCCGTCCTCGCGACGTTCCATCGCCTTGTTGACGCCCGAGGCGATGTCCGACGACTGCGCGCCGATCGACACGCTGACGCCGCACGACTCGCCGTCGAAGCCGGTCTCGCTCGAGGTGTAGCCGATGCGGTTGACGACATCGCGCACGATCGCGGGGATCTCGACGTAGGCGCTGGTGGACACTTCGCCCGCGACGTGCACGAGTCCGGTCGTCACGAGCGTCTCGACCGCGACGCGGCCGCGCGGATCGGCGGCGAGGATGGCGTCGAGCACGCTGTCGGAGATCTGGTCGCAGATCTTGTCGGGATGCCCCTCGGTGACGGACTCGGACGTGAACAGGCGCAGATCGGACAACGGGACTCCTCGGTCGGGTCGCAGTACTCGGCAAGTATGACGAAGGCGGCCGACATCGCGACCGCCTCCGTTCACAGGATGAAACAGGTCATCCCGCTGATGTCACTCCACGTGGCGCAGACGCAGCTTGTCCTCGTGGATCTCGTGCATCGCGATCGTGAGCGGCTTGTCCTCGATGGTCGAGTCGACGAGCGGCCCGACGTTGTCGAAGAGGTTGCCCTCGTGCAGGTCGGAGTAGTAGTCGTTGATCTGACGCGCGCGCTTGGACGCGTAGATGACGAGCTGGTACTTCGAGTCGACCTTCTCGAGCAGGCTGTCGATCGGCGGGTCGATGATGCCTTCGTTCGTGCCGGCCATGGGGTACCTCCTGGATGTCCGTGCTGGCGATGATGGTGAGCGCGCACGGGCGCGCAAAGCATCCCTTTAGTCTACGGGATGCGGGTGCGGCCCTTCGACAGGCTCAGGGACCGAGGCGGGGCTCAGGGACCGAGAATGGGGGTCACCGCGCGAGGGCGGCGACCTCGGCGGCGGCGGACGCCACGTCGTCGTTGACGACCCGGAAGTCGAACTCGTGCTGTGCGGCGAGCTCCACGCGTGCCGTCTTCAGGCGCCGGGCGCGCTCCTCGTCGCCCTCCGTGCCGCGCCCGACGAGCCGGTTCACGAGCTCGTCCCAGGTCGGCGGCAGCAGGAACACGAGCGCGGCCGACGGGTCGGCGGCGCGCACCTGGCGGGCGCCCTGCAGGTCGATCTCCAGCAGCACGGTGCGGCCCTCGGCCAGGGCCGCCTCGACAGGGCCGCGGGGCGTGCCGTAGCGGTGCCTGTTGTGCACCGTGGCGTGCTCGAGCAGCTCGTGCGCGGCGATCATGCGGTCGAACTCCGCATCGTCGACGAAGAAGTAGTGCACGCCGTCGATCTCTCCCGGACGCGGCGCCCGGGTGGTGGCCGAGACGGACAGCATGATCTCGGGGTGGTCGACGCGGATGCGCGCTGCCACTGTGCCCTTGCCGACCGCGGTGGGCCCCGCCAGCACGAGCAGGCGGCTGCGGCCCGGGCGGGGGGCGGGCTCGGGGAACCGGTCGTCGAGCCAGGCGCGCAGCGCAGCGCGCTGCCGCACGCCGAGACCGCCGAGACGCTTGACCGCGGCGATCTGCAGGTCGGCCAGCACGCGGTCGCGCTTGCTCTCGCCGATGGCGGGCAGCGCCGTGAGGAAGTCGGGGACGCGCAGGGTGCCCGCCGGAGAGGCGGCATCCGCAGCCGCCCGTCGCATGACCTCCTGCGGCGAGACGACCCGGGCGGAGATGTCCCGCTTCAGGCTCGCGCGGGCGCGGCGCGCCGCGACGGCGCGCTCGGATGCGGCGACCCGGTCAACCTCGGGCGGCGTCTGGTGTTCGGCCATGGCTCCTCGTGTACAGCTCGGCGCGCGCCGTGATGACCTCCGCGATCCGGGCGGGACCGGCCGACAGGATGCTGCGACTCTCACTCGCGATGACGAACGGAGCCAGATCACCGAAGATGCGTTCGAGGTCCTCGGGTCGGGCCCCTTGCGCACCGAATCCGGGCGCGAGAATCGGCGCGGTCGCGACGAATCCCTGTCCCAAGCCTAAAACGTCCAAGCTGACAGTCGCGCCCACGACGAGCCCGAGATCGCCCCATGCGGTCCCCTGGCGCGTGTCCAGGGCGGCGATCCGGTCTGCGACGAACCGGCCGACGGTCGCGCCGCCGACGGTGCCGGACTGCAGTGGCGTCGCCTCCGGGTTGCTCGTCGCGCACAAGACGAACAGGCCCTTGCCGTGCCCCTTCGCGAGGGCGGCCGTGGCGTCGAGGGAGTCCGGGCCGAGAAAGGGGCTCACCGTCAGCGCGTCCGCCTCCAGCGGCGAGCCGGGTTCGAGCCAGGCGCGGGCGTACCCCGCCATGGTCGAGCCGATGTCGCCGCGCTTGGCGTCCGCGATGACGAGCAGGCCGGCATCCCGTGCCGCCGCCGAGACGTCCTCGAGCGCGGCGAAGCCCGCCGACCCGTACTGCTCGAAGAACGCGACCTGGGGCTTGACCATCCCGACGCGGCCCGCGGCGGCCTCGACGGTGCGCAGGCCGAACTCACGGGCGCCCGCGGCGGAGAGGGGCAGGGCCCAGTCGACCAGCAGCGCGGCGTGCGGGTCGATGCCGACGCACATCGGTCCGTGCGCGCGCATCGCGGCGCGCACGCGCTCCCCGAATCCGATCACGCGCGCGCCGCCCGGTCCAGCGCGAACTCCTGCAGGCTCCGCACCTGGAAGCCTTCGCCCGCGGCATCCATCGCGGTCACTGCCGCACCCAGCGTCGCGATCGTCGTGAACAGCGGCTTGTCGGCCGCAACCGCCGCGGCGCGGATCTCGTAGCCGTCGGCACGCGCCGACATGCCGCTGGGCGTGTTCACGACGATGTCGATCGCACCCGCGTCGATGAGGTCCACGACGTTCTTGCGGTCGGAGTCGTGCGTCTCGCTGTACTTGGGCACCACCGTCACGGCGATGCCGTTGCGCGAGAGGATCTCCGCCGTGCCTTCGGTCGCGAGCAGCGTGAAGCCGAGCTGCTGCAGCCGGTGCGCGGGCAGGATGACCGCGCGCTTGTCCGCGTCGGCCACCGAGATGAACACGGTGCCGGACAGCGGCATCCCGCCGTAGGCCGCGGCCTGGCTCTTCGCGAACGCCGTCGGGAAGTCGCGGTCGATCCCCATCACCTCGCCCGTGGAGCGCATCTCCGGGCCGAGGATGGAGTCGACGGTGGCGCCCTCGGCGGTGCGGAAACGCTTGAACGGGAGCACCGCCTCCTTCACCGCCACGGGTGCGTCGATCGGCACACGCGAGCCGTCCACGGCGGGCAACAGCCCCTCCGCCTTGAGCTCGGCGATGGTGGAGCCCGCCATGATGCGCGCCGCCGCCTTCGCGAGCGGGATGCCGAGGGCCTTCGAGACGAACGGCACGGTGCGGCTGGCGCGCGGGTTGGCCTCGATGACGTAGAGCACGCCGGCGCTGACGGCGAACTGCACGTTCAGCAGCCCGCGCACGCCCACGCCTGCGGCGATGCCGTGCGTCGCCTCGCGCACCCGGTCGATTTCGGTGCGGCCGAGGGAGACCGGCGGCAGGGTGCAGCTGGAGTCGCCGGAGTGGATGCCGGCCTCTTCGAGGTGCTCCATGACGCCGCCGATGTACAGCTCGTGCCCGTCGTACAGGGCGTCGACGTCGATCTCGACGGCGTCGTCGAGGAAGCGGTCCACGAGCAGCGGCATCCCCTCCCCGATGATCGCCTGGTCGGCGATGCGCACGAAGTAGTCGCGCAGCGACGGGGTGTCGTACACGATCTCCATGCCGCGCCCGCCGAGCACGAAGCTGGGGCGCACGAGCACCGGGTAGCCGATGTCCTCGGCCACCGCCACGGCACCGTCGACGTCGATCGCGGTGCCGTGCCGCGGGGCGACGAGACCGGCCGCGTCGAGGATGCCGGAGAACAGCCCGCGCTCCTCGGCGAGGTCGA
>DATMTQ010000013.1:0-10520 GCA_035564095.1 Microbacterium sp. | reverse complement strand
CGGCGAGCGTCGCCGAGCGGGCGTGGGGGGCGACCGCGGCCGCGGCGTGCGCGGTGCCGATCACCGGGTCGGCGACGATGTGGGAGACGGTGCTCACGCCGGAGGCGACGGTCCCGCTCGGGGATTCCGGCGCTGCGGCTGGGTGGTGGGCAGAGACAGCGGCAGCTGTCGCAACCCCGGATGCGAGGACGACGGCGGCAGCCGTCATCACGGATATGCGTGTGAATCTCATGGGGAGGTGAGGTTCCTGTATTGGTCGAGCATCCCACCCGAATTGAGACGCAGTCATGTTCACGACCCATTCTGGGGCAGGGCCGCGCAGGGCCAAGATATCAGCGGAATTTGAGAAACCGCTAGAGTGTGAAAGAATTCTCACTCCCTCGGCCCAGGCTCCGACGTGCGGCGTGCAGGAGCGCGCGATCAGGGGACTGCGTGCCAGCTGCGCGCGCCGATCTCCTCCGGCTCGGCCGGCTGCTCCTTCGGATGCCGGCTGCGGTGCGTCAGCACGGCCGTGTAGGTCACCAGCAGCACGAACGACATGGCGCTGTCGACCAGGCCGCTCTCGGTCGCCGACCGGATCAGCAGCACCGCGAGCAACGGCACCATGACGCTGCGCCGCGTGGAGACCAGCGCGCTCGCGACCGCCCAGATCACGAGCAGCGCGACGAGGGCCACCGACAGCACCCCGGCCTGCGCGAGCAGGGAGACCCAGCTGCTGTCGAGCACCTGGAACGGGTCCCACTTGTTGTCCACGGGCACCTGCTCGACCGAGAGCCCGAGCCCGAGCCACCGCTCCCAGCTCCCCCAGTCCCAGCCCAGCACGACCTCCCACGCGGTGAAGCGGGAGTTCAGCGACGAGCCCACGGCATTCGAACCGCCGCGCGAGGCCAGGTCCCCCACCACGTTCGTGAAGGTGGCTGTCGCGTAGACGACCGGCGCCGCCACCAGCATGACGTACAGCAGCGAGCGGTCCCGGATGCCGTTGAAGATCGCCGCGCCGAGCAGCGCCACGATGGCGCCGAGAAGCGCCGTGCGGGATCCGGTGGCCACCACGATACCGAGCAGCACGACGACCACGACCACCTGCCACTCGCGCCACCCGCGCTGCAGCGAATAGACCACGAGCCCCACGAGCGGCGTGGCGGCGAGCGCCGCCAGCTCATTGGGGTGGATTTCGGGCATGCCGCCGCCGAGGCGCCCGGTGGATCCATACGCGGGCAGCCCGGTCATGGCCGCGAACACGGCGACGGCGGTCATCGCGGCGAACAGGCACGCGAGCGCCGCGGTCCACGGCACGCTCGACACCAGCAGAAGCACCGTGGCCATCACGATGAAGACGCGGATGACCAGGACGAGGGTCTGGCTCCCGTGTCCCGACACGAACGCGCCGAGCAGCGAGATCAGCAGCACGACGGAGAGCACCCCCGCCGGGCCCAGGCCGACCGGCGCATGGACGCGCGTGCGCAGGGCCAGCAGCACGGCGCCCCCGAGCGCGCACAGCGCCAGCGCCGCCTTCGCGACCACGACCGGATCGGCGCCGCCGCTGTAGAGCGTGTTGGGGCGCCACGGGATGACGCTGACGATCACCAGGAGGAAGAGCACGCCGACCGCGCCGAGCCGTTCGCGACTGGGAGCTCCCGCGTCGCGATGGATCGTCTCGCCGTCAGCGATCCGCTCGGACATCGCCGACCGCCGCGGGATGCTCGCCGCGCACCGGATGCCGGTCGGACGGCCGCCAGGTCTCCGCGACGGCGCTGACGTCGCCCAGCGGCGCGTGCGTCAGGAGCGTGCCGACCGGACGGATGCCCATCACGTGCAGGCGGGTCACGAGGGAGGCCAGCTGACTCGCCATCGTCGACTTGCAGCGCACCGCGATGACCACGCCCGACTCGATCGCGGCCATCCGCTCGATGAGGCCGGAAGCGCTGGCGTCCGCCGCCACCATCACGACGTCGAAGTCCTCGCGCAGCGCCAGGCACGCGTCGGGCAGCCGGCGGGCGAGCTCTGAGGACCGCACCGGCGCCGCCAGGGCGAACACGGATCCCTCCGACTCGCCGGTGGGTTCGTCGACCGGGCCGCCGGAGAGGTTCACGATCTCGCCGAGCGGCCGCACCGCGGCATCCGGGTCCCGGTCCGAGCGCACGTCCAGCACGCACGCGCGCGCACCGGCCTCGTCGAACGCGTCGATGAGGCCGGCGAAGATGGCTTCGTTGAGGGACTCCGGCGATGCCGAGACCAGCACGTAGCGCTCCACGCCGAGGCCGCCGAGGCTGCCGAGGTTGCCGACGGCCTCTTCGAAGGCGGCTTTGCGCAGCGTGTCGGAGTTCCGCCGTGGCGCGCGCGACCGGCGCGGGATGCGTCCCGCCAGCGGCAGCCGGCTCGCTTTGCGGATGTCGGAGCTGGTGCGCAGGCTCCGGTTGGTCGTCGTGCGGTAGACGGCGACGATCGCGCCGATCGCGAGGCCCGCGATGACACCCAGACCGGTGACGGCGAGCACCTGCGGCGAGATCGGCTGCAACGGCTCGACCGCGGGCAGGACGACGTCGAGGCGCACGACGATCTTGTCGCCGTTCGTGTTCTCGGTCTCCTCGATGAGCGCGGACAGGTGCCGCGCCGCCGAGTTCGCCATGTCCGCCGACAGCTTCGCGGTGGATGCGTCCGCCTCCACGACGAGCAGGACGGTGTTCGACGGGTTGGTCGCCGAAAGCATCCGGGTGATGTCGGCGTCGCTGTAGTCGCGCCGGCTCAGGTCGAGATCGGACCGCACGCCGTCGAGCACGGCCGGGCTGTCGACCAGCTGCGGGTAGGACTGGATCCGCGCCAGGCTGAACTGGTTCTGCTGGAACAGCGTGTCCGGCGTCGAGCTGACCCGCAGCATGAGCGTCGATGTCGCCGCATAGGTCTTCGGCATCAGCTTGGTCGCACCGAATGCGGCCACCGCACCCACGAGTGCCACGATCAGGATGATCAGCCAGCCTTCGCGCAGGATACGGCCATAAGGCACGTCCTCCACGCCATCCCCCCCATTGTGAAACCCCAGACTGGACTCGAACCTATCATTCGGTGAAGTCGACCGACGGTTCGGGAAGCCGATTCTTGGTCTTTACTCGGCGGGACAGCCAACGCAGGCCGAAACCGCCGAGAGCCGACGCGACCGCGAGCCCGAAGGGGACGTACGACGGCGGAACCTGCAGCAGGAGCATCCCGACGGTGACGACCAGTCCCAGCACGGTGTCCCCGAGGCGGATGAAGAAGACCGGCGTCTGCATGCCCGACACCGCACTGAGCGCACCGTACGGCGTCACCACCGCGACGGAGACGCCGTAGACGGCCCAGGCGGCGGTCGCGATCAGGTCGAGGTGCACGCCGAACAGGAGCGACCCGATCCACGGCGCGAGAGCGACGGCGATCGCCCCGAGCACCGCGGTCGCCAGCAGCAGCGCCCGGGCGACCCGGTCCGCCTCGTGCAGCGAACCGGCGCCCTGCGACTTCGCCTGGTGGGCGAACCGCACGAACAGGAACGACGACAGGCCGCCGATCACCAGCAGCAGCGGCGACGTGTAGGTGCGCGCGGCCTCCAGCCCGCCGACCGCGGCCAGCCCGGCGAACGCCGCGATCAGCAGGCGCACGCCGGTGAACATGCCCGGACGCAGCGTCTGCACGAGCGCGCGCCACATGCCGTAGCGGAACACCGCACCGTACGCTCCCGGCCACAGGCCCGGCATCCACCGGTCGGCCCGGGGGACGAGGGCCGCGCCGAGGAGCGTGGCGAGGATCTGACCGATCGCGATCGCGACGAAGAACGCGGTCAGGGTCAGCCCGTGCAGCAGCATCCAGACACCGAGCACGGCGAGCGCGGCGACGAAGCCGGCGCTGTCGATGACGAGGATGCGATGGAACTTCATGTTGGCGCCGAGGAGGCGCCGGAAGACCTCTTCGATCACGAAGAAGGCGACGGCGACCGCGAATGCGATCGCCTCGGGCCAGCTGATGAAGCCGGTCGCGCGCAGGATGCCGGCGGAGATCGCCGCGCTCCCGAACGCGGCGATCAGCATCGTGCCGAGAAGGCCGGCCCGGATGTCGCGCCTCCCGCGCTCCAGCGCCACCAGGGTGTCGCCGACGAGGCCGGTGACGATGCCGCTGGCGAGCACGAGGATGCCGTACATGACCGCGAACCGACCGTACTCGGACAGTCCCAGCGAGCGGACGACGAGCAGCTGCAGGACGAAGCTGATCCCCGCCTGCACCCCTTGCGCGAGGATCGCGCTGATGGCGGAGCGTTTCACGCGATCCTCCGTCCGGCCACGCCGCGCCCGCTCATGCGGGGAACACTCCGCGGTCGCGCAGCAGGTCGAGCACGGCCGCGGCCGCCGCGTCGACGCTCATCGTGGAGGTGTCGATCTCGAGGTCTGCGTCCTGCGGCACGTCGTACGGGGAATCGACGCCGGTGAAGTCCGTCAGCTCGCCCGCCCGCGCGCGGGCGTACAGGCCCTTGCGGTCGCGCTTCTCGGCGACCTCCAGTGGCGTGGACACGTACACCACGATGAACGGTGCGACGGTCTCGACGATCACGCGCATCGCGGCGCGGGAGGACTCGAACGGGGCGATCGGCGCGCACACCGCGAGGCCGCCGACCTCCGCCACGCGGGCGGCGACCCACGCGATGCGCTCGAGGTTGCGCTCGCGGTCCGCGCGTCCGAAGCCCAGCCCGGAGGAGAGCACCTGGCGCACCTCGTCACCGTCGAGCAGCACGGGCCGGTCTCCGGTCGACCTGTCGATGCGGTCCACGACGGCGCGCGCCACGGTCGATTTTCCGGCTCCCGACAGGCCGGTGAACAGCACGACGGCACCGGTCGCGGCGGTCCGCACCGGCCCCCGCAGATCGATCGGGTCGCGCGCGCCCAGGCGGTCGAGGAGCATCCGCAGGGTCTCCTCGCGGGAGCCTCCGCCGGACGGGGCGGGCACCCCGAGATACAGGGCCTCGGCGCCGAGCTCCCGGGCGGCATCCGCCAGGTCGTCCATCATCGCGGCATCCGTCCGCGGCCCGGCGCCGGAGCTCACCCCGACGAGCGCGAGCGGCCTGCCGCCGGTGCCGGCGGCGGCGCGCAGCACGTCGGCCGCGCGCACGCGACCCGCGAAGAGCGCGACGGCGTACCCGGTCAGGTCGCGCGGCATCGTCAGGCGCAGCGCACGAGCGGGAGGATGCTCGGCGGGGTGCAGCGGTTCGACCGGGCCCGAGATCCAGCTCGTCGCCGCGTCGCGCTCCTCGACCTCGACCGGACGCACCCGCGCGAGCGGCGTGTTCTCCGAATCGGTCAGGAGCACTCCCCCGCATCCGGCGTCCGCCTGCGCCGCCGTCGTCGGGACGGCGAGGGTCACCTCGATCGGCCAGCCGCGGGGCGGGCGTCCGGGCAGGCAGTATCCGGTCGCCGGCGCGAAGAAGCCGCCGAGCAGCAGCTCGAGGCGGTCGAGATCGTCGAGGGGCAGCACCACCATGGGTTCGGCGGTCACGTGACGCCGCTTCCCGCGTCCTGCTCGCGCTCCCCCTCTTCGCGGCGGCGCTGCTCGCGGACGCGGCGCATCTCCACCGAGGCGAGCGCGGGGAAACCGTGCCGACGCCGGATCGCCATCCACACGACCGGTGCGATGAGCACCATCGCGAGCAGCAGGATGCCGGTGAGCGCGTTGCTCAGCCCGAACATCTTCAGCGCCGACGCCAGCAGCACGAAGGCGAGGGCGCGGCGGACGATGCCGCCCGGAAGCTGTGCCGACAGGCGCGCCCCGATGTAGGCGCCGGGCACGCCGCCGACGATCAGCGGCAGGGTGACGCCGAGATCCAGGTCCCCGAAGAGGGTGTGGCCGAGGGCGGCGGATGCCACGAGCGGCACGGCCTGGACGAGGTCGGTGCCGACCAGCTGGCTGGCTTTGAGCCCGGGATACAGCAGCATCAGCCCGATGATGATGAGCGAGCCGGACCCGACGGACGTCATGCCCACGATGAGTCCGCCCAGCGCCCCGAGCAGCACGGTCGGGAGGGGGCGGACCCCGACCTCGGGGCGCTCCTGCGGAAGAGGCTCGCCGCGTCCGTCGCGGGTGCGCGCGCGCTCGATGAGCCGCAGATAGGCGCGCACCATGAGCAGCGCGGCCGACACCAGCAGGGCGACGCCGAGGGCGATCTTCACGCCGTCGGCGACCTGGGCGGCGTCGCCGAACGACTTCAGCACGAGCACGCCGCAGAAGGCGGCCGGGACCGACCCGATGCACAGCCAGCCGACGAGCTTGAGGTTGACGGTGCCGCGGCGCAGGTGCACCACGGATCCGACCGGCTTCATGACCGCGGCCGCCACGAGATCGCTGGAGACGGCGGTGAGCGGATTGATGCCGAAGAACAGCACGAGCATCGGCGTCATGAGGGCGCCACCGCCCATGCCGGTCAGGCCCACCACGATCCCGACCGCGAGCGCGCCGAGGGCCAGCCACCAGTCCATGGCGGAAAGTCTCGCACAAGGACGCCCGCGCTGACCGGCCGATTATCTGCACGACCGGACCGTTCGTCTTCCTTGACCCGGAGGCGACACGCCCACGTATCATGGGGGCCACCGGTCGCCTCACTGCTGGCGAGCGGCCAGACCAGGCGCCGGGCGGCACAGATCGATTCTGGGGAGACGATGGCTGACGACACCGCGATCGCCGGTGCACTCGCACGCGGCGCAGGCGAGTTGCTGCTGCGCGTGCGCGCCGACGCGGGGCCGGACCGCCTCGGCTCCGCCGGGCTGAAGGACGAGGGCGACCGCCGGGCGCAGGAGTTCCTGGCCCGGGAGCTCTCCGCCCGCTTCCCCGGAGATGCCGTGCTGTCCGAAGAGGCCGCCGACGGCGACGGGCGCCTCACCGCCGACCGCGTCTGGATCATCGACCCGCTCGACGGCACGCGGGAGTTCTCCGAGGGACGCCACGACTGGGCCGTGCACGTGGCGCTCTGGGAGCGCGGCGACCTGACCGCCGGGGCGGTCGCGCTGCCCGGCATCGGCACCGTGCTCTCCACGGCCGACCCGACGACGCCGTGGGCCGCTCCCACCCGCATCCGCCTCGCCGTCTCGCGGACGCGCCCGACCGCGCTCGTGCAGCGGCTGGCGGACGCGCTGGACGCGCAGCTCGTGCCGATGGGATCGGCCGGCTACAAGGTCGGGGCCGTCATCCGGGGCGAGGCGGACGCCTACGTCCACTCCGGCGGACAGTATCAATGGGACTCCGCGGCGCCGGTCGCGGTGGCGCGCCATGCCGGCCTGTTCACGTCGCGGGTCGACGGCTCACCCCTCGTCTACAACGGGCCCGATCCGTATCTGCCCGACCTCGTCGTCTGCAATCCGCACGTCTCGCAGGAGGTCCTGCGACGGCTCGCCTCGCTCCTGGAAGAGGACCGCTCATGATGGATGCCACCGCCTCCGACGGCCACCGGTTCTCCCAGCTCGACCATCTCGAGTCCGAGGCGATGTTCATCATCCGCGAGATCGTCGCCGAGAACGAGAGCCCCGGCCTGCTCTTCTCCGGCGGCAAGGACTCGATCGTGATGCTGCACCTGGCCGCGAAGGCGTTCGCCCCGGCATCCCTGCCGTTCCCGGTGGTGCACATCGACACCGGCCACAACTTCGACGAGGTGCTGCTGTTCCGCGACCGCGTCGTGGAGGCGCTCGGCGTGCGCCTCATCGTCGGGTCGGTACCGGAGGCCATCGAAGAGGGGTTCGTGCGCGAGGAGCCGAGCGGCTCACGCAACCGCATCCAGACCCCGGTGCTGCTGCGCACCGCCGAGCAGCACGGGCTCACCGCGCTCATGGGCGGCGCCCGCCGCGACGAGGAGAAGGCCCGCGCGAAGGAGCGGGTCTTCTCGTTCCGCGACGAGTTCGGGCAGTGGGACCCGAAGAACCAGCGGCCGGAGCTGTGGAGCCTGTACAACGGCCGCATCCACCCCGGCGAGAGCATCCGCTGCTTCCCGCTGTCGAACTGGACCGAGCTGGACATCTGGGAGTACATCGCCCGCGAGGGCATCGAGGTGCCGTCCATCTACTACGCCCACGAGCGCGAGGTGTTCCAGCGCAACGGGATGTACTTCGCCGTGAACCGGCACTGCCTGCCCCGGGACGGCGAGCACACGTTCACCGAGACGGTGCGGTACCGCACGGTGGGCGATGCGACCCTGACCGCGGCGGTGCTCTCGCAGGCGCGCACCGCGGCGGACGTCGCCGCCGAGGTCGCGGCGAGCCGGATCACCGAGCGGGGCGCGACGCGCGGCGATGACAAGGTGAGTGAAGCGGCGATGGAAGACCGCAAGAAGGAAGGCTACTTCTGATGGACATCCTCCGGTTCGCCACGGCAGGCTCCGTCGACGACGGCAAGAGCACCCTGATCGGGCGCCTGCTGTACGACTCGAAGTCGATCTTCACCGATCAGCTCGATGCGGTCGAGCGCACGAGCGCGCAGCGCGGCGACGACTACACCGACCTCGCGCTGCTCACCGACGGCCTGCGCGCCGAGCGCGAGCAGGGCATCACGATCGACGTGGCGTACCGGTACTTCTCCACCCCGCGCCGGAAGTTCATCATCGCGGACACCCCCGGGCACATCCAGTACACCCGGAACATGGTGACCGGCGCCTCGACGGCCGACCTCGCCATCATCCTCATCGACGCCCGCAAGGGCCTGCTGGAGCAGAGCCGCCGGCACGCCACGATCGTCTCGCTGCTGCGGGTGCCGCACGTGGTGCTCGCGATCAACAAGATGGACCTCGTCGACTGGTCGCAGGACGTGTACGAGGAGATCAGCGCGACGTTCGTCGAATTCGCCGCGAAGCTCGACTTCGCGGACGTCACCACCCTCCCGATCTCGGCGCTGACCGGAGACAACGTGGTGACGCGGTCCGCACACATGGACTGGTACCAGGGGCCGGCGCTGATGCACCACCTCGAGCACGTGTACATCGCCAGCGACCGGAACCTCGTCGACGTGCGCTTCCCGGTGCAGTACGTCATCCGGCCGCAGAACGGGCGCGGCGACTTCCGCGGCTTCGCCGGCCAGCTCGTGAGCGGGATGATGCGTCCCGGCGACGACGTCATCGTGCTGCCGAGCGGCCTGCCGTCCCGGATCAAGACGATCCAGACGTCGGCGGGCGAAGTCGACGAGGCGTTCCCGCCGATGTCCATCACCGTGCGGCTCGAAGACGAGGTGGACGTCTCGCGCGGCGACATGATCAGCCGTCCCGCGAACCAGCCCGAGCCGACGCAGGACATCGATGCGATGGTCTGCTGGATGGACGCGGCGCCGATGCGGGTGGGCGGCAAGTACGCGATCAAGCACACCACCCGCAGCGCCCGCGCGCTCGTGAAGGACATCGCGTACGAGCTCGACATCAACACCCTGCACCGCGAGCTCTCACCCGGGTCGCTCGGGCTGAACTCCATCGGCCGGGTGACCCTGCGCACGACGCAGCCGCTGCTCGTCGACCCGTACCGGCGCAACCGCCAGACGGGCTCGTTCATCCTCATCGACGAGGCGACCAACCGCACGGTGGGCGCCGGCGTCATCACGGAGAACTGAGCGGATCGGGGACGCCATGGGCCAGAGCAAGAGCACGACGCTGCACGAGGGCCGGAAGGGCCTGCGCGGGTTCGTGATGCGGGCCGGCAGCGGGGCGTTCCGGCTGATCGGGTCGGTCAACGCGGGCGCGCGGCCGATGCCGGACTTCCTGATCGTCGGCACCAAGCGCGGCGGCACCACGTCGCTGTACTACGACCTGCTCAAGGTTCCGCAGATCCTGACCCTCTTCCCGTCTGCGAAGCACCTGCCGAAGGCCAACGAGACCAAGGGCGTGCACTACTTCGACACGCACTCCTACAAGAGCCTGCGCTGGTACCGCTCGTACATGCCGTCCCGGGCGGCGCGGCGCCGGGCACAGCAGCGCCTGGGCGGAGCCCCGGTCATCGTCGGCGAGGCATCCCCGTACTACCTGTTCCACCCGCTCGCGGCCGAGCGCGCGCACGCGGCCGCGCCGGACGCGAAGATCATCGCCCTGCTGCGCGACCCCGTGCAGCGCACGTACTCGCACTGGAAGGAGCGGCGGCGCGGCGACGCGGAGCCTCTCGACTTCCTCGCCGCGCTGGATGCCGAGGAATCCCGCCTCGCCGGCGAGGAGCAGAAGATCATCGCCGATCCGCACTACTACAGCTACGCGCACGAGCAGCAGTCGTACGTCGCGCAGAGCCGCTACGCGCGATCGCTCAGGCGCTGGGCGGAGCTGTACGGCATGGAGAACATCCTCGTGGTGCCCAGCGAGGAGTACTACGCCGACCAGCCCGGGACCGTCGCCCGCGTCGCCGCCTTTCTCGGCGTGGACGGCGGCGACGTGCCGGCCGGGGAGCGCAGGAACGCGGCGAGCGGGGAGGCGCTCCCCGCCGACGTGCAGGCGCGGCTCGGCACGCTGTTCGCCGAGGACAACGCCGAACTCGAGCGGATGATCGGACGCTCGCTGC
>DATMTQ010000012.1:0-4840 GCA_035564095.1 Microbacterium sp. | reverse complement strand
CCATCACTGACATATCCGTCGCCGACCCCCAAAAAAGAGAGCCGGACTTTGATCCAAAGGAATCTCAAACCCAACCAAAAAAGGTCAGGCCGAGGTAAAATTTGGCATTTGACAAGTGCACGCTGTTGAGTTCTCAAGGATCGGATGCACCCGGCATCCGCGACCTATCAGGCCGCTTCATCACCGGGGCAACTTCTCTATCCTAAACTCGCTCGTTTCCGCTTGTCAAACTCGGCGTGTCGCGACTTTCTCGCGGCGCCACCGGCTTGAGCGGAGACGAACGAACCCCACTTCCGACCAGACCCGAGGGTCTGTTCTTCGGTGAGGGGATCGTGTTCGACCACTTGAGGGGAGCCGGCCTTGCGGCTTCTCGCTCTACCCTTTGGGGCGAACAAGTAAGACTCTACGTGGCATCCGCGACCCTCCGCGAATCGGGCTCGCACGCCGGGCGTGTCGCATCCTCGATCCCCCGCGTGACCAGGGCTATGACGCTCGCGCGCGAGACCGGGCGACCGGCACGGCGAGCGCGAGCAGGATGCCGAGACCCACCCAGACCGCGCTGGCGACCGGCAGGACGCGGTAGGCGAGGTGGTGCGGGGTGTAGTCCGCCGTGAACGGACCCCAGACGGCCAGCCCGATCAGCCACGCGGCCGCCAGCAGCGTCGGCAGGGCGAGCCACCACGTCCACCGCGCTCCGTCGGGCAGCACGCGCGAGAGGGGTGCCGGGCGCCGGCGTCGCAGCCAGAGCACCGCCCAGAGGCCGATCACCACGAGTCCCATGACGCTCGAGCCGTACTGCAGCCACTTGTAGGCGGGGAGCGCCCCCCACATCACGGCCAGGTCAAGTGCGGTCATGCCCCAGCGACCCTCGTGTGTGAAGGCGTCCCACGCGATGTGCGACGCGACGCCGATCGCGAGGGTGGCGAGCACGAGGACCGCGCCGCCGACGCTCGAGCGGAACCCGTCGCGCCGGGCGAAGACGCCTCGCAGGCCCTCCCCGGCGCCGGCATCCCACTCCTGCGGGAGGCGCGCCGCGAGCCAGTCCGGCGCCAGCTCGCGCATGGCCGGGCGCAGGACGCAGCGCCAGACCAGCAGCAGGCCGAGCGCGACGACCACCGTGACCGGCAGCCACGCGAAGCTGTGCGTCATCTCGTACGGTTCCGGGAACGCAGGCACGAACAGCGGCAGGTCGGGGGCCATCGCGCCGATCGCGAGGGCTGCCGTCGGCAGGGGGGTGCGGATGAACGGCAGTGCCACGACGGCGTGGCTCGGTGTGAACGGCATCAGACGAGGAAGACGCCGGCGAGGGTCTTCTTGCCGCGGCGCAGCACCGACACGCCCCCGGGCAGCGCACCCGTCACGAGGGCGTCGTCGGATTCCACGCGAGCGCCGTCGAGCGTCACGCCGCCCTGCGCGATCGCGCGGCGGGCCTCACTCGCGCTCGAGACGAGGCCGGTGTCGACGAGCACCTGCACCACCGTGGCGTCGGCCGACGTCTCGGTGTGCGGCAGCTCCGCCAGCGCGCTGCGCAGCACCCCCGGGTCGAGCGCGGTCAGGTCGCCCTGGCCGAACAGCGCCTCCGAGGCCGCGATCACCTTGGCCGTGGCATCCGGACCGTGTACGAACGTCGTCACCTCGGCCGCCAGACGCTTCTGCGCGGCACGGCGGAAGGGCTCGGTCTCGACCAACTGCTCGTACTCGGCGATCTCGGCGCTCGTCAGGAACGTGAACACCTTCAGGCGCGCGATCACGTCGGCGTCGCCGGTGCCGAGCCAGAACTGGTAGAAGGCGTAGGGGCTGCACATCTCGGCGTCCAGCCAGATGGCGTTGCCCTCGCTCTTGCCGAACTTGGTGCCGTCGCTGTTGGTGATCAGCGGCGTGCCGATGGCGTGCACCGGCCGGCCCTCGACGCGGTGGATGAGGTCGGTGCCGCTGGTGAGGTTTCCCCACTGGTCGGAGCCGCCCGTCTGCAGCACGCAGTCGTACTGCCGGTAGAGCTCGAGGTAGTCGAGCCCCTGCAGGATCTGGTAGCTGAACTCGGTGTAGCTGATGCCGGCATCCGAGTTCAGGCGCGCCGCGACGGCTTCCTTCTTGAGCATGGTGCCGACCCGGTAGTGCTTGCCGATCTCGCGCAGGAAGTCGATCGCCGAAAGCGGCGCCGTCCAGTCGAGGTTGTTGACGATGCGGGCGGCGTTGTCGCCGTCGAAGCTGAGGAAGCGCTCGACCTGGGCGCGCAGACGCGCCACCCAGTCGGCCACGGTCTCTTTGGTGTTGAGCACGCGCTCGGCCGTAGGCCGCGGGTCGCCGATGAGGCCCGTCGAGCCGCCGACGAGGCCGAGCGGCTTGTGCCCCGCCAGCTGGATGCGGCGCAGCAGCAGCAGCTGCACGAGGTTGCCGAGGTGCAGGCTCGGGGCGGTCGGGTCGAAGCCGCAGTAGTAGGTGATCGGGTCGCCTCCGAGCGCGGCGCGCAGCGCCTCGGCATCCGTGGACACGTGCACCAGCCCGCGGTACACCAGCTCGTCCCAGACGTTCTCGAACGCGGGATCGTTGGCGGGCGCGAGGGCGCGAAGAGGGGTTTCCGACACGCGCTTCAGGCTATCAGCGGCGGATGCCGCGTCCCGCAGCCGCCTGTCAGGAGTGGGCGCCCCACCACACCAGCAGCGCGCCCGCGAGCGCGGTCACCCAGCTGACGAGGCTGCCGACCAGGAAGTACTCGGCCCGCGCTCCCGACTCGCCGTCGCGGGAGATCTCCGGGAAGCGCACGATGCCCTTGGCTGCGAGCACCGCCGCGAGCAGCGGATACGCCGCGGTCAGCGTGAGCAGCAGCACGAGCACGCGCTCGAGCGGACCGATCAGGCGCCCGCCCGCGAATCCGGTGCGCGGCGGCTCGGCGCGTTCGCCTGTCAGAGCCGCACGCACCACGACGTTGCCCGACTCGAGGAGGAACACCAGCACACCGACCGCGAGGGCGGCCAGGTCGAACGGCATCGGGCCGAACGGCGATCGGACGGGCCAGGCCGAGCCGAGGAGGCCGGCATCCGGTCGTGCTCCCCACAGCGCGACCGCGACCACGCAGACGACAGCCAGCACCACGGCCGGCCAGAACGCAGCCGGCGACCCGGTCCGGTCAGGCATCGTCCACACCCAGAGCGCAGCGAGCGCGAGTGCGCCGATCGCGGCGATCGCCGCACCGCCCAGCACACCGAGTGCGAGCACCGCGACGGCCCCGGCGACGTACCCGATCCACTGCCGCGGCCGGGGCACGAACTGGCGCACGAGGTCGGCCGCGCCGATGCCGGCGAGCGCGAGTGCCACCAGGATCACTCGGCGCCTCCCTTCAGCGCCGCGAGTCCCTCGATCAGGGCGTTCGCCCCGGAGCCGCGCAGGGCCTTCGAGACGCTCGGCTGCGTGATGCCCTCCTGCTCGGCGAGCGCGCGCTGGGACAGGCCGCTCGCACGCCCGTAGGCGATGCGCCGCTCCCGGTCGCTCATGTGCGCGATGAGATCGTCGCGCGCCAGGAGATACGCGTTCGATGCGGCCACGACGGTGTCCATGACCTCATCCTGCCCGGCGGCTCCGACAATCCAGGTGCGCATTCCCGGCACGGCGCGGTGCTGACGCGCGTGCACGTACTCGATCGCCTCGCGCGCGGCCCACCAGCCGGGCCCATCGGACAGCTCTCCGTGCGCGGATCCGACCGGAGTGACGGTGCCGATGCCGATGCCGAAACGGAATTCCAGCCCTTCGGGCAGCGCGAGCTGCAGCAGCAGCAGCGAGGTCATCGCCTGCGACAGGCGGCGGTAGACGCCCTGCTGCTCATCGCCGACGGTCGGCGTGAGCGGCTGGTCGGCGAGGGGGTGCTGCTTCTCGACGCGAGCGATGGTCTCGTCGAACGCCAGCTGAGCTGCCGTCCGGTCGGCGAGGCGGCGGGATCCGACGATGTCCGCGATGACGGTGACGACCATGGGACAACCATAGCGCGAATATCACCGAAATATGCCTTATGGAGTTATCTTGTGCGAAAAGTCGTCATTCGGGAATGTCGGGATCAATGTGGGTCAGAGCCCGAGCGCATGCGCGACGGACTGCGAGCGGGCGATGAGCTCCGTGCGCTGCTCGGCGACGCGCACGGGCGCGGTGCCGCCGACGCCGGTGCGGGATGCCACCGACCCTTCGATCGTGAGCACCTCCCGGACGGCCGGATCCAGCAGCGGCGACACCTGCGCGAGGAGCTCGTCGGAGGCATCTGCCAGTCCGATGCCGCGCTCCTCGCAGGCCTGCACCAGGGCGCCGGAGATCTCGTGCGCGTCGCGGAAGGGCACGCCCGTGCGCACCAGCCAGTCGGCGACGTCGGTGGCGAGCGAGAATCCCTCCGGGGCGACCGCGGCCATGCGCTCGGTGTCGAACCGCATCGTGGCGACCATCCCGGCGAATGCCGGCAGCAGCACCTCGAGGGTCGCGATCGAGTCGAAGACCGGCTCCTTGTCCTCCTGCAGGTCGCGGTTGTACGCGAGCGGAAGGCCTTTCAGCGTGGTGAGCAGGCCCGTGACGTTGCCGATCAGGCGCCCCGCCTTGCCGCGGGCGAGCTCCGCGATGTCGGGGTTCTTCTTCTGCGGCATGATCGACGATCCCGTGGAGTAGCCGTCGTCAAGGGTGACGAAGCCGAACTCCCGTGTGTTCCAGAGGATGATCTCCTCAGCGAACCGGGAGAGGTCGATGCCGATCTGCGCCGCCACGAACGCGAACTCGGCCACCACATCCCGGGCGGCGGTGCCGTCGATCGAGTTCTCCGAGCTGCGTGAGAAGCCGAGCTCGCGGGCCACGCGCAGCGGATCCAGTC
>DATMTQ010000011.1:0-1983 GCA_035564095.1 Microbacterium sp. | reverse complement strand
GGGCGGGCATCCGGCGTCCCCGGGACGTATCAAACGCGACAGGAGCGCTCTCCCTGGGAGTGTGACGCAAAAGTTATGGAATTGTTCGCCGGAACGCCGCGTTCCGGCGGGGATTCCCGGGCGGCGTCGCATAGCCTCGATAACAAGCGCCGGGGGGCGCCGGTCGCGGCAACTCAGGCAAACCGGATGCTCGCGGGGGTGACCATGTCGAACCACAACGTCGGTCAGCAGACGTCGTCTTCGGTCGTGCCCGCCACCCGCCGCAGCGCCCGTGAGGCCGCGACGCAGGCGCCGCCGACGCATCCGTCCGCGCCGATCCCCGTGCAGGGACCGGCCGTCGGCAGCGGCATCCGCGTCCCGCTCGGCGAGACCGGGTTCGACATCTTCCCGCTCATCCTCGGCGGTCGCGCGTTCGGCGGTCCGGTCGCGCAGCACGGCGCCGACGAGACCATGGACGCCTACGTGTCGCGCGGAGGCAACGCGATCTACGCCGCCGACAGCTGGAACGCCGGCCGCAGCGAGCAGATGGTCGGCCAGTGGCTGAGCACACGCGGTCTGCGCGACGACATCGTCCTGGCCGCGCGCGTCGGCGGCCACCCCGACAACCCCGGGCTGGGCCCGGTCAACCTGGTCCGCTCCGTCGAGGCATCCCTGACACGTCTCGGCACCGATCGCATCGACGTGCTCTACCTCGACGGCACCGGGGAACCGGCCGCCGTCGACGACATCCTCGCGACGGCCGAGTGGCTCATCGGCTCCGGCAAGGTGCGCGCGCTCGCCGCCTACCGCTTCAGCGCCGAGCAGCTGGTCGAGGCGCGCATCCTCGCGTCCGCCGGCTATCCCCGGTTCACCGTGCTCGACGCGCCGTACAGCGTCGTGCGCCGCGCCGGCTTGGACGGGGACCTGCGGCTCGTCGCAGGCGCTCAGGGCATCGCCGTGACGGCATCCCATTCCGTGGAGCGCCCACTGCTGGCCGCAGACGCACCGTCCGCGGCCCAGTTCGTCGCCCGGGCGGTGCGCCCCTCCCAGTGGACGCAGTCGCCGCAGCGACGTGCTGTGCGCCTGCAGCGCGCGCTCGCGTCGGTCGGCGTAGCGCTGGGCGTCTCGGAGAGCGCCGTGGCGGTCGCCTGGCTGCTCGCGCAGCGCCTCATCGTGGCCCCGATCGTCGACGCGGTGGGGGCTCAGCAGGTCGATGAGGTCGTACAGGGAGTGGGCGTGCATCTCAGCCGGGCTCAGCTCGCCGAGATCGCCCGCGCGGCCGAATGACCTCGGCTCTGTGACGTAGGGTGGGTGACCGTGTGTCCACGCGGGCACCGGCACCTGGGAGGAAGCACACATGACGCACTACATCTATCTCGTGCGTCATGGCGAGCATCAGGATGCCGAGCACGGCCTCGCCGACGGTCATCTGTCCGCGCGCGGGCGGCGTCAGGCCGAGCTGCTGGCCGACCGGCTCTCCGGTGTACCGCTGGATGCCGTGTGGCATTCACCGCTCGAGCGGGCCGCGCAGACCGCGCACGCCGTGGCGGAGCGGCTGCCGTCGATCGAGCCTCAGGCGAGCGCCCTGCTGTTCGACTGCGTGCCGACCGGCATGACCCCGGAGACTCCCGCGGTCTTCGAGTCGTTCTTCGGCTCGGTGACCGATGCCGAGATCGAGGCCGGCACCGCGCAGATGGCGGATGCCACGAGTGAGTTCCTGGTGCGCAAGCCCGGCGACGTGCACGAGCTGCTGATCACCCACAACTTCGTGATCGGCTGGTTCGTCCGTGAGGTGCTGGGGGCCCCGGACTGGCGCTGGATGACCCTCAACCAGGCCCATTGCGGCCTCACGATCATCTCCCAGCGCCAGGGTCGCCCGTGGAGCCTGGTGACGCACAACGACCTCGCCCACCTGCCCTTCGAGCTGCGCACCGGCCTGCCCGAGATCCCCCCGGTCTGAGGCTGGTCACGCGAGCGGCTTGGCGTACCAGCGGGTCGCGTTCG
>DATMTQ010000010.1:0-3232 GCA_035564095.1 Microbacterium sp. | reverse complement strand
CCTGCAGCTGCGTCGCTCCGGCCGGGAGCTTCGCCGCGCCGTCCGCGGCGCGGTGCGCGCCGCTCGCGAGGGAGGTCGCGCCGTCCGCGGCATCCCCGAGCTTGCCGCCCAGGGTGGAGTAGCCGATGAACACGTTCTCGAGCGTGGCGCTCGACAGGCTCTGCCCCATGACGGTGGACGCCGTCTGGGTGATCGCGGACGTCACCATGCCGTCGGCGAGCAGCGCGTCCGGCGCGGACTGCACCTGGATCGTCGCCTTCCGGGCGGTGGACTTCTTGCCCGACAAGGTCTGTCCGGCGGAGGTCGCGGCGGCGGAGAAGTCCTTCGGGATCGTCACGACCGCCTGGTAGGTGCCGTCCTTCAGCCCGGCGGCGGCATCCTTCGCGTTGGAGATCGTCCACGTGAGGTTCTCGTCGGGCCTCTTCGCGTCGGTGCCGCCCTGGACGAGCCCGGCGGTGAGCTGCCGGCCGAGCGGCACCAGCTGCCCGTCGAGGGTCACGGCTTCGTCGTTGTTCACGACGGCCGCGTTCATCGTGCTCAGGCGCTGGTTCGGGTTGTACAGCGCCGCGACCAGCAGGCCGCCGATGACCGCGGGCAGCAGCAGTACGCCGAGGATCGTCAGCCAGGTCACCGGCCGGCGGGTGCGGGCGCGTTCGATCGGAAGGCTCATGCGATCACCTCGGCGGAGTCGGAGACGGGCACCGGGTGCGCACGTCCGGCGGACGCGGGAAGCGCGGTGCGCACCTCGAGAACGGAAGAGTCGGGATGCCCCGCTTCGGCGAGGACGGAACGGGCGGCGGCGACGTCCGCCGCGGTGCCGACGATGGTGAGGGCGGCGCCGGCATCCCGCAGCACGGCCGCGGCTTGATCGCGGCGCGCGGCGGTGGCGAGAACGTCGAGGCCGTCGACGACGAGCAGCCGGGTTCGTCCGCGCACCGCTCGACGCAGGTCGGCGACCGGGTCGGCCGAGTCGGTGAGCAGCGCGAGCGCCACCCGGCGGCGCACCCACGGCGCCCGCTCCGGCAGCAGGTGGCCCTCGACCTTGACGACGCCCCCGGTCGGGTCGACGCGGCCGGCGAGCGACAGTGCGAGGGCGCGCGGGGCGCGTCCGTCGGCACCCGTGAGCACCACGGCCTCACCCGGCTCCGCCCGCAGGGACACGTCCCGGTACAGGCACACCCCGTCGGGGTCGACGAGCTCCACCCGGTCGGCAGCCGCCACCGCCGTGGAATGCGGCTCCGGCCAGTCGGCGTGCGCCAGCTCGCGCTCCACCGCCTCGCCCTCGATGTCGAAGTGGGGGAGGATGCGCCCCAGGCGCTTCGGCATCCACCACGCGCTGCGGCCGAGCAGGGCCATCACGGCCGGGACGAGCGTCATGCGCACCAGGACGGCGTCGATCGCGATGCCGGATGCCAGGCCCAGCGCGATCGGCTTGAGGTTCACGTCGCCCTCCGGCACGAATGCGGCGAACACGCCGAACATGATGACCGCCGCGGCGGTGACGACGCGGGCGGATGCCGTGAATCCGCTGCGGACGGCGTCCACGGCCATCGCGCGGGTGGCGACACCGCCCGCGGCGCGGCGCGCGTGGACGAAATCCTCGCGCATGCGCGAGACGAGGAACACTTCGTAGTCCATGGCCAGGCCGAACAGCACGCCCATGAGGATGATCGGCATGAAGCTGATGATCGGGCCGACCTTGGAGACGCCGAGGAAATCGGCGCCCCAGCCCTGCACGAACACGGCGGACACGATGCCGAACGCGGCCAGCACCGACAGCAGATAGCCGCCGGCGGCCTTCAGCGGCACCCAGATCGAGCGGAACACGATCGCCAGGAGGATCAGCGACAGTCCGACCACGAACACTCCGAACGGCAAGAGGGCCGCGCCGAGCCGGTCGGAGATGTCGATCGCCACTGCGGTGAAGCCGGTGACCTTGAGGTCGACGCCGTACCTGCTCTGGAAGTGGTCGTGCTCGGCGCGCAGCTCGCGCACGAGGGCCGCCGTCTTCGGGTCGTCGGGGCTCGTGGTCGGGATGATCTGGATGAGCCCGGTGTCGGCCGTGGCGTTCGGCGTCGCCAGCGGCACGGCTTCGACGCCCGGCATCCGCCGGATCTCGTCCTTGAGGTGCTTCATCAGGGCGAGCGGGTCGTTCGAGGTGACGATCGTGCCGGTCATGATGAGCGGACCGTTGAATCCCGGGCCGAAGTGGTCGCTGATGAGGTCGTACGTCTGGCGGGCCTCGTTCTGCTTCGGCAGCATGCCCGCGTTCGGCAGCGCCAGGGCGAGGCTCGCCGACGGCAGGGCGACGACGCCGAGCGTGAGCACGACCGCGACCGTGGTGACCACGGGATGCCGCGTGACCAGGCCCACCCAGCGGGCGGCGAAGCCGCGGGCCGTGAGTGCTGAGCGCCCTTCGACAGGCTCAGGGACCGAGCGAGACGAAACGTCGTCGGTGACCTCCGCGTCTTGCGTTTCGTCTCGGGCGCGCTCCGCGCGGCCTCGCTCAACGACCGCCGTGCGCGGCTTGCGACTCCAGCCGCGCACTCGGCCCTTCGCGAAGCCGAGGAATGCGGGGGTCAGCGTCACGGCGATGAGCACGGCGATCGCGACGGCGACGGCGGCCGCGATGCCCATCGTGGTGAGGAACGGGATGCCGGCGAATGCGAGGCCGACGAGCGCGATGAGCACGGTGACGCCGGCGAACGTGACCGCGGAACCGGCGGTGCCGGTGGCCCGGGCGGCGGATTCCTCGGGCTCGACGCCCGTCCGCACCTGGTCCTGGTGCCGCGCGATGATGAACAAGGCGTAGTCGATTCCGACGGCGAGGCCGAGCATGAGGGCGAGCATCGGGGTGGTCGCAGAGATCGTCGCGAACGCGGTGGACAGGAAGATGAGCGCCATCGACAGGCCGACGCCGAGCAGCGCGGTCGCGAGCGGCAGGCCCGCGACGACGAAGGAGCGGAACGTCATGACGAGAACGACGAGCGCGATGAGAAGGCCCACCGCCTCGATGATCGAGATCGTCGGCAGGGACTGCGAGAACAGGTCTCCGCCGAGCGACACGCGGGATCCGGCCGGAAGCTCCTGCTGCAGCTCCGCGGTGGCGGCGGTCAGGTCGGATCTCGTGGCGGGGGAGACGTCGGTGGCCTGGCCCGTGAACTGCATCTGCACGATCGCGGCGGAGTCGTCGCCCGAGACGAGGCCGGTGACGTCCTTGCTGTACGGGTCG
>DATMTQ010000009.1:0-24302 GCA_035564095.1 Microbacterium sp. | reverse complement strand
ATCGTCGTCGTCGTGTGCGTGGCGATCGGGCTCACGGCCGAGAGCGCGACGCACGCCGGCCCGTCGGCGCTGGATGCCGCATCGTCCGCGCAGGCGACGGATGCCGGAGCAGCCACGCCGTCGCCGGATGCCGCGACCCCGGCGCCCACCCCGGCCACGACTCCCGTGCCCACCCGGACGGCGACGCCCGAGCCCGCAGCGGGCACCGCCCTCGCCCTCCTGAAGACCCTGCCGGTCAAGGGCCGCGCCCCCAAGACGGGCTACGCGCGCACGCGGTTCGGGCCGGCCTGGGCCGACGTCGACCGCAACGGCTGCGACACGCGCGACGACGTGCTCCGCCGCGACCTGCGGCACCTCACGCTGCGCGGGTGGTGCGTCGTGCTCTCCGGCATCCTGACCGACCCCTACACGGCCCGGCAGATCCACTTCACCCGCGGCGTGCGCACGTCGACCGCCGTGCAGATCGATCATGTCGTGGCTCTGAGCGACGCATGGCAGACCGGCGCGCAGAAGCTCACGGCGGCGCAGCGCGAGATGATCGGCAACGACCCGCTGAACCTCCTCGCCGTCGACGGGCCGACGAACGAGGCGAAGGGCGACGGGGATGCCGCCACGTGGCTGCCGCCGAACAAGGTTTTCCGCTGCCGCTACGTGGCGACGCAGATCTCGGTGAAGGCCGCCTATCGGCTGTGGGTGACGGCCGCCGAGAGGGCCGCCATGCGCGCCGTGCTCGCCCCCTGCCCCCGGCAGCCCGCCTACCGCGACACGATGGTCGGCACCGCCGGTGCGATTCCGCCGCCCGCGGCGACCGCGACGCAGCCCGCGCCCGTTTCGACCACGGCGCCGGGCGTTGTCTTCTATCAGAACTGCGCGGCCGTGCGGGCGGCGGGCAAGGCGCCGCTGTACCGGGGCCAGCCCGGGTACTCCCGCAAGCTCGACCGCGACGGCGACGGCATCGCCTGCGAGTGAGGACGCTCGTCGCGTGGCGCCGTTTGGTATGCCGCCGATAGCATTGTGCCCTTGACGTGTGCGGAGCCGCGCACGAACCCGAGGAGACCCGATGACCACCACCCTCCTGTCCGGAGGCACGATCTGGCGCGGGCCGGGCATCCCGACCGCGCACGCGCTGCTGCTCGACGACGACCGCATCGCGGCGCTGGACGAGGCTGCCGAGAGCGCGGCCGGCGACGACACGCGTCGCATCGACCTGCAGGGCGCGTTCGTGATGGCGTCGTGGGGCGACGGTCACGCGCACCCGCTGTTCGGCGGTCTCGAGTCCGAGGGCCCGGACGTGCGGGCGTGCACGTCCGTCGACGACATCGCCGCCGAGGTGGCCCGCTACGCCGCCGACCACCCCGTCGACCCGGAGGACCCCGACTCGGAGTGGATCTTCGGCGCCTCCTACGACGGCAGCCTCGCCGAGGCCGGACTGTTCGACGCCCGCTGGCTCGACCGCGCCGTCGCCGATCGCCCCGTGGTGCTGCGCGCCTGGGACTACCACACGGTCTGGGTGAACTCCGAGGCGCTGCGCCGCGCAGGCATCACCCGCGACACACCCGACCCCGTCCTCGGGGAGATCCCGCATCGCGAGGGCGGCGAGCCGCTCGGCACACTGCGCGAATGGGGCGCCGTTGACCTCGTGACGAACGTGGCGCCGGTCCGGCCCGACGAGGTGCGCCTGCGCGCCCTGCAGGCCGCCGGACGGTACTACCTGGCCCGCGGCGTGACGTGGGTGCAGGATGCCTGGGTGGAACCGCGCGACGTCGACACCTACGTCGAGGCCGCCGCCCGCGGCATCCTGCCGATCCGGTTCAACCTCGCGCTCTACGCGGACCCGCGCTCGTTCGACGAGCAGCTTCCGCAGATGATCGAGGCCCGGCGCCGGGTGGATGAGGCGCACGACCCGCTGCTGACAGCGCACACCGTGAAGTTCTTCGCGGACGGGGTCGTCGAGAACGAGACCGGCGCGCTGCTCGAGCCCTACTGCTCGGGCCTCCACTCGCATCGTGCGGGCTCCGCACGGCACGGCATGCAGGTGTGGGGTGACGGCGACGCCCTCGCGAACGCGGTCGAGGCGGTGGATGCCGCGGGGTTCCAGATCCACATCCACGCCATCGGCGATGCGGCCGTGCGCCAGGCCCTGGACGCCGTCCAGGGCGCGATCGCGGCCAACGGCGCGCGCGACCGGCGCCCGGTGATCGCGCACGCGCAGCTGATCGCCGACGAGGACCTCGGCCGATTCGCCGAGCTCGGCGTCGTCGCGTGCATGCAGCCCCTCTGGGCGCAGCAGGACGCCCTCATGACGGTGCTCACCGTGCCGCGGCTGGGGGAGGAGCGCGCCGACCGGCAGTACCGGATGCATTCGCTCGAGCACACCGGGGCGACGCTGTCGTTCGGCTCCGACTGGCCGGTGTCGTCCGGCGACCCGCGCGACGGCATCGCGATCGCGGTGTCGCGGCAGACCGCCGAGGGGGAGCCGGCGGGCGGCTGGACCCCGCACGAGCGCGTGTCGATCGAAGACGCCCTGCACAGCTACTCGGCACAGGTCGCGTGGCAGGCCTTCGCCGACCGGGCGGACGCCGCGTGGGGCGTCATCGAGCCGGGCGCGAGCGCCGACTTCGTGGTGCTGTCCCGCGACCCCCGCGAGGCGGAGGCGGCCGACATCCCGGACATCCGGGTGATGGCCACCTTCCTGCGCGGCGTCGCGCGCTACGAATCCTGATCCGAACGCAACGGATTCCTCATCCTGCTGATCGTCACGCGGCTCTTCCAGCGGCCGACACCGACCCTCGACCTCATCGAGTGAGCGCGCGGCGGCTCGCACCCACCTTCAGCATGGCATAAGCTGATTCCATGGACACTCTGATCGACATCCTGCACATCGGCACGGCCGTCTTCATCGTCGGGCCGATGGCCATCCTGCCGATGACCGGCCTGCGGGCCCTGCGCAGCGGCAGCGCCGCCCAGGTCACCACGCTCGCGAAGTCGACCATGATCTTCTCGTGGCTGTCGCTGCTGACCTTCGTGTTCGGCTTCGGCGCCATGTCGATGGCGCCCAAGCAGTACGACCTGTCGTTCACCACGCCGTGGATCCTCGCGTCGATCATCGCGTACGCCGTCGCGTTCGTGCTGAGCGCCTTCGTCGTCGTACCGCAGATGAACAAGGCGGCCGCCGCGATCGAGACGGCGGGGGCGGATGCCGCGGGCGCCAAGCCGGCCGGCTACGGCGCGGTCGCGGGCACCAGCGGCGTCGTGTCGCTGCTGCTGGTCGTGGTCGTGATCCTCATGATCTGGAAGCCGTAAGGCGCACGCACGACGACGAGGGCCCGGATCGGCAGGTGATGACCTGCCGATCCGGGCCCTGTCGCATGCGCGTCAGCCGCGCAGCGCCTTGACGACGACGGCGGTGCGCAGCGCGGCATCCGCCGCTTCGGCGCCCTTGTCCTCCTCGGAGTCCGGGAGTCCGGCGCGGTTCAGGCCCTGCTGCTCGTTGTCGAGGGTCAGCAGACCGAACCCGACGGGCTTTCCGGCGTCCAGCGACACGCGGTTGAGGCCGTCGGTGGCCGCGGAGGACACGTACTCGAAGTGCGGCGTGCCTCCCCGGATGATGACGCCGAGCGCGACGACGGCATCCGCCCCGCCGGCGAACGCGGCCTGCGCGGCCACGGCGAGCTCGAACGAGCCCGGCACGCGCACCAGGCTCCAGTCGGCGCCGGAGGCGTCGAGCGCCCGCGCGGCGCCGGCGACGAGGCCGCCCATGATCGTGTCGTGCCAGGATGCCGCGACGACCACCACGCGCAGGCCGGTGCCGTCGATCTCGGTCGCCGCGCTCGGTGCGCCCTTGCCGCTCACTTCAGCTCTCCTTCTGCAGCGCCGAGGTGCAGCGCACCCTCGGCGATCACGTGTCCCATCCGGTCGCGCTTGGTGGCGAGGTAGTCCCGGTTGACCGGCCCGACGCCGACGATCAGCGGCACCTGCTCGACGACGTCCACGCCGAACGCACGCAGCTGCGTCACCTTGTCGGTGTTGTTGGTCAGCAGCCGCACGCGGCACACGCCGAGGTCGCTCAGGATGCCGGCCGCCGCCGCGTAGTCGCGGGCGTCCGCGGGCAGGCCGAGCGCCAGGTTGGCGTCGACGGTGTCCAGGCCCTGCTCCTGCAGGCTGTAGGCGCGCAGCTTGTTGATGAGTCCGATGCCCCGGCCCTCGTGACCGCGCATGTAGATGACGACGCCGCCGTCCTTCTCGATCGCGTCGAGGGCGGCATCCAGCTGCGGACCGCACTCGCACTTCAGCGAGCCGAACGCCTCGCCGGTGAGACACTCGGAGTGCACCCGCACGAGCGACTCGGGGCCGAGCTCGCCCTTCACGACGGCGATGTGATCGGTGCCGGTGGCGCGGTCCTTGTAGGCGAGGAAGCGGAACTCGCCGTGCGAGGTGGGCACCGCGGCTTCGGCCCGCAGGCTCACGACGCGTCGGCCGTGGCGGACGTCGTCCGGGAGCGGGTCGACCTCGTTCAGGTGCGCGATGAGCTGCTCGATCGTGATGACCGGCAGGCCCTCGCGCTCCCCGAGCTCGAGCAGGCCCGGCATCCGCATCATGCTGCCGTCTTCGGCGACGACCTCGCCGATCGCGCCGACCGGTGAGAGGCCGGCGAGCTTCATGAGCTCGACGGCCGCTTCGGTGTGCCCCGCGCGCTCGCGCACGCCGCCGTCGACGGCGCGCAGCGGCAGCACATGGCCGGGACGGATGACGGATGCCGCCGTCGAGGCGGGATCCGCCAGCACGGTGAGGGTGTGCGCGCGATCGCCGGCGCTGATGCCGGTGGTGACGCCGGACGCGGCATCCACGCTGACCGTGTAGGCCGTGCGCTTGGAGTCCTGGTTGTTCGCGACCATCGGCGGCAGGTCGAGGCGGTCCGCCCAGTCGGCCGGCATCGGCGCGCACAGGAAGCCGCTGGACCACCGGATCGTCCAGGCCAGCCACTCCGGGGTCGCGAGCTCGGCCGACAGGATGATGTCGCCCTCGTTCTCGCGATTCTCGTCGTCGGCGACGATGACCGGCTTGCCCGCGCGCAGCGCGTCGAGGGCCGCGGGTATCGTGGACAGGCTCATCGGGAGCCCCCTTCTGTCGGGTTCGGGCCGGTGCGGAACGCGAGCAGGCGTTCGACGTGGCGGGCCAGGATGTCGGTCTCGAGATTGACGCGGTCACCCACGGTGAGCGCGCCCAGCGTCGTGGCGGCGAGGGTCTCCGGGATGAGCGACACCTCGAACCAGTGCTCGGCCCCGGTCCCTGAGCCGCCCGCCCCGGTCCCTGAGCCTGTCGCCCCGGTCCCTGAGCCTGTCGAAGGGGCAGGCGACGTGGCGCTCACGGTCAGTGAGGTGCCGTCGACGGTGATTGACCCCTTGTCCACCACGAGCGGAGCCAGTTCAGCCGGCAGCGACACCCGCAGCACCTGCCACTGGGCCCCGGGGCGCACCTCGAGCACCGCGCCGGTGCCGTCCACGTGCCCCTGCACGATGTGCCCGCCGAGGCGCCCGTGCGCGGCCATCGCCCGCTCCACGTTCACCCGGCGTCCGGGGGCGATGCCGGCGAGGGTCGTCATGTCCAGGCTCTGCTTCATGACGTCGGCGGTGAACCAGTCCTCGCCCTGGTCGACGACGGTGAGACACACGCCCGATACCGCGATCGAGTCGCCGTGCCCGGCATCCGACACCGCTGCCGGGGCGTGCACCGTCAGCCGGATGCCGTCGCCCGACGGCTCGGTGGCGGTGATCTCGCCGATCTCTTCCACGATCCCCGTGAACATCAGTGGTCCCTTTCGGTCGTTGAGCGAGGACGCGCTTGCGCGCCCGAGTCGAAACGCTCCTGCGGCACGGCCACGATCAGCACGTCGTCTCCGAGCCTCTCCACGGATTCCATCCGCAGCGGCCGCACGTCGGCCATCGTCGCGACGCCGACGTCGCCGATCGCCGTGAAATCACCGGCGGCGCCGCATCCGATGAGCTTGGGCGCGACGTACACGAGCACCTCGTCGGCCAGGCCCTCCCGCAGGAAGGCGCTGGCCAGTGTCGGCCCGCCCTCCACGAACACGCGCTGGATGCCGCGCTCGCGCAGGTCCTCGAGCACCACGGCGAGGTCGCCGCCGAACTGCAGCAGGTCGCGCGGATGGCGGCGCACCCGGGCGCCGGCGGGGATCGGGCGTGTGCCGATGATCACCGGAACGGGCTGGTCGGGCCGCAGGCCGCCGGTGGCATCCCGCGCCGTCAGCGCCGGGTCGTCCGCGAGCACCGTGCCGGTGCCGGCGACGATCGCATCGGCCAGCGCGCGGCGGCGGTGCACGTCGTCGCGGGCGATGGGCCCGGTGACCCACTTGCTGCTGCCGTCCGCTGCGGCGGCGCGTCCGTCGAGCGACTGCGCCCACTTCACGGTGACGTGCGGGCGGCCGAGTCTCTGCACGATGCTCCAGTCGTGCAGCAGGGATGCCGCGGCATCCCGTTCGGCACCGCCGATCTCGTCGGGGCCGGCGACCTCGACGCCGCCCTGCCGCAGACGGTCGGCTCCGCCCGCGGCGCGCGGGTTGGGGTCGGCGAGGGCGTACACGACCCGGGCGATGCCGGCGTCGATGAGGGCCTGCGCGCACGGGCCGGTGCGGCCGATGTGGTTGCAGGGCTCGAGGGTGACGACGGCGGTGGCGCCTCGCGCCTGACCGGGGTGCAGCTGCGCGAGCGCGTCGACCTCGGCGTGCGGGGTTCCGGCGCCGCGGTGGGTGCCTTCGGCGAGCACCTCGCCGGCGGGGGAGAGAATGACCGCGCCCACCTGCGGGTTCACGCCGCGCGGCCCGCGGCGCGCGGCATCCAGAGCGCGCCGCAGTGCTGCGCGCTCGGTCTCGCTCACCGTCATCCGGACTCCTCGTAGGGGCCCCGGGACGTGGGAAGGCCGCGGCCGCCTGTGCCCGGTGCCCGTCTGGGCATCCTGACCTCGGTTCGCGCGTGCTGCCTTCCATCCGGACTCGCGACTCGCGTCGCATCACCGTCGGTCCCGGAATTCCACCGGGTCGGCCCGCAGCGATGCGGGTTCGCGGACTGTCACCGCCGGTTCGGATTCTCACCGACCCCGGAGCACGTTGATGCTCTCGAGTCTACTCAACGCGCCCCCGCACGATTCATTCCCGCGGATGCATCACTTCAGCAGGCGGGACAGCCGGCGGTCCGCCAGGATCTTGCCGCCGGTCTGGCACGTCGCGCAGTACTCCAGGGAGTTGTCCGCGAAGAAGACCGACCGCACGGTGTCGCCGCACACCGGGCAGACCTCGCCGCGACGGCCGTGCACCTGCATCCCGCGGCGCTTGGCATCCTTGAGCTCGGCGGGCGGCTTGCCGGAGGCGGCCGTGATCGCTTCGGCGAGCGTGCTCTGCATCGCGTCCCACAGCTGGTCGACGTCCGCGTCGGTGAGCGTCGCCGCCAGGGCGTACGGCGACATCCGCGCCGCGTGCAGGATCTCGTCGGAATACGCGTTGCCGACCCCGGCGATGATCGACTGGTCGCGCAGCACGCCCTTGATCTGGGTGCGGCGGCCGGCCAGGAGAGCGGCGAACGCGTCTCGGGTGAACGTGGGGTCCAGCGGGTCGGGCCCGAGGCGCGCGATGCCGGGGACGTCGTCCGCCTGCCGCGCCGCATACACCGCGAGGGACTTCTTGGTGCCCGCCTCGGTGAGATCGAACCCGGCGCCGTCGGACAGGGCGACGCGGAGCGCGATCGGGGTGCGCCCCGGCCGGATGACGGTCGCCGGCAGCTGGTCGTACCAGCGCAGCCAGCCCGCCTTGGCGAGGTGGAAGATCAGGTGGATGCCGGCATCCGTCGCGACGTCGACGAACTTGCCGTGCCTCGTGACGCCGGTGACCGTGGTGCCCTTCAGAGCGTCGATCGGCGGGTCGTAGGTCTTGAGCGCGGCGATGTTGGCGACCGTGACCCGCGAGAACTGCAGCCCCGGCAGCCGCTCGCCCAGGAAGTCGACGAGCCCCTGCACCTCCGGCATCTCGGGCATGCGCCCATCCTGCCACGGACCTCGGACACCGTGGCCGCGCGCACCGATCCGTCACGATCGGCTGAGTGAGCCTGCCATTCGTGACGGATCGATCGCCGGCGGATGCCGCAACCGGGCAGCCGCCCAACCGCGCAACCGACCGCGACCGGCGGCGCGCTACAGCCAGCCGCGGGCGGCGGCCTTCGCGCCTGCCTGGAAGCGGCTCGTCGCGCCGAGCCGGGCGAGCAGATCCGCCACCCGGCGCCGCACCGTGCGCTCGGAGAGCCCGAGCTGGCGGGCGATGGTCTCGTCCTTCAATCCCGCATTCAGCAGCGACAGCAGCTCGCGATCGGTGCGCTCCATGTCCTCGTCGACGACCGCCGGCGCGAACACCGGGGCGGCCCGCTGCCACGTGGCCTCGAAGAGTTCGACGAGCGCGTCGCACAGCCGGGACTGCCACACCATCACCGCGGTCGTGCGCACGCTCTCCGCACGGGCGGTGAGCGGGATGACGGCGGCCCGACGGTCCACGAGCACCATCTTCAGCGGCACGCTGGGCACCACGCGGGCCTGCTCGCCGCGGGTGACGAGGTCGCGGATGTCGTCGGCCTTGCCGTCGATCGACAGGACCTCGGCGGCGTAGATCCCGCGCACCTTCACCCCGCGCGCGAGGAGGTCGTACTCGTCGGCGTTCGCCTTGGCCGTGCCGCCGACGTAGGGCGGCTCATCGAACGCGAGCACCTCGCTCTCCGCCGCCCTCAGCAGCGTGGAGACCCGCTCGGTGATGGCGCCCGGACCCTCGAGCACCTCGACGAGACGCTGGGGCTCGGTGCGCAGCATCCGCTCGTGGTACTCGGCGGCGTATCCGGGGAGTGCGGACGACGTGCGGTCGAGTTCGGACTGGCGCATACGCACGAGGGCCGGGATGGCGATACGCGGGTCGATGGCCGTGTACCGCGGCGGCGTGCTGCCGTCGTCGCCGACGAGACCGAAATCGACGAGCGCCTCGGCCGCGCGGCGCACCGGCCCCTGCCCGGCCTCCAGCTGTGCGGCGATGTCGCGCGCCGTGAGGCTCGGCTCGCGCAGCAGCAGCCGATAGGCGCGTTCCTCGATCTCCCCCAGGCCCACTCCATCGAGCACCTTCGGTCTCCTCACCGTCGAAGTCTCTCCCAAGACTATCGACCGTTACAGGACAATGACCGGAATATGTCCGAATTGGACAAAAAGGGGATGCGTCAGCGCAGGCGCACGCGGCGCAGCAGCCCGATCTTGTCGTAGACGTCGGCCAGCGTGCGGTCGGCGATCTCGTCGGCGCGGCCGGCGTTGGCGGCGAGCACCCGGTCGAGCTCGGCGGGGTCGGCCAGCAGTTCGAGCGCGCGCTGACGCACCGGGCCGAACTCCTCGACCACCACCTCGGCGAGGCCCTTCTTGAAGTCGCCGTAGCCGCGGCCGGCGTACTCGTCCTCGATCGCGGGGATCTGCCTGCCGGTCAGCGCCGCGTAGATCACGAGCAGGTTCGAGACGCCGGGCTTGCTCTCCCGGTCGAAGCGCACCGACCCCTCGGAGTCGGTGACGGCCCGCATGACCTTCTTCGCCGACTTGGCGGGGTCATCAAGCAGCCACAGCACGCCGGCATCCGACTCGGCCGACTTCGACATCTTGGCCGTCGGATTCTGCAGGTCGTAGATGCGCGCGGTCTCCTTCTGGATGACCGGGGTCGGCACCGTGAACGCCCGGCCGTAGCGTGCGTTGAACCGCTCGGCGAGATCGCGGGTGAGTTCGACGTGCTGCTTCTGGTCGTCGCCGACGGGCACGATGTCGGCCTGGTACAGCAGGATGTCGGCGGCCATCAGCACCGGATAGGTGAACAGGCCCACGTTCGTGTTGTCGGCGCCGTAGCGCTGCGACTTGTCCTTGAACTGGGTCATCCGGTTCGCCTCGCCGAAGCCGGTGATCGTCGACAACGCCCACGCGAGCTCGGCGTGGGCGCGCACGTGCGACTGCACGTACAGCGTCGACCGGGCCGGCTCGATGCCGGCGGCGATGTACTGGGCGGCGGTGCGGCGGGTCTTCTCCCGCAGCTCGGCCGGGTTGTTCGGCTGGGTCAGGGCGTGCAGATCGACGACCGAGAAGAAGGCGTCGTAGGCGTCCTGGAGACTGCGCCACTGCATGAGCGCCCCGATGTAGTTGCCGATCTGCAGCGAGTCGGCCGAGGGCTGCATTCCAGAGTAGAGGCGCGGTTTGGTCACCCGCCCAGTCTACGGGCGGCCGGATGCCGGCCCCGATCCGGGCCCCGCTCGGAGGCGCCCGGTCACAGCGCGTAGTCCACGATCACGGGCGCGTGGTCGCTCCAGCGGGTGTCCCACGCAGACGCCCGGAAGATGCTGTAGTCCGTCGCGCGCTGCGCCAGCCCCGGTGTGGCCAGCTGGTAGTCGATGCGCCAGCCGGTGTCGTTGTCGAAGGCGCGTCCGCGCATCGACCACCACGTGTACGGACCCTCGACCTCGCCGGCGAACCGGCGGCCGAGGTCGACCCAGCCCATGCCGGTGCCGGTCGAGCCGTCCGCGCACTCGACGGTCTCGCCTTCGGCGCCCAGCCAGCAGTCGAAGTAGGCGCGCTCGCGGGGGAGGAACCCGGCCTTACCGCGGTTGCCCTTCCAGTTGCGGATGTCCAGCTCGCGGTGCCCGACGTTGAGGTCGCCCATGATGACCGACAGGGGCGCGGCCTTCCGCAGCTGCGGCATCCTGCTCGTCATCGCGTCGAGGAATCCCCACTTGAGGTCCTGCTTGGGGGTGTCCGCCTCGCCGGTGTGCACGTAGGCGCTGACGACCGTGACGGCTGACCCGCCGACCGTGAAGTCCGCCTCGATCCAGCGTCCGGCGGAGTCGATCTCGTCGCCGGGAAGCTCCGTGCGGATGGCGTCGGGGGCGATCCGGGATGCCACGGCGACTCCCGCGCGCCCCTTCTGCGCCGACTCGGAGTTCACCAGCGTCCAGCCGGGCAGACACAGGGCGAGCTCGTCGGCGGTGGCGCGCACCTCCTGCAGGCAGAGGATGTCGACGTCGGCGGCATCCAGCCACTCGGTCATGCCTTTGCGGACGGCGGCGCGGATGCCGTTGACGTTGACGGAGACGATGCGCGTGGGGCGTGCAGACACGCCCGCCAGCCTATCGGCGCGGCGCGGCGAGGGGCGCGCCGGGTGCGGCGGTCTCGACCCGCAGCAGTTCGTCCTCCGCCGCGCGCACGGCCCGGTCGGCGCCCAGCCGCCGGTACCAGGGCGTGACCCTCTGCACCTCCCCGGCAGTGCGCAGACGCTCGCGCGCGGCGGCGAGGAGCGCCTCGTGCTGGGCGCGCAGACGCTCCTGCTCGGTGACCGCCTGCAGCGGGAGGTCCTTGTCCTCGGCCGCGACCGCGATCCACGCGGCGGCCACCAGCACGACGATGCTGATGAGCCGGAACCACAGCAGCATGCCGATGAAGACCACGAACGTGAGCAGCAGCGGGTTCGACGGCGAGTGTCGGGCGAGCAGCCCGACGGACAGCTGCAGCACCGTGATCGCGCCGCCGCCCAGCATCGAGCCCGGCCCGATGCGGCGCCACTTCAGCGAGACGCCGGCGAGGAGCCGGAAGAGGGCCGCCAGGGCAGCGGCGTTCAGCGCGAACGAGATCACCACGCTCAGGGCGCCGAGGATGCCGCCGAACCAGAACGAGGTCGTGTTCAGGCCCAGCAGCTCCCAGACGGCCTGCAGCGCCCACGTGCCGATGTTGTTCACGACCCCGCCGACCACGATGGCGATGCCGAACACGAGGGCCGCGACGAGGTCACGCGCCTTCAGCAGCAGGTAGGCGCGGGCGTCGATCGGCAGGCCGAGGATCTCGCGCACCGACCGACGCAGGTACGTGATCCACCCGATCGCGGTCCAGATCAGGGCGCCGATCGCGACGATGCCGGCGACCGTGAGGGCGCCCGTGCTGGATGCCACGATCTTCTCGATGTCCGTCGGATTCACCAGCGCGTCCCGTCCGGCGCCGACGGCGCCCGGCAGGTACTGGTTGATGAGTGCGATCAGCCACTCCACGGCATCCGTGTCGGCGCCCAGCCACAGGCCGACGACGGCGAACACGACGTAGATCGCGGCGAAGAACGCGAAGAGCGCCTGGTAGCTCATTCCGGCGGCGAGCAGGAACCCGTTCGGCGCCGCGAACCGACGCCACACCCGCACCGGGAACAGCCCGAGAGTGCGCCGGGTGATCTCGGTGGCGCGCGCGATGGGGCCGGCGAAACGCTCGCGGAGCTCCTGCTCGCGCTGCTCGAACTCGGTGCGGAGGCGCTGTTCCTCGCGCTTGGCGGCGGCCGCGACCTCGCGATGGTGCGACGCGGCCTTCGCCTTCCGGGTTGCGGCGCTCACCGTCTCAGCGTAGCGAGCGACGCCGATCCGCCCGGGACCCGCCGTCGGGCGGTGCCGCGCGTCGGCTCCGGCTCAGGAGCGGCCGCGCAGGACGGCCTTCTTGACCTCGGCGATGGCCTTGGTGACCTCGATACCGCGCGGGCACGCCTCGGTGCAGTTGAAGGTGGTGCGGCAGCGCCACACGCCTTCCTTGTCGTTGAGGATGTCCAGGCGCACGTCGCCCGCGTCGTCGCGCGAGTCGAAGATGAACCGGTGCGCGTTCACGATCGCCGCCGGGCCGAAGTACTGGCCATCGGTCCAGAACACGGGGCACGACGAAGTGCACGCGGCGCACAGGATGCACTTGGTGGTGTCGTCGAAGATCGCGCGGTCCTTGATGGACTGGATGCGCTCCTTGCCGGGCTCGGGGGTGGAGTTCGCGATGAGGAACGGCTGCACTTCGCGGTACGACGCGAAGAACGGGTCCATGTCGACGATGAGGTCCTTCTCCAGCGGCAGGCCCTTGATGGCCTCCACGTAGATGGGCTTCGAGATGTCGAGGTCCTTGATCAGCGTCTTGCAGGCGAGGCGGTTGCGGCCGTTGATGCGCATGGCGTCCGACCCGCAGATGCCGTGTGCGCACGAGCGGCGGAACGCGAGCGAGCCGTCGACCTCCCACTTGACCTTGTGGAGGGCGTCGAGCACGCGGTCGGTGGAGTACACCTCGACGTCGTAGTCCACCCAGTGCGGCTCGGCGTCCAGCTCCGGGTTGAAGCGGCGGACGTTGAAGGTCACCAGGAACGACTGGATGCCGGTGTCGCCGGCGGCCTCTTCTGCGATCGCGGTCGACATCAGTACTTCCTCTCCAACGGCGGGTACCTCAGCTCGCCTTGCTCGTTCCTCGTGAACACGACTGGCTTCCAGTCGAGTTCGATGTGGTCGTCCGCATCCGACGAGTGCGGGTCTCCGGTGAGGTAGGCCATGGTGTGCTTCATGTAGTTCTCGTCGTCGCGCGTCGGGAAGTCGTCGCGCATGTGGCCGCCGCGGCTCTCCTTGCGGTTGCGGGCCGCGTAGACGACGACCTCGGCGAGGTCGAGCAGGAACCCGAGTTCGACGGCCTCGAGCAGGTCGGTGTTGTACCGCTTGCCCTTGTCGTCGACGTGGATGTTCTTGTAGCGGGCGCGCAGCTCTTCGATCGTCTCGAGCACCTCGCCGAGCGACTCGTCGGTGCGGAACACCTGGGCCTTGCGGTCCATCTCGTCCTGCAGCGTCTTGCGCAGCACGGCGATGCGCTCCGTGCCGGGGTTGTTGCGCACGCTCTCGATCATCTCCCGGACGGCCGCGGCCGGGTTCTCCGGCAGCGGCACGAAGTCGGCGGTCTTGACGTACTCGACCGCGTTGCGGCCGGCGCGCTTGCCGAAGACGTTGATGTCCAGCAGCGAGTTGGTGCCGAGGCGGTTCGAGCCGTGCACCGACACGCAGGCGCACTCGCCCGCGGCGTACAGGCCCGGCACGACGGTGTCGTTGTCGCTGAGCACCTCGGCCTTGATGTTGGTCGGGATGCCGCCCATCGCGTAGTGCGCGGTCGGCATGACCGGCACCGGCTCGACGACCGGGTCGACGCCCAGGTAGGTGCGCGCGAACTCGGTGATGTCGGGGAGCTTGGTCTCGAGCACCTCGGCGCCGAGATGCGTGCAGTCCAGCAGCACGTAGTCGCGGTGGGGGCCGGCGCCGCGGCCCTCGGCCACCTCCTGCACCATGCAGCGGCTCACGATGTCGCGGGGCGCGAGGTCCTTGATGGTGGGGGCGTAGCGCTCCATGAAGCGCTCGCCGGAGGCGTTGCGCAGGATCGCGCCTTCGCCGCGTGCGCCCTCGGTGAGGAGGATGCCGAGACCGGCGAGGCCGGTCGGGTGGAACTGGAAGAACTCCATGTCCTCCAGCGGCAGGCCCTTGCGCCAGATGACGCCCACGCCGTCACCGGTGAGGGTGTGCGCGTTCGAGGTGGTCTTGAAGATCTTGCCGAAGCCGCCGGTCGCGAAGATCACGGCCTTCGACTGGAAGACGTGCAGGTCGCCGGTGGCGAGCTCGTACGCGACCACGCCCGCGACCTGCTTGTGCTTGCCCTCGCCGACCGTGACGAGGTCGAGCACGTAGTACTCGTTGAAGAAGTTGATGCCGAGTTTGACGCAGTTCTGGAACAGCGTCTGCAGGATCATGTGACCGGTGCGGTCGGCCGCGTAGCAGGCGCGGCGCACGGGGGTCTTGCCGTGATCGGCCGTGTGTCCGCCGAAGCGGCGCTGGTCGATCTTGCCCTCGGGCGTGCGGTTGAACGGGAGGCCCATGTTCTCGAGGTCGATGACCGCGTCGATCGCCTCTTTCGCGAGGATCTCCGCGGCATCCTGATCGACGAGGTAGTCGCCGCCCTTGACGGTGTCGAAGGTGTGCCATTCCCACGAGTCCTCTTCGACGTTGGCCAGCGCTGCCGCCATGCCGCCCTGCGCCGCACCGGTGTGCGAGCGGGTCGGGTACAGCTTGGTGATGACCGCCGTCTTCGCGCCCGGGCCCGCCTCGATGGCCGCCCGCATGCCGGCGCCGCCGGCGCCCACGATGACGATGTCGAACTGGTGGTAGTGCACGCCGTCCTTGACGACGACATCTTCCGTGTCGGTGCTCACGAGACTCCTCGGACGTGTGGTTTAAGAAGCAGGGCAGAAGGTGGGCAGCAGGTCCTTCGCAGCGCCTGCCGGGCACGGGTCGAACGTGAAGACCACGAGCGTGCCCAGGATGATGAGGATGGCCGCGGCCAGCCAGACCAGGGCGGTCAGCACCCTCCGCACCTGAAGGTGGGTCACGTAGTCGGCGATGATCGTGCGCATGCCGTTGCCGCCGTGGATGAAGGCGAGCCACAGCATCAGCACGTCCCACCACTGCCAGAAGGGGCTCGCCCACTTGCCGGCGACGAACGCGAAGTCGACCTGACGCACGCCCTCGCCGAGCACGAGGTTGATGAGCAGGTGGCCGAAGATCAGCACCACGAGCACGAAGCCCGAGATGCGCATGTAGAACCAGGCCCACTTCTCGAGGTTGGGGCCCTTCTTTCGCACTCCCGACGCGGGGGTACGGGGCGCGGCGACGGTCTCAGCAGTCATGTCCGTTCCCCTTTCTCAGTGAGCGCCGGAGATCTCGGCGGCGATGACCATGAGCTGGCGCGGCAGGAACCCGGCCATGACGATCACCCAGACGGTCCAGACCGCCCAGGTGAGCTGCCGCTGGTAGCGGGCGCCTTTGGACCAGAAGTCCAGGAAGAAGATGCGCAGGCCGTTGAACGCGTGGTACGCGATCGCGGCGACGAGCACTGCCTCGCCGAGCCCCATGATCGGGTTCTTGTACGTGCCGATGACGGCGTTGTACGCCTCGGGGGAGACGCGCACCAGCGAGGTGTCGAGCACGTGCACCAGCAGGAAGAAGAAGATGGCGACTCCGGTGATGCGGTGGAAGACCCAGGACCACATGCCGGTGTGCCCGCGGTAGAGGGTGCCGCGCGGTGTCCGGGAGGTCGTCTGCGAGATCTGCGGTGTGAGGCGTGTGGAAGCCGACACGACCGTCCTCCTTACGAATGCGAGCGGCCTCGGAACGGGCCGCAGGATGAGGGACGAATCCCTGGCGTCGCACGGGCGCCGCTCACATCCTATTCCCAGCGGTGGGGGTGTGCCGGGAAGGCAAGCCTTACCCGAGGACGTCCCACGATCGCCCCCGGCCGTTGCCGGACGGGACGTGACACAGGTTCCCCGAAGCCTCGGATCGATACCCTCGGAGCATGTCTGAGCAGATCCCCGACTTCCATGCCATCATCCCGGCAGGCGGCATCGGGTCGCGGCTGTGGCCGCTGTCGCGGGCGGATGCCCCGAAGTTCCTGCACGACCTGACCGGGTCGGGCCAGTCCCTGCTGCGCGACACCTGGGACCGCCTCGAGCACCTCACCGGAGCGGACCGCATCGCCGTGGTCACGGGCCGCGCGCACCGCGCCGCGGTGGAAGCGCAGCTGCCCGGCATCCCGGACCGCAACGTCATCCTCGAATCGGAGCCGCGCGACTCCACGGCCGCGATCGGCCTCGCCGCGGCGATCCTCGTGCGGCGCGAACCGGACGTCATCATCGGCTCGTTCGCTGCCGACCACGTGATCCGCGTGCCGCATCTGTTCGACTGGGCGGTGCGCCAGGCGGTCACCGTCGCCCGCGAGGGCTACATCTGCACGATCGGCATCCCGCCCACCGAGCCGTCGATCGGCTTCGGCTACATCCACAAGGCCGGCGAGCTGCTGATCGACGGCGCCCCGGAAGCGGCGACGGTGGAGCGGTTCGTCGAGAAGCCCGACCTGCAGACCGCACGGGAGTACTTCGCCGACCGGTCGTACCTGTGGAACGCGGGCATGTTCATCGCCCGCGCCGACGTCCTGCTGGCCGCCATCGAGAAGACCGAGCCCGCTCTGCATGCGGGGCTTGTCGAGCTCGCCGAGGCCTGGGACGACCGGGACCGGCGCGGACCGGCGGTGGACCGCATCTGGCCGGGCCTGAAGAAGATCGCGATCGACTACTCCGTCGCCGAGCCGGTCGCTGCAGCCGGCAGGCTCGCCGTCATCCCCGGCCACTTCGACTGGGACGACGTCGGCGACTTCGCGAGCCTCGCGAAGCTCAACTCGAGCGGGCGCAAGAACGACCTCGCCATCCTCGGCGAGAACGCGCGGGTGCTGTCGGATGCCGCCAGCGGCATCGTCGTCAGCCAGACCAGCCGCGTCATCAGCCTGATCGGCGTGAAGGACATCGTCGTGGTCGACACTCCGGACGCGCTGCTGGTGACCACGAGCCAGAACGCACAGCGGGTCAAGGGCGTGGTCGACGCGCTCAAGCTCAACGGACGCGGCGACGTGCTGTAGACCGCGGATGCCCCGGTCGTCGGTCTCGGGTTGGTAACCATTCCTGCCTGTTGATGAGAAATGCGTGCGGACGCGCGTGAGACTGGGTACCGTCAGATGGTTCAACCGCGAAATCCGCGGTCATCTTTCGTCATGTGGAGGAATGAGTGACCATCTCGACCACCCGCAGGCTCGTCGGCCTTTCCGCCGCCGCCGGTCTGATCCTCGCCCTCGCCGGGTGCGGCGCCGCACCCACGTCGAACCCCACCGGCTCGGGGTCCAAGGCCGCCGCCGGCTTCAAGCCCTGCATCGTCTCCGACAGCGGCGGTTTCAACGACCACTCCTTCAATGAGGCGGCGCTGACCGGCATGCAGCAGGCCGCGAAGGACCTCGGCGGCATCGCGTTCCGGCAGGTCACCTCCAAGTCGGCCAGCGACTACACCCCGAACATGCAGGCCCTCGTCGCGGGCGGCTGCACCTACATCGTCTCGGTGGGCTTCAACCTGTCGGCCGCGACCATCGCGTCGGCCAAGGCGAACCCGAAGATCGACTACGCGATCGTCGACGACCCGGCCGACGCCAACAACGACGGCAAGACGGATGCCCCGAACATCAAGCCGCTGCTGTTCGACACCGCGCAGGCGGCGTACCTCGGCGGCTATGCGGCCGCGGCGTGGTCCGACGCGCACGGCACCGACAAGGTCGGCACCTTCGGAGGCATGCAGATCCCGCCGGTGACCATCTACATGGACGGCTTCGTCGACGGCGTCAACAAGTTCAACGCCGACAAGGGCAAGAAGGTGCAGACGTTCGGCTGGAACGTGGCCACCCAGAAGGGCTCGTTCACCGGCGCCTTCCAGGCCAACGACACCGCCAAGCAGACCGCACAGGGCATCCTCAACCAGGGCACCGATGTCATCCTGCCCGTCGGCGGTCCGATCTACCTGAGCGCGGCCGCGGCCATCCGCGACAGCAGCAAGGGCACCGTCATGCTCGGCGTCGACAGCGACTTCGTGCTCGCCGACCCCAGCGTCAAGGACATCGTGCTGGTGTCGATCATGAAGCGCATCGACGTCGCCGTGCACGACGCGGTCATGGCCGGCGCCTCCGGCAAGTTCGACCCGACCACCTACATCGGCACGCTGAAGAACGGCGGCGTGGGCCTGTCGCCGTTCCACGACTTCACGTCGAAGCTGCCCGCGGGCCTCACCGACGAGCTGAAGTCGCTGCAGCAGAAGATCATCGACGGCTCGATCGTCGTCCAGTCGAAGGCCACCCCCAAGGCGGCTTCGTCCAACTGACGGCACTCCGGCAGACAGCCTGAAGCGGCGACTTCGGTCGTCGCTTCACGCTGTTCGCCCACCCTCACACGACGTCGTACCTAGCGGATAGGGTGCACACTATGAAGCTCGAGCTGCGTGGGATCACGAAGCGCTTCGGGTCGTTCACGGCCAATGACCACATCGACGTGACCGTCCAACCGGGGGAGATCCACGCCCTGCTGGGCGAGAACGGCGCGGGCAAGTCCACCCTGATGAACGTCCTGTACGGCCTGTATCAGGCGGAGGAGGGCGAGATCCTCCTCGACGACGTGCCGCACCACTTCCGCGGCCCCGGCGACGCCATGGCGGCCGGCATCGGGATGGTGCACCAGCACTTCATGCTCGTGCCGGTGTTCACGGTCGCGGAGAATGTGATGCTCGGCCACGAGCAGACCAGGGCCCTCGGGTCGCTCGATCTCGCCGCCGCGCGCAAGCACGTGCGGGATGTCGCGAAGCGCTTCGGGTTCGAGGTCGACCCGGACGCGATCGTCGGCGACCTGCCGGTGGGTGTGCAGCAGCGGGTGGAGATCATCAAGGCGCTCTCGCGCGACGCGAAAGTGCTGGTGTTCGACGAGCCCACCTCGGTGCTGACGCCGCAGGAGACCGACGAGCTGATGGGGATCATGCGTCAGTTGCGCGATGAGGGCACGTCGATCGTGTTCATCACGCACAAGCTGCGCGAGGTGCGCGAGGTGGCCGACCGCATCACCGTGATCCGGCTCGGCAAGGTGGTCGGCAAGGCCGACCCGAAGTCGTCCAACACCGAGCTGGCCTCGATGATGGTGGGTCGTGCCGTGGAGTTGACCGTGCACAAGGATCCCCCGCGGGTGAAGCCTTCCGGCGGTCTGGAGGTGCGCGATCTGCGGGTGCTGTCGCACGACGGCGCGGTGCTCGTGGACAGCATCTCGTTCGACGTGCGCCCCGGCGAGGTGGTCGCGGTCGCGGGTGTCCAGGGCAACGGTCAGACCGAGCTCACCGAGGCCATCATGGGTCTGCACTCCGGCGTCACCGGAACCATCCGCCTGGACGGGGTCGAGCTGGTGGGGCGCAGCGTGCGCGGTGTGCTGGATGCGGGCGTGGGCTTCGTGCCCGAGGACCGCAACGAGGACGGTCTGGTGGGCGGGTTCTCGGTCGCCGAGAACCTCATCCTCGACCGGTCCAGCGACCCCGCGTTCAGCTCCGCCGGCACCATCAACCGCGCCACCCTCGACGAGTTCGCGAAGGCGCGGATCGTCGAGTTCGACATCCGCACGCAGGGTCCGCAGACCCCTGCCGGCGCCCTGTCCGGCGGCAACCAGCAGAAGGTCGTCATCGCCCGCGAGCTGACCCGCGACCTGAAGCTCCTGCTGGCGTCCCAGCCGACCCGTGGCGTGGACGTGGGGTCGATCGAATTCATCCACAAGCGCATCATCGAGACCCGCGACGCCGGCATCCCGGTGCTCGTGGTGTCCACCGAGCTCGACGAGGTCGCCGCCCTCGCCGACCGCATCGCGGTCATGTACCGGGGCGGGATCGTCGGCATCGTGCCCGGCGACACGTCCCGCGACACCCTCGGTCTGATGATGGCCGGAGAACTGCCCGAAGAGGATGCCGCATGAGCAGCGACGACCCCCGCACCGCCCCTCCGGTGCCCGCCGATCCCGAACAGAGTCTGGCCGTCCAATCGGACGCGGCCGCCGCGACGGCGGCTGCGAAGACCGCGGCATCCGGCGACGTGTCCCCGCCGCCTCGGCAGAACATCGTCCTGCGCGAGATCATGCGCGGCAACGTCGTCACGACGATCCTCGCGATCGTGCTGGCGATGATCGTCGGCGGCATCCTCATCGCGATCACCGACCCGGGCGTGCAGAAGGCCGCCGGGTACTTCTTCGCCCGGCCCGGCGACACGCTCGGTGCGGCGTGGAGCGCGGTCTCCGGCGGCTACATCGCGCTGTTCCAGGGCTCGATCCTCAACTTCAACGCATCGACCTTCACTGGAGCGATCCGGCCGCTGACGAGCACCCTGGGATTCGCGGCCCCGCTCACCGCGGCGGCGCTGGGCGTCGCGCTCGCGTTCCGCGTCGGCCTGTTCAACATCGGTGCGCGCGGTCAGATGCTCATCGCGTGCGCGGTCTCGGCGCTGCTGACCTTCCACCTGAACCTGCCGATGGTGGTGCAGCTGCCGATCACGCTCATCGCGGGCGTCATCGGCGGCGCGATCTGGGGCGGCATCGTGGGCGTGCTGAAGGCCCGCACCGGCGCGCACGAGGTGATCCTCACGATCATGCTCAACTACATCGCGTTCTACCTGGTGTCGTGGATGGTGCGGATCCCCGGCATCCTGCAGAAGCCCGGCACCAACCAGCCGATCTCGGCGGCGACGCCGCAGAACGCGCAGTTCCCGGCGCTGTTCGGTCCGGACTTCCCGCAGCTCACGTGGGCGTTCCCGGTGGTGCTCGTCGCGACGCTCGTGGTCTGGTGGCTGATCGAGCACTCCAGCCTCGGCTTCCGCATGCGGGCCGTCGGCGAGAATCCGAACGCGGCGCGCGCCGCCGGCATCAGCGTGCCGCGCACGTACATCTACGCCATGCTGTTCGCCGGCGCCCTGGCGGGTCTGGCGGGCATGATCCAGATCCAGAGCACGATCACCAGCGGCTTCGACGGGAACATCGACGCGGGCATCGGGTTCGACGCCATCACCGTCGCCCTGCTCGGCCGCAGCCGCGCGTGGGGCACCCTGTTCGCCGGGCTGCTGTTCGGCGCGCTCAAGGCGGGTTCGTTCACGATGCAGGCGCTGCAGGGCATCCCGGTCGACATCGTGCTGGTCGTGCAGTCGCTGATCGTGCTGTTCATCGCCGCGCCGCCGCTCGTGCGCACGATCTTCGGCCTGCCCAAGGACGAGGCCGAGAAGAGAGCGAAAGCCGTGCGCAAGGCGACGAAGAAGGCCGCCAAGAAGGAGGCGACGGCATGACGCTCACGCAGGCGCAGACCGCCGACGACGGCACCGTCCACCTCGCCGTCGTCCAGGTGCGCAAACTCAAGGTCCCCGTCACGCTGCTCGTGATCGCGGTGCTGCTGGCGATCCTCTTCCTCGCCGCGCCCGCGCACGGCGACACCCTGTACCGCCTGGCGGAGAGCGGCGATGTGATCAAGCTCGGCTCGATCGATCTGCCCGCGCAGCCCGCCCTGTGGACCTCGTGGGCGATCGCGGCACTGCTCGCACTGTGGTCGCTGTGGGGGGCGTGGGGCTACCGGCCGACGCCTCTGTGGCTGACGATCGTGTACGCGCTGCTCGCGATGTTCGCTTTCCTCACGTGGTCGGGCGCCGACTCCAGCGCCGCCGTCCCGGTGGTGGGTCTGCTCGGCGGGTCGCTGTCCCTCGCGGTGCCGCTCATCTTCGGTGCGCTCGGCGGTGTGATCGGCGAACGCGCCGGCGTCGTGAACGTCGCCATCGAGGGTCAGTTCCTGCTCGGAGCCTTCACCGCGACGGTGCTGGGCAGCCTCACCCGGAACCCGTTCGTCGGCCTGGTCGGCGCGATGATCGGCGGCGTCCTGGTCGCGTTCGTGCTGGCCGCGTTCGCGATCAGATACCTCGTCGACCAGGTGATCGTCGGCGTCGTGCTCAACGTGCTGGTCTCGGGTCTGACCGGCTTCCTCTACACGGCCGTCCTCGCCAACGACGCGGCCGCGCTGAACAGCCCCACCCCGTTCCAGCCGGTCGCGATCCCGGTGCTGTCCGCCATCCCCATCCTCGGCCCCGTGCTGTTCAACCAGACGTTCCTCGTCTACCTCATGTACGTCGTGGTCGCCGTCGTGTCCTGGGCGCTGTACCGCACCCGGTGGGGCCTGCGCCTGCGCGCGGTCGGCGAGCACCCCAAAGCCGCCGACACGGTCGGCATCAAGGTCAACCCGACCCGCTTCTGGAACGTGCTGCTCGCCGGTGCGATCGCCGGCATCGGCGGCGCCTACTTCACGCTCGTCTCAGTGCCCAACTTCACCAAGGACATGACTGCGGGACTCGGCTTCATCGCCCTCGCCGCGGTGATCTTCGGCGGCTGGGACCCGATCCGGGCCACGCTCGCGGCCTTGCTGTTCGGCTTCGCCCAGAACCTGCAGAACCTGCTCAACGTGCTCGGCACCCCGATCCCGTCCGAGTTCATGCTCATGCTGCCGTACGTCGTGACGATCCTCGCGGTCGTCGGCTTCGCCGGCCAGATCCGGGCACCCGCGGCCGACGGCAAACCGTACATCAAGGGATGACATGACCGACATCGACTGGGACGAACTACGCGGCGCAGCCGCCGAAGCCATGCGGAACGCCTACGTTCCGTACTCGCGCTACAAAGTGGGCGCGGCAGCGCTGGTGTCGGACGGCCGCGTCATCCGCGGCTGCAACGTCGAGAACGCGTCGTACGGCCTGACACTGTGCGCGGAGTGCGGGCTGGTGTCGGAGCTGCACATGTCCGGCGGCGGGCAGCTCGTCGCGTTCGTGTGCGTCAACGCCGACGGCGAGATCATCATGCCGTGCGGGCGCTGCCGTCAGCTGCTGTTCGAGCACGCCCTGCCCGGGATGCTGCTGTGGACCGTCTCCGGGATCCGCACCATCGACGAGGTGCTGCCCGACGCCTTCGGCCCGCGCGATCTGGAGCCCTTCGACAAGCTCAGGGATCAACGACAAGCTCAGGGACCGGCCCGGTGAGTGAGGCGTTCGACGCCGTCGACGTGATCCGGGCCAAGCGCGACGGGGGCGACGTGCCGGAGGACGCGCTGCGCTGGATGGTCGACGCCTACACGCGCGGATACGTCTCGGACGCGCAGATGGCGGCGTTCGCAATGGCGGTGCTGCTGCGGGGCATGACGCGCGCCGAGATCCGCGTGCTGACCGACGCGATGATCAGGTCGGGGGAGCGGATGTCGTTCGCCCGCCTCGGCAAGACGACCGTCGACAAGCACTCGACCGGGGGCGTGGGGGACAAGATCACCCTGCCGCTCGCGCCGCTGGTGGCATCCTTCGGGGTCGCCGTGCCGCAGCTGTCCGGCCGCGGGCTCGGGCACACCGGCGGCACCCTCGACAAGCTCGAGTCGATCCCGGGCTGGCGCGCGGCGCTGACCAACGCCGAGCTCACCGCCCAGCTGCAGGACGTCGGCGCGGTGATCTGCGCGGCCGGCTCGGGGCTCGCCCCCGCCGACAAGAAGCTGTACGCGCTGCGCGACGTCACCGGCACCGTGGAGGCGATCCCGCTCATCGCGTCGAGCATCATGTCCAAGAAGATCGCCGAGGGCACGGCCGCCCTCGTGCTCGACGTGAAATTCGGCTCCGGCGCGTTCATGCACGACCTCGACCGGGCCCGCGAGCTGGCACGCACGATGGTGGAGCTCGGCACCGATTCCGGCGTCGCGACGACGGCGCTGCTCACCGACATGGACACGCCGCTCGGTCTCGCGATCGGCAACGCGAACGAGGTGCGCGAATCGGTCGAGGTGCTCGCCGGAGGCGGGCCCGCCGACGTCGTCGCGCTCACGGTCGCCCTCGCCCGCGAGATGCTGGCCCTGGCCGGGCAGCCCGACGCCGACGTCGAGGCCGCTCTCGCCGACGGCCGGGCCATGGACGCGTGGCGCCGCATGATCCGCGCGCAGGACGGCGATCCCGACGCGGCGCTGCCCACCGCGCGTGAGACC
>DATMTQ010000008.1:0-4169 GCA_035564095.1 Microbacterium sp. | reverse complement strand
CCGCCGCCCCGGCATCCGGCCGCACGCCAGATCAGGCAGGTCGGCGGAATCAGGCCGATGGAGCGCTCCGATCGCCTGATCTCGCCGACGCGCCTGATCTCGCCGACGCGGATGCCGGCGGGAGCCGGCCGGCCGCGCGCTCCGACGGCCGGATCCGCGCCTTCGCCGAACGCGCGGCCGAAGACCCGGCATCGCTCGACGACGCCGAGTGGACCGCCCTGCTCGCCGCGACCGGCCCGGACCTCGACGCGCTCACCGCGGTCGCGGACGACGTGCGGCGCTATACGGTCGGCGAGGCTGTCAGCATCGTCGTCAACCGCAACCTCACCTCCACCGGACTGCGGGCGCATCCCGCCGCGGCGGACGAGTTCACGCTCGCGGAGACGGCGATCATCGCTGTGGACGCCCAGGAGCTCGGCGCCACCGAGCTGTGCGTGCAGGGCCGGCTGCCGGAGGCCGAGGATCCGGCCGGCTACGTCGCCCTCGCACGCACGATCAAGACGGCGACGCCGCGCATCCATCTGCACGCCTTCCGCCCGCAGGACGTCTGCGATCTCGCCGATCGCACCGGCATCCCGCTCGCGCAGGCTCTGCAGCAGTTGAAGGATGCCGGCGTCGACACGGTCCCCGGCACCGGCGTCAAGGTGCTCTCCGAGCGCGTTCGCGGTCTCGTCGCGCCGGGCGACCTGGAGATCGACCGCTGGACCGAGGCGATCGTCGCCGCGCATCGCGCCGGATTCTCCTCGACGAGCGTGCTGTTCTACGGGCACGTCGAGACCGCCGCGGAGCGCATCGCGCACCTGCGGGAGCTGCGGCGCATCCAGTCGCTGACCGGGGGTTTCCGCGAGTTCGTGCCGATCCCGCTGCCGGGCCCGGCGGGCGGGGTGCCGCTCGTGGCGGGCCGCGCGGCGATCGACGAGCACCGGGCGATGGTCGCGGTGTCCCGGCTGCTGCTGTCGGGCTCGATCGGGCACATCCAGATCCCGTGGACCCGTGTCGGACGGGAGACGTCCGCCGTGCTTCTGCAGTCCGGCGGCGACGACCTCGGCGGCACGCTGCTCGACGGGCGCGTCAAGCCGGATGCCGGCATCGAGCACGGTCTCGAACTCCCGCTCGCGGATGCCGAGCGCCTCGCGGCGCACCTGCGCCGTCCGTTCCGGCAGCGCACCACCGACTACCGCAACGTCGAGCACGAAGGGCATGGCGTTTCGACTCTCCCCACGCCCCCTCCACGCGTCGCTGACGCGCCGCGCGGAGCCACCGGGCGCGGGGGCCCATCCGCTCGCTCAACGACCGGTGGGCTATGAACCGGTCGTTGAGCGAGGCCGCGCGAAGCGCGCCCGAGACGAAACGGGTCGAGGTGCTCGTGGTCGGGGCCGGGTTCGCCGGGATCGGCGCCGCGATGGCGCTGCGCCGCGCCGGCGTGGACGACGTGCTGGTCATCGAGCGGGCGGCGTCCCTCGGCGGCACCTGGCGCGACAACACGTACCCCGGCGTCGCGTGCGACGTGCCGAGCCACCTGTACGGGTTCGCGGCGCATCCCAACCCGGACTGGTCGCACGTGTACGCACGCGGCGCCGAGATCCGCGGCTACCTCGAGGGGGTCGCTTCGCGCGAGGGCATCCGACCGGTGTTCGGCACCGCGATGCTCGGCGCCGAGTGGGATGCCGGCACCGAGACCTGGCACGTGCGCACCGGCGGGGTGCGGCTCGACGCGATCGAGGCCGACGTGCTCGTGCTCGCGTGCGGCCGGCTGACCGAGCCGGCGATCCCGGAGCTGCCCGGGCTGGAGTCGTTCCCCGGCCCGATCTTCCACTCGTCGCGCTGGGACCACACCGCCGAGCTCGCGGGGCTCCGGGTCGGGGTGGTCGGCACCGGGGCGTCCGCGATCCAGCTCGCGCCGACTCTCGCCGAGACGGCGGACGTCACGCTGTTCCAGCGCACCCCGGCGTGGATCGTCCCCCGCGACGACCGCGCGTACAGCGCCGCGGAACGGGCCGCGTTCGCCGCCGATCCGCTGCTGCTCGAAGAGGTGCGCGACGACCTGTACCTCGAGGGCGAGGCGCGGCACGCGTCCCGCTCCGGCGACCTGCGCGCCGCGGCCGAGGCCCGGGCCGTCGCGCTGGCGCACCTCGCGGCGCAGGTGCCCGATCCGGAGCTGCGGCGCGTGCTGACCCCCGACTACGCGTTCGGCTGCAAGCGGGTGCTGCTGTCCGACGACTTCTACCCGGCTGTGTCGTCCGGCCGCATCCGGCTGGAGGCATCCGCCCTGGCATCCGTGCACGGGCGCACCCTCGTGGCCGCATCCGGGGCCCGCCACGACGTCGACGCGCTCGTGCTGGCGACCGGGTTCGCATCGACGCAGCAGCCCTACGCCACCCTGGTCACCGGCGAGAGCACGACCCTCGCCGCGCACTGGGACCGCGGCATGACGGCCTACGCGTCGACCGTGGTGTCCGGCTTCCCGAACCTCTTCGTGCTGGACGGCCCGAACGCGGCGCTCGGTCACAACTCGTCGGTGCTCATGCTCGAGGAGCAGGCCGCGTACCTGGCCCGCACCGTCACCGGCCGCGACGGCGTGCTGCGCCTGGACCCCGCCGCCGAGGCGAGCTGGACCGCCGACATCGACCGGGCGGCGGCATCCACCCCGTGGATCTCCGGCGGATGCCGCAACTGGTACGTCGACGACCGCTCCGGCCGGCTGACCCTGCTGTGGCCGGGCACCGTCGACGCGTTCCGCCAGCACCTGCGCGGATCCGACGGATCCGAGTTCCTCTCCCCCGTGAAGGGCCGGGGCGCGGAGCTGGTCTCGTACGAAGAGAAAGGCACCTGATGCTGCGACTGGGATACAAGGCGTCGAGCGAGCAGTTCGGCCCGAACGAGCTCATCGAGTTCGGCGTGCGCGCCGAGGTGGACGGCTTCGACTCCGTGTGGGTGTCGGACCACTTCCAGCCCTGGATGCACGACGGCGGGCATGCCCCGGCGGCGCTGCCGTGGCTCGGCGCGCTGGGCGCGCGGACATCGCGGGTCATCCTCGGCACCTCCGTGCTCACCCCGACGTTCCGCTACCACCCGGCCGTCATCGCGCAGGCGTTCGCCACCCTCGCAGTCATGTACCCGGACCGCGTCGTGCTCGGCGTCGGCACCGGCGAGGCCCTCAACGAGGTGACGCTCGGGCTCGACTGGCCGGAGCCGCCGGAGCGCTTCCAGCGCATGAAGGAGGCGATCACCCTCATGCGCGAACTGTGGGCCGGCGAGCGGGTCACGTTCGACGGCACCTACTACTCGGTGAAGGATGCCACCGTCTACGACCGGCCGGCGAACGGGGTGCCGATCTACATCGGGGCGTCCGGCCCCGCAGCGACCCGCCTGGCCGGACGGATCGCGGACGGCTATATCACCACCTCGGGCAAGGACGCGTCGCTGTACGAGGAGACCCTGCTGCCGGCCCTCGCCGACGGGCTCGCCAAGGGCGGGCGGGATGCCGCCGACGTCGACACGCTCATGGAGGTCAAGGTCTCGTACCACCCCGATCGCGAGGTGGCGCTGGAGAAGACGCGGTTCTGGGCTCCGCTCGCGCTGTCGCCCGAGGAGAAGCGCGACGTGCACGACCCGATCGAGATGCAGCGGCTCGCCGCCGAGCTGCCGATCGAACGTGTGGCATCCCGGTTCATCGTGTCGACCGACCCGGACGAGCACGTCGAGCAGATCGGCCGATACATCGACATGGGCTTTCGTCACCTGGTGTTCCACGACCCCGGCTTCGATCAGGCCGAGTTCCTCGGGCTGTACGCGCGCGACATCCTTCCCCGCCTGCGCGACCGGTACGGGGCGATCGGTCGTTGAGCGAAACCCCTGATCGGTCGTTGAGCGAGCGTAGCGAGACGAAACGGCCAGCCCTCTGGACGGTGATCATCCCCGTCAAGCCGGCCGCGCACGGCAAGTCCCGGCTCCGCGTGCCCGGCGTCGGCCGTGAGCGGCTGGCGCGGGCCATCGCCCTGGACACCATCGAGGCTGCGACCGCCGCGGCTCGCGTGGTCGTGGTGACCGACGATGCACAGACGGCGGCCGAGGCGCGACGGCTCGGTGCGCTGGTGTGCGGTGATCCGGGCTATGGGCTGGATGCCGCCGTCGCCGCGGGCGCCGCGTCCGCCGGTACGGACGCGCAC
>DATMTQ010000007.1:0-17574 GCA_035564095.1 Microbacterium sp. | reverse complement strand
GCACGGGCGCCGCGTCGGGTCGCTTCGGCAGGATGTGGTCGCCGCTGGACTGGTGGCGGAGGCGTCGCAGCACCCACGGCACGAAGTACTCCCGGGCCCACACCAGGTCGCCCGCCCGCGCCTCTCGCCAGCCGCGCGCGGGCAGTGGATCGGGACGCATCGGCTGCAGGTCGTTGGGCACGTTCAGCGCCCGCAGCACCATCCGCGCGACCTCGTGGTGGCCGAGCGGATTCATGTGCAGACGGTCGTCGCTGAAGAACCGCTCGTCCTGAACCGACTTCAGCGCCCACTGGTCGGCGACGATGCAGTCGTATCGGTCGGCGATGCCGCGGATGTTCTCGTTGTAGATGGCGATCTTGCCGCGGATGCCGCGGAAGACGGGCGTGAAGTCGGTGTCGATGCCGGTGAAGACGACGATCGTGGCACCGTCCCGCGACAGGCGGGCGACGGCATCCTCGAACAGCGCGCCGACGGTGTCCGGGTCGTGCCCGGGACGGATCACGTCGTTGCCGCCCGCCGAGAGCGTGATGAGGTCGGGGCGCAGCGCCAGCGCGGGCTCGATCTGGTCGTCGAGGATCTGCCGGATGAGCTTTCCGCGCACCGCCAGGTTCGCATACGCGAAGTCGTCGGAACCGGCGGACAGCACCTCCGCCACGCGGTCGGCCCAGCCCCGCCAGCCGTTCGGCAGCCTCGGCTCGGGATCGCCCACGCCCTCCGTGAACGAGTCGCCGATCGCGACGTAACGATGCCACGGGTGAGGCTCGCCGTTGCCCACGAAGGGGGTCCGGGACTCCGGCGTTTCCAGCATGTTCCTCCTCGGCGACCGACCGCCTCTCAGAGTAACCCGAGGGTCGATGTCGTACGCCTCCCTTAGGGTTGTTCGGGCGTGCACGAGGGGAGGATGCCGATGACATTGGATGCCGCAGAGCTCGACGCCGTCGCCCCTCTCACCGGCCCCGCCGACGGACGCCATGCGAGCTTCGCCGCCGAGCATCTCTCCCCGTCGTATCCCCAGCGCGCTCCGTGGGGCACCGCGCAGCGACTGCGTGCCTGGCAGGCCGAGGCGCTCGACCTGTACTTCAGCCTCGACGGTCCCGACGGCATCGGATCGGGGCCCCGCGACTTCCTCGCCGCGGCGACCCCCGGCGCCGGCAAGACCACCTTCGCGCTGCGGCTGGCGAGTGAGCTGCTGCGCCGCCGCATCGTCGATCGCATCGTGGTCGTCGCGCCCACCGAGCACCTCAAGACGCAGTGGGCGGATGCCGCGGCGCGGGTCGGCATCCGCATCGACCCGGAGTTCAGCAACCGGCATACGAGCCCCGCGCGCCACTACCAGGGCGTCGCCGTCACCTACGCTCAGGTCGCGGTGAAGTCGTCCGTGCACGAGCACCTCATCCTCGAGAAGCGCACGCTCGTGATCCTCGACGAGGTGCACCACGGCGGCGATGCGCTCAGCTGGGGCGATGCGCTGCGCGACGCGTACCGGCGCGCCACGCGCCGGCTGCTGCTGTCGGGCACGCCCTTCCGCAGCGACACGGCGCCGATCCCGTTCGTCGAGTACCACCCCGATGAGAAGGGCATCCGCGTCTCGCGGACCGACTACGCGTACGGCTACCGGCGGGCGCTAGAAGACGGCGTGGTGCGGCCGGTCATCTTCCTCGTCTACGCCGGGCACATGCGCTGGCGCACCAAGACCGGCGACGAGATGGAGGCCCAGCTCGGCCAGGACAACACCAAGGACATCACCTCGCAGGCCTGGCGCACTGCGCTCGATCCCGAGGGCGATTGGATCCCCGCGGTGCTGCGCTCCGCCGACCGGCGCCTGTCGGAGGTGCGCGAGCAGGTTCCGGATGCCGGGGGCCTCGTGATCGCCACGGACCAGACCGCCGCCCGCGCGTACGCGCAGATCCTGCACGAGATCAGCGGGGAGCGACCCACCGTGGTGCTGTCCGACGAGGCCGAGGCATCCGCCCGCATCGAGGCCTTCTCGCAGGGCACCAGCCGCTGGATGGTCGCGGTGCGCATGGTTTCCGAGGGCGTCGACGTGCCCCGGCTGGCCGTCGGCGTGTACGCCACGAGCGCGTCGACGCCGCTGTTCTTCGCGCAGGCGATCGGCCGCTTCGTGCGCGCCCGGCGCCGCGGCGAGACGGCGAGCGTGTTCCTGCCGAACGTGCCGCAGCTGCTCGCGCTCGCGAACGAGCTCGAGCGGCAGCGCGACCACGCCCTCGACCGGGAGGGCGACGGCGACGAGTGGAACGCCGAAGAAGACCTGATGGATGCCGCCGAGCGCGAGGAGCGCGCATCCGAGGCGCTCACCGAAGAGTTCTCGTACCAGGCGCTCGGCTCGCAGGCGCACTTCGACCGGGTGATGTTCGACGGCCGCGAGTTCGGTCAGCTGGCCGTGCCCGGCACGCCCGAGGAAGAGGAGTTCCTCGGGCTTCCGGGTCTGCTCGAGCCGGAGCACGTGCACGAGCTGCTGATGCAGCGCCAGGCGCGGCAGACCCGGCACCGCACCGCCCGCGAGGCGCGCGAGGGCGCTCAGAGCCCGGGCGCGACGGAGCACACGGATTCCCCGCCCCAGGCGCTGCACCGCACTCTGAAGGAGCAGCGACAGCTGCTGAACAGCCTCGTCGGGCTCTACGCGCGACAGAGCGGGGAGCCGCACGGTGCCGTGCACGCCGAACTCCGCCGTCTCTGCGGCGGACCGGCCGTGCCGCAGGCGACGGTCACCCAGCTGCAGGCGCGCATCGACCTGCTGCGCCGGCGCGTGCACTCGTAAGCTCGGCTCATGGACGCCCCGTACGCGTTCGAGTCCCGATGGGACGTGCCCGCTGCGCCGGCGCAGTGCTGGCCGCTGCTCGAGCGCGCGCTGCAGCCCGGCCCGTCATGGTGGCCCGGCGTCACCGTCCCGGATCCGCCCGACCGGATCGAGCCCGGCGCTCTGCTCACCTTCCGGGTTCGCAGCCGCCTCGGCTACGTGCTGCGCATGCGGCTGCGGATCACCGAGGTGCAGTCGGGCGTGCGCATCGCCGCGGCGAGCATGGGAGACCTCGAGGGCCGGGGCTCCATCGACGTCGCACCCGGGGAGGCCGGCCGGACGCTCATCACGATCCGCTGGCAGGTCGTCACCCGGCGGCGCTGGATGAATGCGACGGCGCGCGTGCTTCGGCCGGTCTTCGTCGCGGCTCACGGCCGGGTGATGCGCGACGGCGAACGGGCGCTGCGCGCGACCATCGCTTCGGAGGTCCGAAATGCTGGCAATCGCGGCGAATCGGCGGATCGCGGTGCCGTGCCTGATTAGCGTGGAAGCATCCCTGATCGCCGTCGCCCTTTGGAGGGTCCTTGAGCGTGCCTGCGCCGACCTCGCCGCCCGCAGCCCCGACCGCCCGTGACCGGCGTCGCTGGGCGCAGTATCTCGTGAACGAGCGCGCGGAGGCGCGCGTCTACCACGAGCTCGCCGAACGCCGCGACGGTGAGGAAGCCGACATCCTCCGTGCCCTCGCCACCGCGGAGGGCCGCCACGAGGCGCACTGGCTGGAACTGCTCGGCGGCGAGCCGGCGTCGCTGCCGCGCGCCTCGTTCGACACCAGGCTGCTGGGCTGGATGGCGAGGCGCTTCGGCTCGATCTTCGTGCTCGCCCTGGCGCAGAACGCCGAGGGACGCTCGCCGTACGACGACGATCCGCATGCCACGGCGGCGATGGCCGCAGACGAGAAGGTGCACCGCGAGGTGGTGCGAGGACTCGCCGCCCGCGGCCGGCGGCGCCTGTCCGGAACGTTCCGTGCCGCGGTCTTCGGCGCGAACGACGGCCTCGTCTCCAACCTGGCGCTGGTGATGGGCATCGGGGCGACCGGCGTGTCGGGGAGGATCGTGCTTTTCTCCGGCGTCGCGGGCCTGCTGGCCGGTGCGCTGTCGATGGGAGCGGGCGAATTCGTGTCCGTCCGCTCGCAGCGCGAACTGCTGGCCGCGACGGAGCCGAGCGATTTCGCCGATGCGGCGCTGCCGAACCTCGACCTCGACGCCAACGAACTCGCGCTCGTGTATCGCACCCGGGGGATGCCGGAGGTCGAGGCTCTGAGCCGGGCGCGCCGCGTGATCGAGGCATCGAAGCTGCCCGGCGGCCGGGCCCCGGCCACCGGTCCCGTGCCGGTCGCCGACCACCACGACGTGATCGGCAGCGCGTGGGGTGCGGCCCTGTCGAGCTTCTGCTTCTTCGCGTCCGGCGCCGTGATCCCCGTGCTGCCCTGGATGTTCGGGATGTCGGGCCTCGCCGCGGTGCTGCTCGCCCTGCTGCTCGTCGGCGCAGTGCTGATGACGACCGGCGCGATGGTCGGGCTGCTGTCCGGTGCCCCGCCGCTGCGCCGTGCACTGCGTCAGCTCGCCATCGGGTTCGGGGCGGCGGCCGTGACCTATCTGCTCGGCCTGCTCTTCGACGTCACCCTCCGCTGAGACGGCATCCCGACCCGCACACGCGAAGAAGGCCTCCCGAACGGGAGGCCTTCTTCATTCTGTGCGCGAGGGGGGACTTGAACCCCCACGCCCTTTCGGGCACTAGCACCTCAAGCTAGCGCGTCTACCTATTCCGCCACCCGCGCAGGTGGTGGTGCGGCTCGCACCGCAACGAGAGACGACACTATCACGGATCCGACTGTGCTCAGAACGGTCTCCGCCGCTGGATGAGGTGCCGTGCCGGGCCGCGGCATCCGCGCCGATAGCCTGAATCGCATGACCGACCTCACCGACCTGCCCGAGGTGGTGCGCGTCGCGCGCGACCTCATCCGCTTCGACACCACGAACTGGGGTGGCGGCCGGGCGGCGGGCGAACGGGAGGCCGCCGGATACGTGGCCGATTACCTCCGCGCACTCGGTCTCGAACCCGAGATCTACGAGCCGATCGACCGGCGCACGAACGTGATGGTGCGCCTCCCCGGTGCCGACCCGGAGCGTCCCGCCCTCGTGCTGCACGGCCACCTCGACGTCGTGCCCGCGATGGCCGAGGACTGGTCGGTGGACCCGTTCGCCGGGGAGATCCGCGACGGGATGCTGTGGGGGCGCGGCGCCGTGGACATGAAGAACATGGACGCCATGATCCTCACCTCGGTCGCCGATCTCGTGCGATCCGGGCGACGCCCGTCCCGTGACCTCATCGTCGTGTTCTTCGCGGACGAGGAGAACGGAGGCGTCGAGGGCTCGTCCCTCGTCGTGCGGAACCGGCCGGAGTGGTTCGCCGGCGCGACCGAGGCGATCAGCGAGGTCGGCGGCTACTCGATCATGGTCGGCGAGAAGCGCGCCTACCTGCTGCAGACCGGCGAGAAGGCACTCCTCTGGCTGAAGCTCATCGCCCGCGGGCAGGCGGGCCACGGGAGCGGGGTGCACCCCCGCAACGCCGTCACCCGGCTGAGTGAGGCGGTCGCCGCCCTCGGCCGCACGCCCTGGCCGGTCGAGCTGACGGCGACGACTGCGCGCACCCTCGAAGGACTGGCGGGACTCGCCGACGCGGACATCACCGATCCCGACGCACTCGCCGCAGAAGCCGGACCCGCGGCGCGGTTCCTCCGCTCGAGCCTGCGCACCACCACGAACCCGACGGGGCTCACCGCGGGTTACAAGCACAACGTGATCCCGGACCGGGCCGAGGCCCTGATCGACGTGCGCACTCTGCCCGGCCGCGAACAGCAGACGCTGGCGGAGATCCGGCGCATCGTCGGGGACGACGTCGAGGTCGAGATCGTCGTGCAGGCCGTCGGGCTCGAGGCGCCGAGCTCCGGAGACCTCGTCGATGCGATGGCGGCCTGCCTGCACCGCCACGATCCGGACGCGCCCGTCATCCCGTACCTGCTCGGCGGGGGCACCGACAACAAGGCGCTGTCCGAGCTCGGCATCATCGGGTACGGATTCGCGCCCATGCGCCTGCCCGCCGACCTCGACTTCACCGGCATGTTCCACGGTGTCGACGAGCGCGTGCCGTTGGATACGCTCGTGTTCGGGCAGCGCGTGCTCACCGATCTGCTGCTGACCGCCTGACCCGAAGGACACCGCATGCACTTCCTCGAGGCGATCTTCCTCGGCTTCGTCCAGGGGCTGACCGAGTTCCTGCCGATCTCGTCGAGTGCTCACCTGCGCATCGTCGGGGTGTTCCTCCCCGGTGCAGAGGACCCCGGGGCCGCCTTCACCGCGATCACGCAGCTGGGCACCGAGACCGCCGTGCTGGTATTCTTCTGGCGCGACATCACGCGCATCGTCGGGCATTGGTTCCGCGCGCTGTTCGGCCGCATCCCGCGCAACGACCCCGACGCGCGGCTCGGATGGATGATCATCATCGGAACGATCCCGATCGCCGTCCTCGGCCTGCTGTTCCAGAACCAGATCGAGACGACGCTGCGGTCGCTGTGGATCATCGCGGGCACCCTCATCGTGTTCGGCGTCATCCTCGGCATCGCCGACATGATTGGCGCCCAGCGGCGCACGATCGACCACCTCACCGTCGGACACGGCATCGTGTACGGCCTGGCGCAGTCGCTGGCGCTGATCCCCGGCGTCTCCCGCTCCGGCGGCACGATCACCGCCGGACTGCTGCTCGGATACAAGCGTGCGGATGCCGCCCGCTACGCGTTCCTCCTCGCCGTCCCGGCCGTCTTCGCGAGCGGTCTCTTCGAGCTGTACAAGACGCTCAAGCATCCCGTCGCCGAGATCTTCACCATGCCCGAGACGCTGGTCGCCACCGTCGTCGCCTTCGGCGTCGGACTCGCCGTCATCGCCTTCTTCATGAAGTGGATCTCCCGGCACAGCTTCCTGCCGTTCGTGATCTACCGCATCGCGCTCGGGGCCACCCTGCTGGTGCTGCTGTCGCTCGGGGTCATCCGGGCCTGACCGGGGCGGCGTCGAGCGCGCCGGTAGCATGGTGCGGTGACTTCCGCGCCCTTGCCCGCCGCCGTTCTGTGGGACATGGACGGCACCCTGGTCGACACCGAGCCGCTGTGGATGGCGGCCGAGATACCGCTCGTCGAGAGTCACGGCGGCACCTGGACGCACGAAGACGCGCTGCGCCTGGTCGGTCTCGGCCTGCACGACGCGGCTCGGGTGCTGCAGGATGCGGGCGTGCAGATGACGGCCGACGCCATCGTGAACCATTTGACAGCCGAGGTGATGGCATCCCTCGCCCGCGACGGCGTTCCCTTCCGTCCGGGAGCCCGCGAGCTGCTCGCAGACCTGCGCGCCCGCGGGGTCAAGACCGCTCTCGTGACGATGTCGCTGCGGCGCATGGCCCTGAGCATCGCCGAGCTCATCGGTCCGGACGCCTTCGACACGGTGATCGCGGGCGACGACGCGACGCGCCCCAAGCCCTACCCCGACCCGTACCTGCAGGCGTGCGCCGCGCTCGGCGTCGACCCGGCCGACTGCGTCGCCATCGAGGACTCGCCCAACGGCCTGCGTGCCGCGGTCGCGTCCGGCGCGACCTCCCTCGGCGTGCCCATGCAGGTGTCGCTCGTCGGCACGGGGGCGCACGCGGTGTGGCCGACCCTCGACGGCCGCACCGCCGACGACCTCGCCGAGCTGCACGCGAACCCCCGAAAGGCCCGTCATGTCTGACCCCGCCCTGCGCCCGTCGGGCCCGTTCCGCTACGGCGACCGCGTGCAGCTGACCGGGCCGAAGGGACGCCTGCACACCGTCACGCTCACCGAGGGCGGCGAGTTGCACACCCACCACGGCGTGCTCAAGCACGACATCCTGGTGGGCCTGCCCGACGGCTCGGTCGTCGAGAACAGCGGCGGCTCCGAGTACCTGGCCCTGCGCCCGCTGCTGCGCGATTTCGTGCTCTCGATGCCGCGCGGCGCCGCGATCGTCTACCCGAAGGATGCCGCGCAGATCATCGCGCAGGCCGACGTCTTCCCGGGCGCCGTCGTCGTGGAGGCCGGGGTGGGCTCCGGTGCCCTCTCGCTGTCGCTGCTGCGAGCCGTCGGCCGGGAGGGACGTCTGCTGTCCTTCGAGCGCCGCGACGAGTTCGCCGACGTCGCCCGGGCCAACGTCACGACGTTCCTCGGCACGACGCCGGCGAACTGGTCGATCACGCTGGGCGATCTCGCCGAGACCCTGCCGCAGACCGTGGAGCCGGGCTCCGTCGACCGGGTCGTGCTCGACATGCTCGCGCCGTGGGACTGCATCGACGCCGTCGCCGACGCGCTCACGCCCGGCGGCGTGGTCACCTGTTATGTCGCGACCGCCACGCAGCTGAGCCGCGTCGCCGAATACCTGCGCGGCACCGGCCTGTTCACCGAACCCGAGGCGAACGAGACGATGCTGCGCGGCTGGCACGTCGAGGGCCTGGCGGTGCGCCCCGACCACCGCATGGTGGCGCACACCGGCTTCCTCGTCTCCGCCCGTCGCCTCGCTCCCGGCGCGATGCCGCCGGACGTGCGCAAGCGGGCCGTCCGTAAGACCGCATACGGCGACGAGGACGTCGAACTGTGGACCCCCGGCGCCGTCGGCGACCGGCAGATCACCGACAAGAACCTCCGCAAGCGCCTGCGCGACGCCGAGCGCGCGGCGGCCGGTGTGGTGCGCGCGCGGGATGCCGGATCGGGCGACGATGCGGGGGACGGCCGCGACTGAGGCCCTTTCGCCTTCCGCATAGACTGAACCGGTGCGCAAACTTCCCGCCGTCATCGCCGTCCTGGGCCTTGCTGCCGTGACCCTCGTCGGGTGCTCCTCCGCACCCGCGTCGTCGTGCACCCCGGTGGCGGATTCGGATCCCGCCGTGACGAGCCTGGTCACCGTCAAGGGCCAGCCGGGAACCGCGCCCACCGTGACGATGCACACGCCGCTGCACGCGCCGAAGACCGCATACCGCACCGTCGACCGCGGCGACGGCCACCCGGGCATCACCAGCTCGAGCCAGATGATCGTGGTGGATGCCGCGTTCTACGACGGCACCACCGGCAAGCCGCTGGCACGCACCTCCTACTCGAACGACCTCACCCAGGTCTTCCAGCTGTCGCAGATCACCAAGCAGTTCCCGGGTCTGCGCACGCCGCTGCAATGCGCGTCGGCCGGATCCCGCGTGGTCGCCGCGCTCGCCCCGAGCGGCCTCGGGCAGGGTGTGGCGGCATCCCTCGGGATCTCGCCGGACGACTCCGTCGTCGCCGTCGTCGACGTGCGCAAGGTCTACCTCGCCGCGGCCGACGGCACGAACGTCTACAACCAGGGCTGGGGGATGCCCGCCGTGGTGCGCGCCCCCGACGGCCGCCCCGGCGTCGTCGTGCCGAGCGGCGGCGAGCCGACGAACCTGACGATCGAGGTGCTCGAGCGCGGCTCGGGCGCGGTCGTCAAGAGCGACTCGCAGGTGCGCGTGCACGAGCTCGTCGTCGACTGGTCCGACAAGACTGTGGCATCCGACACGTGGGGGACCCAGCCGGTCTCGCTTCCCGTGAGCCAGCAGCCCAAGGGCATCCGCGACGCGCTCGTGAACCAGACCGTCGGGTCTCAGGTGATGGCCATCGTCCCGCCCGCCGCCGGCACCTCGGGGCAGAGCGGCACGCAGATCTACGTGTTCGATATCCTGGGCATCGACGCGCCGGGCACCCCCGTCGCCCAGTAACGGGCCGCCGCGGGTTCGCGCGCCCCTAGGATGGGGGCGTGCCCGCCGACAGTGATGCCCTCAAGCGCAGCGGGGGCGACGCGCAGCGTGTCCGCATCCCGCCGGAGGAGCGGCTCGTCAACCTCACCGTGGCGCTCATGTCGACGCAGATCGGGCTGACCAAGGACACCGTCTTCACCGCCGTCTCGGGCTACCGGGAGGCGGGTGAGGACGGCGCCGGCCGCGATGCGCTGGAGAAGATGTTCGAGCGCGACAAGCAGAGCCTGCGCGAGCTCGGCCTGCGCATCCAGACCATCGGCGACTACGCCGACCCGGACGACCTGCGCGACGCGCGCTATCGTATTCCGCAGGAGGAATACGAGCTGCCCGCGGACATCGTGTTCACGGCCGCCGAGATCGCCCTGCTGAACCTCGCCGGCAACGTGTGGCAGCACAGCTCGCTGTCCGCCGAAGCCCGCAGCGGTCTGCGCAAGATCCGCGCCCTCGGCGGCGACGTCGACGAGCAGATCATCGGCATCTCCCCGCGCATCAACCTGCACGACGCGGCCTTCGTGCCCCTGCAGCGCGCCATCGAGCAGTGCAAGGCGATCACGTTCCCGTACCTGAAGCCTGGCGAGACCGCTCCGGTGGAGCGTCGCATCCGCCCCCTCGCCCTGATCGAGTACGAGGGCCGCTGGCACGTGTACGGGGAGGATGCCACCGCGCGTGCGCCGCGCACCTTTCTGCTCTCGCGCATCGTCGGGCCGGTGCGGATGACGCGCGAGAAGTTCGACGCGAGCCTGCGCGACGGCGCCGGCGAGCGGGCCCTTGCCGGGCTCGAGGAGCTCGCCGGGCGCCAGCGCGCCCTGCTGGAGGTGCACCCCGGCAGCGAGGCCGCGCTGCGGCTCTCCCGTCGCGTGGTCGTGGAGGCTGCGCCCGATCAGGGCATCCGCGTGCCGTTCGTCGACGTGCACATCTTCGCCGATGAGCTGGCCTCGTACGGGCCGGAGGTGCGGGTCGTGGATCCGCCGCGCCTGCGCGACGAGGTCATCCGGCGCCTGCGGGCCACGCTCGCACTGCACAGCGACGACGAAGGGATGAGCTGATGGCCCTGCCCGTCATGGCGACCGAGCGCGCCGCCCTCATCCTGCAGCTCGTGCCCTACATCGTGGGCAAGGGCGAAGTCACCCTCGAGCAAGCGGCGCGCGACTTCGACGTCAGCGTGGAGGACATGCGCGCGATGGTCGAGAAGCTCACCGTGCTCGGCCAGCCCGGTGACAGCGGGTACTGGCAGATGGACGACGACCTCTTCCAGATCGACTGGGACCTGCTCGACGAGCGAGACGTCATCGCGCTCACCAACACGGTCGCGCTGGAGCGCGCCCCGAAGCTCAGCGCCCGCGAGGCGGCGGCCCTGCTGGCCGGGTTGCAGCTCGCACGGTCGGTGCCCGGCATCGGCGACACGGCCCTGTTCGACGGCCTGCTGCGCAAGCTGGCGCGGGGTGCGGCGGACACCCCGGCGGACGTGATCGTGGCACCCGAACGGGTGGACGAGGTGCGAGCGACCGTCAGCGAGGCCCTGCGTCGCGGGGTCGCCGTGTCGTTCGCTTACCACGCGCCGGATGCCGCGCCCACGCGCCGCACGGTCGACCCGGTCAAGGTGCACATCGAAGGCAACGACTGGTATCTGCAGGGCTGGTGCCATCTGCGCGAGGCGATGCGCACCTTCCACCTCGAGCGCGTGAGCGAGGTGGCCCTCACGGACATCCCGATCGCCCACGGCGCGGAGCCGCTGCCGCGGCTGTTCGAACCCGGCGAGTACGACCCGATCGTGCAACTGCGGTTCGCGGCGGACGCGCAGGGCCTCGTCGGCGACATCCTCGCCCGGGCCGACACCGTGACCGTCGACGGTGTGACGACCGCGACGGTGCGGGTCGCCGACGCGCAGAGCGTCAAGCGGCTCGTCGCCCGGCGCGGCGGTGTCATCGAGGTGATCGCGCCGCCCGCGGCCCGCCGTGCGGCCGTGCAATGGGCGCAGGCGGGCCTGGAGCAGTACCCCTGAGAGCCGTCCACCGCTCGGCGACCACCCCGAAGCCGCGGGTTACACTGGACGCAACACCCCTTCTGAAGGAGTAATCATGGGCGCATTCGGATGGCCTCACCTGCTGATCATCCTGGCGGTGATCCTGCTGATCTTCGGTGCCGCGAAGCTCCCCGCGCTTGCCAAGAGCATGGGCCAGTCGGCCCGCGTGTTCCGCAGCGAGATGAAGGCGATGAAGGATGACGACGCGGCCGCCGCGTCGCCGAAACCCGAGGCGTCCGCGCCCCACGTCGCCGCTCCCGTCTCGACCCCGGCTCCGGCGCAGCCCGAGACCAAGCCGGGCGACCCCGACACCTCCGCCTGACCCGTGGCGACGGGTGGTCCGCCGCTCGTGCAACAGCCTGACCCGCCCAAGCACGACAAGCGCATGTCGCTTGCGCAGCACCTTCTGGAGCTGCGCAAGCGCCTGTTCATCGCCGCCGTCGGCCTGATCGTCGGCATGGTGATCGGTTTCGTCATCAGCGGCCCGGTCATCGACCTGCTGACGCAGCCGATCGCGCAGATCGCGACGACGCACGGCGACGCCTACACGAAGCTGAACTTCAACACCGTCACGAGCGGATTCGACCTGAGGATGCGCATCGCGTTCTCGATCGGGCTGCTCGTCTCCGCGCCGGTCTGGCTGTGGCAGATCTGGGCCTTCATCATGCCGGGGCTCACCCGCAAGGAGATGCGGTACACGATCGGATTCCTCGGCGCGGCGATCCCGCTGTTCGTCGCCGGCCTGTACGTGGGCTGGACGATCATGCCGCACATGATCGAGCTCATGGCGACCTTCGTCCCGGGCAGCGCCGGCGTCGCCCAGTTCTACGACTATTCGACGTACTACGACTTCGTCTTCAAGCTGCTGCTGGTGGTGGGAGTCTCGTTCATCACGCCGGTGTTCCTCGTCGCCTTGAACCTCGCCGGGGTCATGAGCGGCCGCGCCATCATCAAGGGCTGGCGCGTGGCGATCATCGTCATCTGCGTCTTCGCGGCGGCGGCGACGCCCGCGGCGGATGTCAGCTCGATGCTGCTGCTGGGCGGCATCCTGTGCCTGCTCTACTTCGCGGCGGCACTGCTGTCGCTGCTGTTCGACCGGCGCAAGCGCAAACGCGAGGCCGCGTCCGGGCTGCTCCCGCCGGAGCCCGCCGAGTGAGCGAGGCCGACGCCGCGCACCCGCAGACCGCGGCGTTCGCCGCATCCCGGCCGTTCCGGCTCGACCCCTTCCAGGTCGCCGCCTGCCATGCCCTCGAGCAGGGTTCGAGCGTGCTCGTGGCCGCACCCACAGGAGCGGGCAAGACGATCGTGGGGGAGTTCGCGATCCACCTCGCGATGGGCGAGCCCAGCGCGAAGGCCTTCTACACGACCCCGATGAAGGCGCTGTCGAACCAGAAGTTCCGCGAGCTCGTCGACGTCTACGGGGCGGATGCCGTGGGCCTGCTCACCGGCGACACCAACATCAACGGCAACGCGCGCATCGTGGTGATGACCACCGAGGTGCTGCGGAACATGCTGTACGCCGATTCGGATGCCCTCGGCGAACTGCGGTACGTGGTCATGGACGAGGTGCACTATCTCGCCGACCGCTTCCGCGGAGCCGTGTGGGAAGAGGTCATCATCCACCTGCCCCGCCGCGTGCGCCTCATCTCCCTGTCGGCGACGGTCTCGAACGCCGAGGAGTTCGGCGACTGGCTCGGCACGGTTCGCGGCGACACCCAGGTGGTGGTCTCCGAGATCCGTCCCGTGCCGCTCGAGCAGCACGTCCTCGTGCGCGGCGACCTGCTGCCGCTGTTCGACGACCGCGCCGGGGCGGCGGCCGCGCAGGTGAACCAGGAGCTCATGCGCATCCGCACGTCGCGGGCGGGCATGTACGAGAACAACCGGCGCGTGCAGCAGGAGCGCAGCGGCCGTCACGCGGGACGCGACGCCCGGAACGCCCGCCGCGGCATGCACGCGCCGCCGCGGTCCTCCCAGGCTCCGCGCCTCGAGCGCATCGACCGGCCCGAGGTCGTCGAGCTGCTGCAGCGGGAGCGACTGCTGCCCGCCATCTTCTTCATCTTCAGCCGGGTCGGATGCGACGCCGCGGTCAACCAGGTGCGCCGGGCGGGTCTCCGCCTGACCACCCCCGACGAGCGCTCGCTCATCCGGCAGATCGTCGAGGAGCGCACCTCCGCTCTCGACGACGCCGACCTCGACGTGCTCGGCTACTGGGAGTGGCTGGACAACCTGCAGCGGGGCGTCGCCTCCCACCATGCCGGCCTGCTGCCCGTGTTCAAGGAGGTCGTCGAGGAGCTGTTCCAGCGCAAGCTCGTCAAAGCGGTGTTCGCCACCGAGACCCTCGCGCTCGGCATCAACATGCCCGCGCGCACGGTCGTGCTCGAGAAGCTGCAGAAGTTCAACGGCGAAGCGCGCGTCGCCATCACGCCGGGGGAGTACACGCAGCTCACCGGGCGGGCCGGCCGCCGCGGCATCGACGTCGAGGGGCACGCCGTCGTGCAGTGGGCCGAGGGGATGGACCCGCAGGCCGTGGCATCCCTCGCCTCGCGGCGCACCTACCCGCTCAACTCCAGCTTCCGGCCCACCTACAACATGGCCGTGAACCTCATCGACCAGTTCGGACGCGGCCGCGCACGCGAGATCCTCGAGTCGTCGTTCGCGCAGTTCCAGGCCGATCGCGCCGTCGTCGGCCTCGCCCGGCAGGTGCAGGACGCCGAGGCGTCGCTGCAGGGCTACCGGGATGCCGTCGCGAAGTCCCGCAAGGCCTCGGACCGCGAACGCTGGGCAAAGCGCACGGCCAAGCTCGAGGCATCCACGGCGAAGCTGCGTCGCCAGGTCTCGTCGCGCACCGGAACCGTCGCGCGACTGTTCGACCGGGTCGTCGACGTGCTGGCGACGCTCGACTACGTGCGCCTCGACGGCGACCGCGCGACCCTCACCGACGCGGGACGCACGATGCGCCGCATCTACGGCGAGCGCGACCTGCTCGTGGCGGAGTGCCTCCGCCAGGGGCTGTGGCGGGGGCTCGACGCCGCCACCCTGGTCGCGATCGTCTGCGCGCTCGTCTACGAACCCCGTCGGGACGACCGCGACGGGGCGGTCCCGAAGGGCGCCTTCGCGCGGGCGATGGACGCCACCGGCAACCTCTGGGCCGAGCTCGACGACCTCGAGCGCGACAACCGTCTGCCCGGCTCCGAGCCCCCGGCGACCGGGATCTCCCTCGCGATGCACTCGTGGGCGCGCGGCATGTCGCTCGAGCGTGTGCTGATCCAGGCGGACATGGCAGCCGGCGACTTCGTGCGCTGGTGCAAGCAGACGATCGACCTGCTCGACCAGCTCTCGCTGGTCGCCGAGCCCGATATCGCGCGCACGGCGCGCCAGGGGCTGGATGCCGTCCGCCGCGGCATCGTGGCCTACAGCGGCCTGTGACGCGCGCGGCCGGCGCGCCCCGTGCGCCACGGATCCGTCGCCGAGAGGCCGATGCCGGTCCCCGCGATCCGATCCGTCACATCCTGCCGCTCGGTGTCGCGGTCTTCGTCTCCGCCGTCGCCGGGGTGCTGCAGACCCTGGCGTTCCCGACGCTCAGCTGGTGGCCCGTCGTCTTCGTCTCCGTTCCGCTCGGGCTCATCGCGCTGACCGGCCGGCGGGCGTGGTCGGCGCTGCTGGTCGGCTTCGCGAACGGCCTGGGGTTCTATCTCATCAACGTGGCGTTCACGTCCCGCTACCTCGGGCCGATCCCGTGGCTCGCCCTGTCGATCGTGGAGGCGCTGCTCACCGCGGCCATGGCGGTGCCGATCGCGCTCGCCTACCGCTGGCTGCCGCGCGTGATGCCCGGACGCTGGGGGCGCCTCGTGGCGCTGCCCGCGGTCGTCGCCGGACTCTGGGTGGCCCGCGAGGAGCTCATCGGCCACGAACCGTACGGCGGCTTCCCGTGGGGCCGGCTCGGCGTCACGCAGGTCGACAGTCCGCTCGGCCACCTGATCTCGTGGGTCGGCATGACCGGTGTCGGATTCCTCATCGTGTTCTTCTGCGCGACCGCCGTCGAGTACCTCCGCATCGGCACGTGGCGGGATCTCCGCACCGCGCTGCCCGGCGCCGTCACGATCGTCGTGCTGCTGCTCGTGCCGCAGTTCCCCACGACGCCCGCCGGCACCCTTCGTGTCGGAGCGGTGCAGGGCGACGGCCCCACGGGCTACTTCGACAAGCGCACCGACTACGCCGTCATCGACGCCCAGGTCGCCGCGACCGAGCCGCTGCTCGGGCGCAGGATGGATCTGCTCGCCTGGCCGGAGGGCGGGGTCGACTACGACCCCACGCAGGATGCCCCGACCGCCGCGATCCTCGACGCCATCCAGCAGCGGTCCGGTGCGACGCTCCTCGCGAACGCCGCCGTGCGGAAGGGCGCGAACGACTACAACCTGTCGTTCGTCTGGCAGGCAGGGCACGGCATCACGCAGTCGTACGCGAAGTGGCATCCGGTGCCCTTCGGCGAGTACGTGCCCGACCGGTGGCTGTTCGAACCGCTCGCGCCGGAGCTGATCGGGCTCATCGGCCGCGGCTACACGCCCGGCACCACCGCGCCCGTCGTGACCGTGAAGGGCGTCGGGGTGGGGCTCGCGATCTGCTTCGACGTCATCTACGACGACGTCATCCGCACCGGTGCGCGCGACGGCGCGCGGCTTTTCGTGTTCCAGACGAACAACGCGGACTTCCGCGGCACCGACGAGAACATCCAGCAGCTGGCGTTCGCGCGTGCCCGCGCCCTCGAGACCGGCCGCTCGGTGGTGAACATCTCCACGGTCGGCCGCAGTCAGGTGATCGCACCGGACGGTTCCGAACTCGACGGCATCCCCGCGGGCACGGCCGGTCACCTGCTCGCCGACGTCCCGCTGCGCACGGGCCTCACCCCTGCGATCCTCGCCGGCGGCTGGATCGACGGCATCCTCGGCTGGGGGAGCGTCGCGGCCCTCGCGGCGGCGGGCGTGCTCGTGCGGCGCCGGCGCCGCCCACACGCAACAACGCCGGCCCCCGCGGGGACCGGCGTCGACTGGACGGACGCGCTCAGGCGCTCAGGCGCTCCTTCGTGACGTCCTGACCGGCACCGCGGCGGGCGCGCACGAACTGCAGGCGCTCTTCCAGCAGCTCCTCCAGCTCGGGGAGCGTGCGACGCTCGAGCAGCATGTCCCAGTGGCTGCGCGGGGTCTTGTCGCCGGAGTGGTCGACGGTCACGGCGGTGCCGTCGACGCGCAGCGCGGCCTCGGCACCGCAGGTTCGGCACTCCCAGGTCTCGGGCGCCTCGGCGTCGGCGGCGAACATCAGGGTGGTGTCACGGCCACAGGCCGTGCACGTATAGGTGTATTCGGTGCGCTCCATGAACACGACGCCCTCTTCGCTCTGCAAGCTCTGGGCGCCGAGTCGGATGCCGCGCAGACTGCGGTCTGCCATTGTGTGGTCCTCTCGTCGCTGTACAGGTATAACGCGGCCACCTGTGCGGATAATCCGAACGGCCGTAGAAGCGGCACCTTTCCCAGTCAATGCACAGAGCGGTGGGACCGGGTCCGGCCCGGGCGCGGACTCAGTCCCGGCCCTCACGGACTTTGCGGGCGACGCGGGCGGCTGCGTCGGCCCGATCGGTGATCAGCCCGTCCACACCGGGACCGTCGTCGTCGTCGAGGTTCAGCAGCCGCTCCATGTCCGGCGTCTGATTGATCGTCCACACGTGCACCTCGATGCCGACGTCGTGGCAGGCGGACACGAAATGCGGCGTCACGATGCGGATGCCGCTGCGGCGCTCCGGTACCTGCAGGGCATGGACTCCGTGCACGGCACGGGTGAGCAGGGCGTGCGAGCGCGCGGCCGCCGCCGCGACGGCACGCGCGACGGTGGCGGAGCCGCCCGACGCCGCCGGATGTCCGCCGC
>DATMTQ010000006.1:0-10234 GCA_035564095.1 Microbacterium sp. | reverse complement strand
GGACCCCGACGCGCGCGACCGGGTCGCCTCGGCCGCGGGCTCGGGAGCCGGAGCAGCTGCGGATGCGGGTGCTGGTGCGGGTGCCACCGGCTCCGGACGGGGACGCACGGCGACCGGCTGCACCGGACGGGCCAGGCGATGCGCGGGCTGTTCCGGCCGCCCCTGGAAGTCCTGCTCGAGTCCCGGGATGTACGGCGCGACCACGGTGAGCACGACGCCGCCGAGCATCAGCACGGATTCGACCCACACCACCCAGGTGTAGGCGGGGGACCCGGTGTACCGCACCGCCAGCACGACGCTCTGCCAGGCGAGGGTGATCCAGACGACCGCGGCCACCGAGAACGCCACCGAGGCGAACTGGTCGATGCCGAGCGATCCGACGCGGCGGATGCCCGACGGCGAAAGGCGCCGCAGCACGATGAGGAAGACCGCGACGGTCGGGACCGCGATCGAGAGCACCCAGCTGATGCCCTCGGTCCACACGGACGTGAAGCCCGCCTCGCGCGGCAGGATCGAGAAGAACGACACCACGAAGGCGATCAGCCACGTGCCGCCGAGGATGACCTCGCGGAGGGAGAACGGCCCCACGCCGTACTGCGGCGGCTCCTCGGACGGGGCGGCCGGCGCCGACGATGCGGCATCCGATGCGCGTGTGCCGGATGCCGGTGCGGCCTGCACCGTCGCGTTCCCGTGACTGCGCTTCTTCGACCTCTCGTCCGTTCCGAGAAGGGCCGCGAGGATGTCGTCGTGCTCGCGGGCACTGTCGTTGCGCGCGGCGGAGTCCGTCGCGCCGACGCGGTCGGCGTCGCTCTGCTCGTTGTCTTTCTGCGGCTCAGGCACAGCGTCTCCTTCTGTCGCTCCCGCTCACGAATCGTGGCGCGGACAGCAACCGATCCTACCTGCGGACGTGTTCGGGTCCGCTGGACGGCTGGCCGTCAGCTCAGGCACGCGGGGCCGAGCAGGCCCTTCAGCTCTCCGTAGAGATCGGCCGTCACGCGCACCGGCATCGGCACGTCGAACACCTTCGCGGTGCCGGCCCGATGCAGCCGCAGGGTCACCTCGGTGTCGCCGCGATGACGTTCCAGCATCCGCGCCAGCTCGCCCACCAGCGCCTCGGTGGCGCGGTGCTCCGGGATCGTGAGCACCAGGGGGCCGGTGGCATCCATCGTGCCGAGGTCGGGGGCGAACGCGGACTGGGCGTGGAGGTTCATCCCGTCATCGCGTCGTGACACGCGTCCGCGCACGACGAGGATCGAGTCCGCGATCAGCAGCGACTGGAACTCGGTGTACGTCTTGCCCATGAACATGACGGTGACCTCGCCGGAGAAGTCCTCGACGGTGATCATGCCGTACGGGTTGCCGCTCTGCTTCGCGACCCGGTGCTGCACGCTCGTCACGAGGCCCGCGACGGTCACCTGGGCGCCGTCTTCGATGTCCTCGCTGGCCAGCAGATCGTGGATCGACGTGGACGCGTGCTTCGCGAGCGGGATCTCGAGGCCGGCGAGAGGATGGTCCGACACGTAGAGTCCCAGCATCTCGCGTTCGAACGCCAGACGGTCCTTCTTCGTCCATTCCGGACGCTCCGGCACCTTCGCCGCCTGAGCGGGCTCGTCGTCGCCCCAGAGGCTGTCGAAGTCGAAGCCGACCTCGCCGTTGGCCTCGCGGCGCTTGTCGATGACCGCCTGCTCTGTGGCATCCTCGTGGATCTCCATGAGGGCCCGGCGGGTGTCGCCGAACTCGTCGAACGCGCCGGCCTTGATGAGCGACTCCACCGTGCGCTTGTTCGCCACGGGCACCGGCACCTTGGCGAGGAAGTCGTGGAACGTGGTGAAGGGCGCCTCCCGGCGCGCCTCGACGATCGCCTCGACGACGTTGGCCCCGACGTTGCGGACGGCGCCGAGGCCGAAGCGGATGTCCTCCCCCACGGCGGCGAAGTAGCGGATCGACGCGTTCACGTCCGGCGGCAGCACCTTGATCCCCATGCGGCGGCACTCGTTCAGGTACACCGCCATCTTGTCCTTCGAGTCGCCGACGCTCGTCAGGAGCGCGGCCATGTACTCGGCGGGATAGTGCGCCTTCAGATAGGCCGTCCAGTACGACACCAGGCCGTACGCGGCCGAGTGCGCTTTGTTGAACGCGTAGTCGGAGAACGGCAGCAGGATCTCCCACAGCGCCTTGATCGCCGCCTCGCCGTAGCCGCGGTCGACCATGCCCTGGTGGAAGCCCTCGTACTGCTTGTCGAGCTCGGACTTCTTCTTCTTGCCCATCGCGCGCCGCAGGATGTCGGCCTGGCCGAGGCTGAAGCCGGCCACCTTCTGCGCGATCGCCATGACCTGTTCCTGATAGATGATCAGGCCGTAGCTGATGTCGAGGATGTCCTTCAGCGGCTCCTCGAACTCCGGGTGGATGGGCGTGATGGGCTGCTGGCCGTTCTTGCGCAGCGCGTAGTTGATGTGCGAGTTCGCGCCCATCGGGCCGGGGCGGTACAGCGCGATGACCGCGGAGACGTCCTCGAAGTTGTCCGGCTTCATCAGCCGCAGCAGCGACCGCATCGGCCCGCCGTCGAGCTGGAAGACGCCGAGCGTGTCGCCTCGGGTGAGCAGATCGTAGGAGGCCTCGTCGTCGAGCGGCAGGTCCTCCAGCACGAGGGGATGTCCGCGGTTGGCCTCGATGTTGTCGAGCGCGTCGTTGATGATGGTGAGGTTGCGCAGCCCGAGGAAGTCCATCTTGATGAGGCCGAGGGATTCGCACGCCGGATAGTCGAACTGGGTGACGATCTGGCCGTCCTGCTCGCGCCGCATGATCGGCACGATGTCCAGCAGCGGATGGCTCGACATGATGACGCCGGCCGCGTGCACGCCCCACTGGCGCTTCAGGTTCTCGAGCCCGACGGCGGTGTCGAAGACGGTCTTCGCCTCCGGGTCGCTCTCGATGACCGCGCGGAACTCGGACGCCTCCTTGTAGCGGGGGTGCTCCTTGTCGAACATGCCGCCCAGCGGCATGTCCTTGCCCATCACCGCGGGGGGCATGGCCTTGGTGAGCTTCTCGCCCATGCTGAACGGGAAGCCGAGCACGCGTCCGGCATCCTTCAGCGCCTGCTTGGCCTTGATGGTGCCGTACGTGACGATCTGCGCGACGCGCTCGTCGCCGTACTTCTCGGTGACGTACTGGATCACCTCGGCGCGGCGGCGGTCGTCGAAGTCGACGTCGAAGTCGGGCATCGAGACGCGGTCGGGGTTGAGGAAGCGCTCGAAGATGAGGCCGTGCTGCAGCGGGTCGAGGTCGGTGATCCTCATGGCGTAGGCGGCCATGGAGCCCGCGCCGGAGCCGCGGCCGGGACCGACGCGGATGCCGTTGTTCTTGGCCCAGTTGATGAAGTCGGCGACGACGAGGAAGTAGCCCGGGAATCCCATCTGCGCGATGACGCCGCACTCGTAGTCGGCCTGCCTCTGCACATCGTCCGGGATGCCGTCCGGGTACCGGACGTGCAGGCCTCTGTCGACCTCCTTGAGGAACCAGGTCTCCTCGGTCTCCCCCTCGGGCACCGGATAGCGCGGCATGTAGTTGGCCGACGTGTCGAACTCGACGTTGCACCGCTCGGCGATCAGCAGCGTCGAGTCGCAGGCCTCCGGGTGGTCGCGGAACACCTGGCGCATCTCGGCGGGCGTCTTGACGTAATAGCCGTCGCCGTCGAACTTGAACCGCTTCGGGTCGTCGAGCGTCGACCCGGACTGCACGCACAGCAGGGCCGCGTGGCTCGTGGAGTCGTGCTGATGCGTGTAGTGCAGGTCGTTGGTGCCGACCAGCGGGATGCCGAGATCCTTCGCGATCTTCAGCAGGTCACCCATCACGCGCCGCTCGATCGACAGGCCGTGGTCCATGATCTCGGCAAAGTAGTTCCCCTTGCCGAAGATGTCCTGGAACTCGGCGGCAGCGGAGCGCGCCGCGTCGTACTGCCCGAGCCGCAGGCGCGTCTGCACCTCGCCGGAGGGGCATCCGGTCGTCGCGATGATGCCCTTGCCGTACTGGTTCAGCAGCTCGCGGTCCATGCGGGGCTTGAAGTAGTAGCCCTCCATGCTCGCCTTGCTGGACAGCCGGAACAGGTTGTGCATGCCCTCGGTGGTCTCGGACAGCAGCGTCATGTGCGTGTACGCGCCCGAACCCGACACGTCGTCGTCGCTCTGCTCCGGGGTGCCCCAGCGCACGCGGGACTTGTCGGAGCGGTGCGTTCCCGGCGTGACGTACGCCTCGATGCCGATGATCGGCTTGACCCCGGCTTCCTTCGCGGTCTTGTAGAACTCGTACGCCGCGAACGTGTTGCCGTGGTCGGTGACGGCGATGGCGGGCATCCCCTGCCGGGCGGCCTCCTGCACGAGGGGCGCGATGCGCGCCGCCCCGTCGAGCATCGAGTACTCGCTGTGCACGTGCAGGTGAACGAAGCTGTCGGATGCCACGACTCCAGCCTACGTGGCCCCTCGGACAGTGCGTCGAGCCGCCGCATCCGCATCCACCGGCAGACGACCCCCTGCGCAGCGCCTACTCCGCCCGCAACAGGTCCAGGGCGTGCTGCAGGTCGGCGGGATAGGTCGCGGTGAACGACACCCGCTCCCCCGTGCCCGGGTGGGCGAAGGCCAGCTCGTGCGCGTGCAGCCACTGCCGCGCCAGGCCGAGCCGGGCGGACAGGGTCGGGTCGGCCCCGTACAGCGGGTCGCCGACGCACGGATGCCGGTGCGCGGCCATGTGCACGCGGATCTGGTGGGTGCGCCCGGTCTCCAGGTGGATCTCGAGCAGGGATGCCCCGCGGAACGCCTCGAGGGTCTCGTAGTGCGTCACGGAGTCCTTGCCGTCGGGCGTCACCGCGAACTTCCACGGGTGCGACGGATGCCGCCCGATGGGTGCGTCGATGGTGCCGGCGAGCGGGTCGGGATGCCCCTGCACCACGGCGTGGTAGATCTTGTCGACGGTGCGGTCCTTGAACGCCTGCTTGAGCACCGCGTACGCGTGATCCGACTTCGCGACCACCATCAGACCGCTGGTGCCGGCGTCGAGGCGATGCACGATGCCCTGACGCTCGACGGGTCCGAGCTTCGCCACCTGCACGCCGGCGGCCGCGAGCGCCCCGAGCACGGTCGGCCCCTCCCAGCCGAGGGACGGATGCGCCGCGACCCCGAGCGGCTTGTCGACGACGACGATGTCGGCGTCCTCGTAGACGATGCCGAGGTCGTCGACGGCCACCGGCTCCACCCGCGGCGCCTGCTTGGGCATCCACGACACCTCGAGCCAGGACCCGGCGCGCAGCCGGTCCGACTTGCCGAGGACGGATCCGTCGGAGCTCACCCCGCCCGCATCCGCGACCTCGGCCGCGAAGGTGCGGGAGAAACCGAGCAGCTTCGCCAGCCCGGCATCCACGCGCGTGCCCTCGAGCCCGTCGGGAACCGGCAGGGAACGGAACTCCACGTCAGACCTCGTGCCGCGGCGCGTCGGGCTGCTCGCCCGTGGACGCGGGGGCGTCGGCGCCGTCGGCGGCGGCCCCATGACGGCGCTCACGGCTGCCGTCGAGCCGCACGCCGAGGAGCACGAGCAGCGCCACGCCGACCATCATCGTCGTGATGAACATGTCGGCGACGTTGTAGATGGCCGGCATCATCCACGGCGTGGAGATGAAGTCGACCACGTGGCCGACGCCGAACGCGGGCTCGCGGAGGAGGCGGTCCGTGAGATTTCCGAGCACGCCGCCGAGCAGCAGGCCGAGCACGATCGCCCAGGCACGGCCGCGCACCCGCGTGATCGCCAGCCAGACGATGATGACGGCGACGACGCTGAGCGCGATCGAGAACACCCAGGTGGCATGGGGCAGCAGCGAGAACGCCGCACCCGAGTTCTTGATGAGGTAGAAGACCAGGAAGTCGCCGATGACCCGCACCGGCCGTCCGTACGGCAGGGAGGTCAGAGCGAGATGCTTCGCGAACTGATCGGCGGCCAGCACCAGCACCGCGAGGATCGCGATGATGATGCCGGCCGCCGCAGCACGAAGCGGGGCACGGCCCGCCAAGGACCGGCCTACAGACCGACGGCCGAGACCGGCGTCGAGTTCGATCCACCCGTGGTCGAGTCGAGGTCGCGCAGGTGGCCCTCGATGAAGCCGCGCAGCTGCGCACGGTAGTCGCGCTCGAACTGGCGCAGCTCGGTGATGCGTCCCTCGAGGACCGTGCGGTCCTTCTCGAGGCGGGTCATCTCCTCGCGGCCCCGGGCCTCGGCCTCGGAGACGATCGACGCGGCCTGGGCCTGCGCCTCGGAGATGAGCTTGTCACGCTGGGCCTTGCCCTCGGCGACGTGCTCGTCGTGCAGGCGCTGCGCGAGCTCGATGATGCCGGCACTGGCGGCGGCGGGCTCGCCACCGAGCGCGGCGAGGGTCTGCTGCGGAGCCTTCTCCGGTTCCGGCGCCTTCTGCGGCTCGGGAGCCGGGGCGGGAGCAGCGGCCGGAGCCTTCGCACCGGACTCGTACTCGGCGAGCTTGGCCTTCAGCTCCTCGTTCTCGGCAAGCGCCTTGCGCCACTCGACAACGATCTCGTCGAGGAAGTCGTCGACCTCGTCCGGGTCGAAACCCTCTTTGAACCGGACGTGCTGGAATTGCTTGGTGACGACGTCATCCGGGGTCAATGCCATGGTGATTCCTCTTTCGGTGGAGTCGGCAAGTCGATTTCGGGACACGGCCAAGAGGCGCGTTCGTCTTCAGCCAGCATAGCCGCGGGTGCGCGAATCCGGCATTCACCCTCCGACGCTTCGCGTCACGGCCAGCAGCACGAAGCACGCGAGCAGCACGACCGTGAACGAGAAGTCGATCGACGCCGGACCGATGCGCACGGGCCGGAGGACCCGGCGCACGACACGGAGGGGCGGATCGGTCACGGTGTATGCGATCTCGGCGAGGACGAGCCCGAATCCGCGCGGGCGCCACTCCCGGTTGAACATCGGGATGTAGTCGAGGATCATCCGGGTCAGCAGCACGAGTACGTACAGCAGAAGGAGCAGGTTGACGATGCCTGCGACGAGCGAGACCACGCTCACGATCTGATCATGACACGACGGCAGCCGCGCTGACCCCGCACGGCGACCGCCGTGCCGGGATCAGCGCTGCTGGGCAAAGGGCGTGGCCTCGGGATCCGCCTGCGCGACGGCGCCGTCACCTGCGACGGTGACGTTCTCGGGCGACAGCAGGAACACCTTGCTCGTCACGCGCTCGATGCGGCCGTACAGGCCCATCGACAGACCGCTGGCGAAGTCGATGAGACGGCGGGCATCCGCATCGCTCATCTGCGACAGGTTGATGATCACCGGCACGTTGTCCCGGAAGCTCTCGGCGATGACCTGCGCGTCGCGATACTGCTTGGGGTGCACGGTGAGGATCTCGCTCACCGCGGCGGGCGCGGGCTGGCGCACGACGGCAGGACGCTGGATGGGAGTCACCGGGGCCACCGGCTTGTCCGCGACGGACTGCGACGCACGCGGCACAGGCTTGACCGACTGCTGCTCTTCATAGATCTCTTCCTCGTCGGCGAGGCCGAGGTACACCATGGTCTTCTTGAGCGGGTTCGACATCGCATTCCTCCGTTTGCTCGTCTGTACCGAGGCTAATCGTGCACGGGTCGCGGACCCGTGATTGCGGAGCCGATCCGCAGGTGTGTCGCGCCTGCGGCGACGGCTTCGGCGAAGTCGCCGGTCATGCCGGCGGAGATCCAGGTGGCGTCCGGCACGACGGTGCGCACCCGCTCGGCGTAGCCGGCGAGGCGGGCGAAGGCGGATGCCGGTTCTTCGTCGAGCGGGGCCACGGCCATCACGCCGCGCACCCTGAGCGAAGCCGCCGCGGCGGTGTGCTCGGCCAGGCGCTCGAGTTCGGCGGGGGCGACTCCCCCGCGTCCCGCATCGTCGGTCAGGTTGACCTGCAGCAGCGCGTCGACCGGGCCTGCAGCCGGCTGCGCCTCGGCGTCGCGCAGCGCGCGGTCGAGCGCGTCCACCAGCCGCATCCGGTCGAGCGAGTGGACGGTCAGCGGCACGCGCGCGGCGGCGGCCGCGAGCAGCCGAACCTTGTTCGTCTGCGCCTGGCCGATGAAATGCCAGCCGAGACCGGCGAGGTCGTGCGCGGCGTCCACCTTCGCGGCGAGCTCCTGCAGCCGGTTCTCGCCGACGTCGCGCACCCCGAGCACGTGCAGGTCGCGGATGAGGCCGACCGGGTGGAACTTCGTGACGACGATGCGCGTGAGGGAAGACGCGTCACGGCCCGCCGCGCGCGCCGCATCCGCGATGCGGGCGTCGACGTCGGCGAGCCGTGAAGCGAGATCCATCGGTGGGAGGCTGCCGGAGACTACTTCAGGAAGTCGGGGATGTCGAGGTCGTCGTCGCCGAAGCCGGTGTCGAAGCGCGACGAGGTGGAGGCCTGCGACACGCGCGGCTTCTCCTCGGCGGGCGCCACCGGGGTGCGGTCGATGACGACACCGTCCTCGACGCCGCTCGTCTCCGCGGCGATCTCCTGCGGCTCGACCCGGCGGCTGGGCACGACGTCGATGCGCGACTGCGGCTCGCCGCCGTCGAAGCCGGCCGCGATGACCGTGACGCGCACCTCGTCGCCGAGGGTGTCGTCGATCACCGTTCCGAAGATGATGTTGGCCTCGGGGTGCGCGGCCTCCTTCACCAGCTGCGCGGCGTCGTTGATCTCGAAGATGCCCAGGTTCGATCCGCCCTGGATCGACAGCAGCACGCCGTGCGCGCCCTCGATCGAGGCTTCCAGCAGCGGCGACTCGACGGCGAGCTCCGCGGCCTTGATCGCCCGGTCCGCGCCGCGCGCGGAGCCGATGCCCATGAGCGCGGATCCCGCGCCCTGCATGACCGACTTGACGTCGGCGAAGTCGAGGTTGATGAGCCCGGGGGTGGTGATGAGGTCGGTGATGCCCTGCACACCGGCCAGCAGCACCTGGTCGGCGGTGGCGAACGCCTCGATCATCGAGATGCCGCGGTCGCTGATCTCCAGCAGCCGGTCGTTGGGCACGACGATGAGGGTGTCGACTTCTTCCTTCAGCCGCGCGACACCGGCCTCCGCCTGGCTCTGACGACGACGGCCCTCGAACGAGAAGGGCTTGGTGACGACACCGATCGTCAGGGCTCCGATGGACTTGGCGATCTTCGCGACGACCGGCGCACCACCCGTGCCCGTGCCGCCGCCCTCGCCGGCGGTGACGAAGACCATGTCCGCGCCCGCGAGCGCCTCTTCGATCTCCTCGGCGTGGTCTTCGGCGGCGCGACGGCCGACCTCGGGGTCGGCGCCCGCGCCGAGCCCACGCGTGAGCTCGCGGCCGACGTCGAGCTTGACGTCCGCGTCGCTCATCAGCAGGGCCTGGGCGTCGGTGTTGATGGCGATGAACTCCACCCCGCGCAGTCCCAGCTCGATCATCCGGTTGACGGCGTTGACGCCGCCGCCCCCCACGCCGACCACCTTGATCACCGCAAGGTAGTTCTGGTTCTGGCTCATCCCGGCCTCCGTCTCATCCCGAACCGATTTCAACCTTCAACCTCATCTAGAGGTTTAAAGAATTGCCGAGTATGCAATTCCCACGCCTTGAAGTTATGCGGAAACGGCTCCGTTGCCCGCCAACACGCGGGCGTGTCGCGCAAGTCCCGAGCCGATCGCGGCGGACGGCACCGTTCAGCGCACCACCACGGCGTTGGGCGCGGAGACGTCGTACTGACGCACGCCCGACGGCGGGCGCGCCTTCATGATCGCCTGGAGGCTGACGACCTTCCGGACCATGTCGTCGGGGCTCCCCCAGATGACCGTCGTGCCGGTCTTGCCGAGGGTCAGCACGACGGCGTCCGGGCTCTTCGCGGCGACCCCGGTCACCTTCGCGCGGATGGATGCCGGCAGAGCACGCATGACCTCGGCGAGGGCCGCGAACGACCGGGAGTCGATGCCGCCGTGCACGGTGATCAGGGCGACGCCGGGCGGCGCGGTCGGCGTGGTGGACAGCGCGACGCCGGCCGCGTCCACGACCGTGTAGCCGGCCGCGGTCTTGAGGGCGCCGACCGGAGTGCGCTCGACGATGCGGACGACGAGATCGTGCGGCGGGACCGCCTCGACCGTGTACGACTCGACCATCGGGAACCGCACGAGCGCCGCCTTGATCGCGCTCTGGTCGACGAGCGGGTAGGGCCGGCCCAGCTGGCCGGCCAGCGCCTGCTCCAC
>DATMTQ010000005.1:0-3513 GCA_035564095.1 Microbacterium sp. | reverse complement strand
ACGGGCCCGTACCCGGGGATCTCCGCCAGCCCGTACCCGGCTCCCACGGTCCCCACGATTCTGCCGGTCCCGTCGGGTCCGGTCGCGGGGCAGGCGTTACCGGGTCCGGTGAAGGTGCCCCCGGTGAGGGTCGCCGCGGTGCGGGCGGGTGCGGTGAGCGTGCCGGCCGGGATCGTGACCTGCACCGTGGGGCGGATCGCCGCCAGGACAGCCCGGTTGTGTTCGGTGGTGCCGTGCCCGTCCGGGGTGCCGGTGAGGAGCAGGTCGCAGAACACGTCCGCCATCACCTGACTGTGCGTGCGCTCATCGGCCGGGGCAGCATCCGGCTCGGTGCCGGTCTCGCCCGGCGAACCCGCGTCCGCGGCGGCACCCGCGGCTTCGGCGTCTGCCTGGTTCTGCTGGTGGAGTTCGGTGGCGATGTCGCGGAGCCGGTTCACGATCCCGACCCCCTGCACGGTGGGCACGTCCGCGGTCACCCGGGACAGTCCCGGCTCCAGGGGTCGGACGGTGACCTGGCGGCGGGTGACGGCGTCACGGATCCGTTCCCGGGTACCGTCCGGATCCAACCTCGACACCAACCCCGCCAACGCATCCCGCAGCTGCGCCGGGGTGAGCTCGTCCGCGATCGCCAACGCGTGCCGCTCGTACTCGGCCCGCACGCCTCGGTCTTCGATGACCGTGCCGGTGTCCGCGATCACCTGCGCATGCTGCGGGGACAGCACCCCGTCACTGACCCGGTACAGGGTCTCCTCGAACTCGCACAGCAGCACCGCCGCAGCCACCCGCCGTGCCACCTGCAGTTCGCTCAGATGCAGGGCGGTGGCGACTTCGGCGTACACCTCCCGCATCCCCAACTGGGTCGCCTCCACCCGCGCCCCGGTCCCGGCCCGGGCAGCGCGTTCCCGGTCCCGCCGCTGCACCACCAGCGCGACCTCGGCGAAGAAGAACGTCTCCGCCGCGAACGCGTTCGCCGCCCGCGCCCGAACCCCACTCAAATGCCCCACCAGCACATCCAGATCCGACACCACGGAGGACGCCTGCGACACGTGCTCGCCCATCAGACCCCCCGATCAGCACCGAACTACGATGACTCAAGACTATCGAACAAAGTAGCTAATTGGAAGAGAAGAACGCAGAGAGTGCTGCCTTTATTCATCTCCTGCCGGTCGGCCGATGGCATCCCAACATCGAATTTATTTCACGTCGACTCCTCCATTTCCGACCCTAGCCGCCACCTCCGACATTCACCGGCACGGGACCCTCTTGACGGAATTCATCAGGCGGTGAATTATGGCGCCAGGAGGTCATCATGCGCGCGATCATGCTCAAGGAGTTCCAGGAACTGCGCCGCGACCGGCGCACGCTCGCCCTGCTCATCGTGATGCCGCTGGTGCTGCTCATCATCTTCGGCTACGCGGCCAACTTCACCGTCGACCATCTGACCGTCGCGGTGTACGGCAGCGATGCGAAGACCGTCACGAAGCTCATCGACGACAACGCGAAGCTCAAGGACCACCTCACCGTCGTCACCACCGACACGAACGGCACCAAGGGCGACGCCATCACCGAGCTGCGCGACGACCGCGCCGACGTCGCGATCTACGCGATCTCGGTATCGGGATCGGGCGCCGGGGGCGGCACCCTCAACGCCGACGTCTACATCGACGGATCCAACCTCTTCGCGGCTCAGGGTGCGCGCACGATCTTCGCGCAGGTGCAGCAGCAGCTCGCCCAGCAGGCCGCGCAGGCGCAGGCGCGCGCCGTCCAGGCACAGCTGCAGGCGCAGCAGCAGGCAGCCCAGGCGCAGCAGCAGGCCCAGGCGCAGCAGGGGGCTCCGCAGCCGCCGAGCGGATCGCAGGTGCAGGCTTCCCTCCCGCAGCCCCCGAAGATCACCGTGAGCACCTTGTTCAATCCCGACCTGAAGACGTCATGGGTCATGATCCCGGCGATCATCGGTCTCATCCTCACGTTCATCGGCACGATCATCACGTCGATCGGACTCGTGCGCGAGCGGGAGGCCGGCACCCTCGAGCAGCTGGCCGTCATGCCCCTGCGCGCGAGCGCCGTGGTGCTCGGCAAGATCACGCCCTACTTCCTGCTCGCCTGCTTCGACATGGCGCTCATCACGACGCTCGGACTGCTGCTGTTCGGTGTGCCGTTCAACGGGAACCCGGCGATCTTCGCCGCCGGTGCGGGCCTGTTCCTGTTCGTCGTGCTCGGACTCGGCGTGCTCATCTCGTCGGTGTCGAAGACGACCGGGCAGGCGATCCAGCTCGCCTTCATGATCCTGCTGCCGCAGATTCTGCTCTCCGGCATGATCTTCCCGCTGTCCGCGATGGCGGCCGGCGTCCGCTGGATCGGCTACTGCCTGCCGCTCACCTGGTTCACGATGGTGTCGCAAGGGGTGATGATCCGAGGCGCCGGGTGGGATTCGCTGTGGTTCCCGCTCGTGATCCTCGCGGCGATGGCCGTCGTGATCTTCGGCCTCGCCGTCGTGCGGCTCAGCCGCAGCATCTCGCCGGTGCGGCAGAAGCACACGGGCGGGGATGCCCCGACCGAGACGGCCCCCGATCGTGCCCGCCGGACCGCGCACCACGGTGCCCGCGAGACCGCCGCATCCGAGGGCACGGTGGCGTGATGCGCACGGCATCCGGCATCCTCGGCGTCGCGAACCTCACCGTCCGGTTCGGGCATGTCACGGCGCTCACCGACGTCACGCTGGACGCCCATCCCGGCCGGGTGACGGCCATCGTCGGCGGGGACGGCGCCGGCAAGTCCACCCTGCTGCGCGTGCTCGCGAACCGCGTGCGCGCCCAGGCCGGCGACGTGCGGACGCTCGACCGCCGGGCCATCGGCTACCAGCCCGCGACCTCGGGCGTCTGGCCGACCCTGACCGTGGACGAGAACGTCGACTTCGTGGGGCGGTCGTACGGGATGTCGGCCGCCGACATCCGATCCCGCTCGGCGCAGCTGCTGGAGCGCGCCGGACTCGTCGACGCGCGCCGGCGCCTCGGGCACGACCTCTCCGGGGGCATGCGGCAGAAGCTCGGATTCGTGCTCGCCATCCTGCACGAGCCGTCACTGGTGCTGCTCGACGAGCCGAGCACCGGGGTCGACCCCGTCAGCCGGCTGGAGCTCTGGCGGCTCATCTCGGCGACAGCGGGTGCCGGCACGACCGTGGTCATGGCCACGACCTACCTCGACGAGGCGCAGCGCGCGGCATCCGTGCTCGCGCTGGCGTCCGGACGGATGCTGGCCGCCGGCACCCCCGACGAGATCGTCGCCGCGGTGCCGGGTTCGGTCGGGCGGATGACGGATGCGGATGCGGATGCTGCGCTGCCGGCCGACGTGGCCGGGCGGGCCTGGCGCCGGGGCACCGAGCGGCACGTGTGGACGCCGGCCGGTTCCGATGCGGGCGGCGCGTCGCGGATCTCGCCGCCGGACTTCGAGGACGCCCTGATCGCGCTCTCCCTCGCGGCAGGCGCGGAGGCCGGCGGAGCCGTCGGCTCGACC
>DATMTQ010000004.1:0-19861 GCA_035564095.1 Microbacterium sp. | reverse complement strand
AGGCGGGCCCGCTGGGCGGGGTCGGATGCCACGGCCGCCGCGGCCGCAGCCAGGCCGTAGGCGGCGTCGAGCACGGCGGCATCCGCTCCCGGCGTGATGCCGGCGGCCGTGAACCCGGCGGTGTGGTGCACGGCGCCGTCGACGTCGTAGCCGATCATCGGGTGGATGCTGGGCACCAGGTGCGACACGTTGCCCATGTCGGTGGAGCCGGCGGGAGGGCCGTCGAGGTCGACGTCGCGGCCGATCTCGGCGAGGGCATCCGCGTAGGCGCGGGAGAGCACGGCGTCCTGTCGCAGATCCGCGAACGGATGCCCCACCGGCTCGACGGACAGCGTGCATCCGGTGGCGATTGCGCCGGCCTCGTAGCAGCGCTGCACGCGCTCCCAGACGACGTCGAGCTGCTCCTTGAGCGGCGCGCGCAACTCCACCCGCGCGGTCGCGCGCGCCGGGATGACGTTCGGCGCGGAGCCGCCGTCGACCACGATCGACGACAGGATCACGTCGCTCGGCAGCTGCTGGCGGGCCAGGGCCGTCGCCGTCTGCGCGATCACGATCGCGTCGAGCGCGTTCACTCCCTCGGTGGGCGCCGCGGCGGCGTGCGCCCCGCGTCCGTGGAAGGTCATGTCCCAGCATCCGAGGGCCAGCGATGAGGACCCGACGGTGTCCTCACCCGAGGCGTGCGCCATCATCGCGACCGCGACGCCGTCGAAGAACCCGGCGTCGATGAGGTCGACCTTGCCGCCCCACGATTCCTCCGCCGGGGTGCCGAGCACCAGCACGGTGAGCCCCAATCGGTCGGCGAGGGGGATCAGTGCGAGTGCGGCGCCCACAGCGGATGCCGCGTTCACGTTGTGCCCGCAGCCGTGGCCGATCTCGGGCAGGGCGTCGTACTCGACGCACAGCGCGACCGTGAACTCGCCGGTCCCATACGACGCGGCGAACGCGGTGGGCTGAGCCGGCTGCGGGCGCTCGAACGAGAAGCCGGCATCCCGCAGCACGTCCGTCACGCGGGCGACCGAGCGGAACTCCTCGCCGCCGAGCTCGGGGTCGGCGTGGATCGCGTGACTGAGGGCGAGGAGAGTCTCGCGGTGCGCCGCGACGGCGGCGCGCACCTCGTCGCGGACGGTGGTCTGAAGCTGCGCGGTCATGCTGCCGCCTCCTGCGGGGTCTGCCGACGGGGGTAGCGGAGGGCGACGATCCCGGCGAGCGCCGCGGCGACCAGCAGCGTGACCCAGATGCCGACGATGCCGCCGAGCGCGATGTGCCCGTCCGAGGCGACCGATGCGGTCGCGATGAGCTGCACCGCCGCGGCGCCGATCGCGATCCCCACGGACAGCGCCAGCTCGTTCAGCCCCGCAGCGGTGGCGGTCTCGTCCACCGGCACGCCTTCGACGCTCAGGGTGCGCGTCGCCGCCTGGTAGGCGCCGAGACCGAGATAGAACACGCTGAAACCGGCGATGTAGCCCACCGCGGTGGCGTGCAGGGCGATCATCAGCACGAAGCCGAGGGCCAGGAGGGCGGCTGCCGTGAACAGGGCGACGCGCTCGCCGGCGCGGCGCATGAACGGCGGCAGGGCGAGCGACGAGACGAAGCCGAGCCCCGAGGTGGCGGCCAGGATGATCGCGATGACGAGCGGGTTCATGCCGAACCCGTAGGAGGTGGTGGCGGCATCCGCATGCAGGAAGATCCCGTTCGTGCCGAAGTAGCTGATCGAGGCGAAGCCGAACAGGAACGTCACGACCGTGATGACCCGCACGCGGGGGATCGACAGCATCCGCAGATCGATGAACCGGGTGGCGTGCTCACGACGGTCCAGGCGCCACCACAGCGTCAGCAGCGCGAGACCGCCGATTCCGGTGACGAGGGTCAGCGGCGAGGCCCAACCCCACTCGCTCCCCATCGACAGCGCCGTGACGAAGCCGATGAGGCCGAGCGTGCACAGCGCGAGCGGCAGGGCGGCGATGGGTTCGCGCGTGCCTTCGAGGCCCCGGGGCAGCAGGAAGGACGCCACCAGGGCGATCACCGCGAACGGTACGGCCACCCAGAAACCGAGGGTGGGGCGCTGCGCCCCGACCACGCCGGCCAGCAGCCCTCCGACGCCGACCGTGATCATCAGAGTGCCGATCATGGCTCCGACGCCGCTGCGCGTTGCGGCGGCATCCGTCGCACGAAGGATGCCCATCATCAGCGGGATGAACCCCACGACGAACGTGAGGAGCACGACGCCGATCGTGACCGTCAGCAGGGTCGGCCAGAGGGCCATGGCGAAGACGCCGATCGCGACGATGCCGGCGGTCACGCGCAGCACGAGCCGGCAGCCGAGGCTGTCGCCGAGGCGGGACAGGATCGGGGTCATCACCGCGAAGGCGACGGACGAGATCAGCCACAGCCCGTTGATGGCCGGGTCGCTGATCTTCAGCTCGGGACCGAGCGCGGGCAGGATCGGATTCAGGTAGCCCTGCGTGATGCCCGAGAGGGCCTCGATGAGGGCCATCGCGACGATGGCGCCGGCGATCGGAGCGCGGGCGCGGGTTGTCGGAGGGGTGGGGGAGGGGGCGACGGACATGGCGCGGGTTCCTTCGGTGGAGCGGCGGGGCGAACACGTCTTCGTGAACGGGGCAACGGTATGTTTGGCCGAATGACCGGCTGCCAGAATGCTGGAATCAGACATTTGGAGGCTCAGGATGCCGGATTCCGCTGAACCGGCCGAGGTCGACCTGGCACTGCTCGGCGCCCTCGAGATCAACCCGCGCGCAGACTGGACCGCCGTCGGCGCCGCGCTCGGCCTGTCTGCGACCACGGCGGCCCGGCGCTGGACGGCGCTGGTCGAGTCCGGCGACGCCTGGGTGACTCCCGCCCCGGGCCATCGATTCGCTGCGGAGGCGGGATGCGCGTTCGTGTTCCTCGCGGTCGACCCGCAGCAGCTCGACGCGGCGGTGGCGGTGCTCGCCCAGCACCCCGTGTTCGCGACGATATCGCGGACCACCGGCCACTTCGACCTGATGATCGACTGCTTCGGGGCATCCCTGACAGCGCTGCTCGACGACATCGGCCCCGCGCTCGCCGCGGTCCCGGGCATCCTGCGCAAAGAGGTCCTCGTGACGACCCGCGTGCACCGGCACGGCACCCAATGGCGCTCGGGCACGATCGCCCGCGACCAGGCCCGCACGCTGCGGCCGGAGGCGCGGGCCACGGCGGCCGGCCGCCGCCGCATCGAGGTGCAGCTCGTCGAGGCGCTCACCCGCGACGGGCGCCTGACGTGGGAGCAGCTCGGCACCGAGCTGGGTCGGTCGGCGCAGACGGCGCGGCGGCACACGACTGCGCTGCTCGGCCGCGGCATCCTGACCCTGCGCTGCGATCGGGCGCGCCGGTTCGACGCCTCGCGCCGGGAGGCGTCGTTCGCGCTGAGCGTTCCGGCGCCGCGGCTCGAGGAGGCCGCCCGGTTCTTCGCCGAGGTGGCATCGTGCCGGCTGAGCGCCGAGGTGCTCGGTCCGGTCAACCTCGTCGCGACCCTGTGGGTGCGCGAACTCGCCGAACTCCAGCGCGTCGAGTCGGAGCTGGCGACCCGCATCCCGGAGGCGGTCGTGCATCAGCGCACGCTGTCGGTGCGCACCGACAAGCGGCTCGGGCACATGCTGGATGCCGCCGGGCGCACGACCGGCGTCGTGCCGATTCTCTTCCCGGCGTGACGCCACGACGCCCCGGTGACGCGCGCTTGATGCGGTCTCGGCCTCCGCGGGTCTACGATCGCGCTGTCCGCACTGGCGCGCGATGCGCCGAGTCCCCGACCCCGGGACGCGGTCCGAGCGAAGGAGTACGGATGAGCACGACAACCGCCACGAGCAGCCGCGGACTCGAGGTCCGCTCGATCGACTATGTGCCGCTCTCGGAGCGGCACGGCAAGGTCTCGCACATCGGACCGCTATGGTTCATGAGCAATGCGCAGATCGCCACCCTCGCCACCGGCCTCATCAGCATCACCAGCGGCGGCAACCTCATCTGGTCGTTCATCGCGATCGCGCTCGGCATCCTGATCGGCACGTTCTTCATGGCCGCGCACTCCTCGCAGGGTCCGCAGCTGGGCCTGCCGCAGATGATCCAGTCCCGGCCGCAGTTCGGGTACATCGGCGCCCTCCTGGTCTGGCTGTTCGCCTACATCCAGTACGCGGGCTTCAACATCTTCAACTCGGTGCTCGCCGGCGAGGCCGTCGGCGGTGCGATCAGCACGCAGCAGGCGTCGAATCCGCTCTGGATCTGGGTGGTCACGATCGTCGCGGTCGTGGTGGCGCTCGTCGGCTACGACCTCATCCACTCCGTCGAGCGGTACCTGATGGTCCTCACCATCATCATGCTCGTGCTGCTCACAGCCTCAGCGGTCATCCACCTGCACGTTCCGGCATCCCAGTTCGACCTGTCGCACTTCCAGCCCGTCGCGTTCTTCGGCCAGCTCGGCGTCGCGGCCGGCTACCAGATCTCGTGGGCCATCTACGTGTCCGACTACTCGCGCTACCTGCCGCGCACGACGTCCACCAACAGCACGTTCCAGTGGACGTTCTGGGGCAGCGCCCTGGGCGGCATCTGGGTCATGTTCCTCGGCTCGTGGATCGCCGTCTCGGCCAAGGACATCGGCTCGAACACGGTCGTCGACCTCAAGCACGTCGCCGACCTGCTCTTCCCCGGGTTCGGCGTCATCGCCCTCATCGTCGCGGCGCTGGGACTGGTGTCGGTGACGGCCTTGAACATGTACGGCGGGTCGCTGACCCTCATCTCGTCGATCGACAGCTTCGTGAAGGTGCGGCCGACCCTCACGATCCGGGTCGTCACCCTCGTCATCACGGCCGCGATCTCGCTCGCGTTCGCGCTGTTCGCCACGGCGCACTTCCTCGGCAACTTCACCGCGTTCCTGTTGCTGATCCTCTACCTGTTCATCCCGTGGACGGCCGTCAACCTGACGGACTTCTTCATCGTCCGGCGCGGACACTACGCGATCGCGGAGATCTTCAAGCCGAACGGCATCTACCGCCGCTGGGGGTGGCCGGGCATCGCCGCGTACGTGCTCGGGTTCGTCGTGATGATCCCGTTCTTCGATGTCACGGACTTCTACGAGGGCCCGGTGTCCAAAGCGATGGGCGGCGCCGACATCTCGATGTTCATCGGGCTGCCGGTCGCGGCGATCGCGTACTGGCTGATGACCCGCCGCATCGACGTCGCCGCCGAGCAGGCGCTCGCCGAAACGCAGGCGCGGGAGATCGAGGAGGCCGCGGCGCACCACGTGCTGCCGTGAGCCGGCACCCGGGCATAGCTCGCTGAGGCACCTCGTCGCGGATGAGACACCTGGCAACGCCACGTGGTCTCAGCCGCAGCGGGGTGCCTCGCGCATTGCCACCCCCGCCCCGGCACGTGCCGGGCGCGGAGGTGGTTCCGGTTCAGTGCCGGTAGGTGCCGTGGATGATCGCGCGACCGAGGGTCTTGAACGCGAGGTTGAACGACACCACCGCGGGCGTCGCCTCCGGGCTCACGCCGAGGGACTCCTCGCCGACCGCGTGCACCACGAAGAAGTAGCGGTGCACCTGGTCGCCGGCCGGCGGCGCGGCGCCCATGAAGGTCGCCTCGCCCCCGTCGTTGCGCACGTGGAACGAGGCACCGGGCAGCACGTGGGTCGCGGCGCCCGTTTCGAGGCTGGTGACGTCGGCGGGCAGGTCCACGAGCACCCAGTGCCAGAAACCCGACGGAGTCGGGGCATCCGGATCGAAGCACGTGACGACGTACGACTTCGTGCCCGCGGGTGCGCCCGACCAGCTCAGCTGCGGAGACGTGTTGCCGAGCGCGGCGACCTGGTCGTCCCTGAGCGGGGCGCCGTCGGTGACGTCGGTGCTCGTGACGGTGAACGAGGCCACCGAGGGAAGCAGCGGGTAGGGGTCGGGTCTGACGGGTCGATCGAGGGAGGCCATAGCCCGACCCTACGCCGCGATCAGGCCTTCTTGGCGGCCGCCTTCACGGCCCGCTTGTGCTCGCGCACGAGGGTGAGCGACTCCGGCGAGACGATGTCGGCGACGCTGCGGAACGACCCCTCCTCGCCGTACGGGGCGGATGCCTCGCGCCATCCCGCGCCGGTGAAGCCGCACTGCTTGCCGAGCAGCGCGAGGAAGATCTTCGCCTTCTGCTCGCCGAACCCGGGCAGGGCCTTCAGGCGCTTCAGCACGGTCGGCCCGTCGGGGGCGGCGCCCTCGGCATCCGGCTCGGCCCACAGTGCCGAGGCGTCTCCGCCCCACTCGTCGACGAGCGCCCCGCACAGCGACTGCACGCGGGCCGCCATCGACCCGGGGAACCGGTGCACGGCGGGCGGCATCTTGAACGCCGCGGCGAATGCGTCGGGGTCGTAGCCGGCGATCGTCGCGGCATCCACGCTCCCGATGCGCTCGCGGATCTTCAGCGGACCGGCGAACGCGGTCTCCATGGCGACCTGCTGGTCCAGGAGCATCCCGATGAGCAGGGCCAGCGGGTCTTCGGTGAGCAGCTCGTCGGCAGCGGGATCGGCGGTGATGTGCAGGGACATGGTCCCAGTCTCGCAGGCTCGCGTCAGGCGGATGCCGCGGTGCCGGCGTCGTCCTCGGATTCGGAGCCGGTCTCCGCCTGCGTCGTCGCGCCGAAAAGGGTCGCGATGGCGTCCGAGAAGCGGTCGGCGTGCCCCTGCTCGGCGAGCTCCTGCGCGCGCACCGTCGGGGTGTGCAGCAGCACGCCCACCATGTGCCGCAGGGCCTGCTCGATGCGGCCGTCGTCGTCGCCCTTGCCGCGTGCGCGGTCGATCTCGGCGTCGAGCACCCCGAACACGTGGCGACGCAGTGCCACCACGGCCGGAGCCACGTTGCGGTGCTCGCCGACCACGGTGAACCGGCGGGCGGCATCCTGCACCACCTGGCGGGCGGCATCCGTCGCCTGCAGCTCCTCGAGCGGGGCGTGCAGGCGGATGAGCTCGAGGTCGAGCAGCGTGACGCCCTTCGCGGCCACGGCGGGGTCGACGTTGCGGGGCATGCCGAGGTCGATGATGAGATCGGGCGTCCGCTCGCCGACGGTGTCGGCGGTGATCGCGAGGTCGGACGTGCACGTGATGACGAGGTCCGCGGATGCCACGGCATCCGGCAGATCCGTCGACAGCGCGATCTGGTGCTTGTGCGCGAAGCGCTCGCCGCGGCCCGACGGAGAGAACACGGTGATGTGGCGGGCGCCGTGGTCGCGCAGGGCGGCGAGCGTGGCGGCGGCGTACGAGCCGGTGCCGACCAGCAGGACGCGCAGCGCCGACCAGTCCGCGATGCGGCTGTCGGCGAGCTCGAGCGAGAGACGCACGAGCGACCGACCGGCGCGGCCCAGAGCGGTGGCGTTCTTCACGCCGCGCTGCGTCTCGGAGGCGCGCTGGAAGAGGCGCTCGAGCTCGGGGGTGGTGGTTCCCTCGTGGCGGGCGGTCTTCAGGGCCCGGCGCACTTGACCTGCGATCTCGCCCTCGCCGACGACGACGGATTCCAGGCCGGATGCCACCGAGAACAGGTGCTCGGCGACCTCGTTGCCCTCGACGACGCGGTACGAGCCCTCGAAGGATGCCGCCGGCACGCCGGTCGCGTGCGCGATGGCGCGCACCGTCGCCTCGGCCCCCGTGCGGGACGCGGGCTCGAGCGGCTCGTCGAGGTCGACGTACGCCTCGAACCGGTTGCACGTCGACACCACGACGGCGCCCTGCACGCCGGCGCCCTGCGCGATGATCGCGGGACCCAGCGCGGACGTGTGCGTGCTCAGCTGCTCGAGCAGCTCGAAGGAAGCGGTCTTGTGACTCGCGGACACGCACAGAAGCACGAACGCATTTTACGCGGCCTTGCTGAGTGCGTCCGATGCGGTTCATCCGGCGACACGGAGCGTGGTCGGCGGAGGGGGAGCGACCGTGCAAACACCAGTCCGCAGAGCAGCCTCGACATCATCCCGCACCCGGGCACGGGGTTGCGCCGGCGGTTCCGCCGCAAAGGGTGACAGTCCACGGCAGGTCGACGTGACCGTGGGCGGTGCCTTGGATGTAGTCGATGCGGATCCCGTGCGCGACGGCGGGCTTGACTGAGCGCCGGACCGCCTCGACGGCGAGCTCGTCGACGTCGCCCGTCTTACCGCAGTGGGCGCTCACTGTCGTCCCGCCTCGGAATCCGGTTGCGGCGAGCGAGACGTGGTCCGTGCCCAGCATCTCCCCACCCGTCTTATAGGGATTGGGACGCACGAGGAAGCGGGTGACGGTGAATGCTCCGGTCGGATGGATCGGTTCGACAGACACGATCCGCACTTCGGACGACGAAACGCACAGAGGGATGTCGCCGAACACCATCGGCGCTCCCTCAGGGACGTCGCCGATCCCCACGCCGATGACGTTGCCCACGTATTCGAGTTCTGGGGCCGCGCTGGACCCTGCCAGACAAAGGGCGAACGCGGCCACGAGGACCAGGCGGAAGGTGGATGCCTTCACGAGCCGGAGAATCCTTGACCACGCGTCATCGCGTCCCCCCAGGATGAATCCGCTCCCGGACCCGAATTCCCGGAAGCTGCTGAGTAAAAGTACTCCCGACCGGTGGGTTGCTAACAGGCCAGGGCGTTGCCGGCGACCGGGCCGAGCGGGATCGCGAAGAACGTGGATCGCGATGGGAGGAGGAGAAGGGACGGGCGGAGGACCCAGGATGCTCGGAGCATCCTCCTGCCATCGCATCTCCTCCCGTCGACCGCGGATCCAGGAGGACCTGCCCGGGGCTCGGTAGGCTCGCGGGCATGTGGAGCTTCGCCGGATCCCTCGCGCCCGTGCCCGTGACCGCCCGGCTCGACCTCGTCGCCGAGCCGGTGGCCCGCGCGCTGGCCGCGGTGCCCGATGCGGCGCTCGTCGGGGCGGCCGCGATCGATGCCGGCCTCGCCGACACCGCCGCGTTCTGCGAGCACTACGGCGTGCAGCCCGTCGACGGCGCCAACTGCGTCGTCGTCAAGGGCAAGCGCGGCGGCGACATCCGCTATGCCGCCTGCCTGGTGCTGGCGACCACCCGCGCCGATGTGAACGGGGTGGTGCGCAAGCGCCTCGACGTGCGCTCGGCCTCGTTCGCGCCGATGGACGAGGCGGTCGCGCTCACCGGCATGGAATACGGCGGCATCACCCCGATCGGGTTGCCGGCGCACTGGCCGATCCTGGTGGATGCCGCGGTCGCGGACTCGCCGGGCGTCGTCGTCGGTGCAGGCATCCGCGGCGCGAAGCTGTTCGCCCCCGGCCACGTGCTGGCATCCCTGCCCGGCGTCGAGGTCATCGAGGGTCTCGGCCGCTGATCAGCGCACTGCGGCGGGTGGGAGAATGGCGGGATGCCGCACCCCGCTGATTCCCTGCTCGTCCGCGCCCTGCACGGGGAGCGCGGCACCCGGCCACCGGTGTGGTTCATGCGGCAGGCCGGGCGATCCCTCCCCGAGTACCGCGAACTGCGCGTCGGCACGCGGATGCTGGATGCCTGCCTGACCCCGGACCTCGCCGCCGAGATCACCCTGCAGCCGGTGCGCCGGCACGGGGTGGATGCCGCGGTCTTCTTCAGCGACATCGTCATCCCGCTGCGCCTCGCCGGCGTCGCGGTCGAGATCGAACCCGGCCGCGGGCCCGTGTTCGCCGAGCCGGTGCGCACCGCCGCCGACGTCGCGAAGCTGACCGCGATCGACCCGGCGCAGGTCGCCGCGAACGCGGAGCCGGTGCGCGCGGCCGTGCGCCTGGTCGCCGCGGAGCTCGCCGCCACGGGCACCCCCGTGATCGGCTTCGCCGGCGCCCCGTTCACGCTGGCGGCGTACCTCGTCGAAGGCGGCCCCAGCAAGGAGCACCTGCGCGCCCGCGCCATGATGCACGCCGACCCCGCCGCCTGGCACGCGCTCGCCGGGTGGCTGGCCGAGGTGTCCCGCGTGTTCCTCACCGCCCAGACGGATGCCGGCGCCTCGGCCGTGCAGCTGTTCGACTCGTGGGCGGGCTCCCTGTCGACGGCCGACTACCGCGAGTACGTGGCACCGCACTCGCGGACCGCGCTGCAGGATGCCGCCGCGCCCGCGATCCATTTCGGCGTCGGCACCGGGCACCTCCTCCCGGACATGACGCTCGGCGGGATCGCCGCCGGCGTCGGCGTGGACTGGCGCACGCCGCTGGATGCGGCCGCCGGCATCCTCGGCCCGGACGTCACCCTGCAGGGCAACATCGACCCCGCCCTGCTGCAGGCCCCGTGGCCGGTGCTCGAGGCACACGTGCGCGACGTGGTCACGCGCGGCCGCGCGGCCCGCGCGCACATCGTGAACCTGGGCCACGGCGTGCCGCCCGAGACCGACCCGACGGTGCTCACCCGTATCGTCGCGCTCGTGAAGGAACTCGGCGAGTGACCGAGGAACTGCCCGACCTCGCCGGCCTCGCCGAACGGGTGCGCCACACCCGCGTCGCGATCGTCGGGGGCGGCATGGCCGGTCTCGTCGCGGCGCTGGAGTGCGCGAAGGTCGGCCTCGCGGTCACCGTGTTCGAGGCGGAGGACCGCGTCGGCGGCGCGGTGCGTTCGGCGGACGTCGCCGGCATCCGGGTCGACGTCGGCGCCGAGAGCTTCGCCACCCGCGGTGGCACCGTGCGCGCGCTCGTCGACGAGCTCGGCCTCGGCGACGCCGTGGTGACGCCCGCCGCGGGCGGGGCGTGGCTGGCCGGACTCGCGCCGGCGGGCTCCGGATCGGATGCCGCCCCGCTGCCCGTCGGCGGAGTGCTCGGCATCCCCGCCAATCCGTGGGATCCGGCCGTGGTGCGCATCATCGGCCGCCGTGCCGCCTGGCGCGCGTACCTCGACCGACTGCGCCCGCCGCTGACCATCGGGATCGACCGCAGCCTCGGTCATCTCGTGCGCGGGCGCATGGGGCAGGTCGTGCTCGACCGGCTCGTCGCCCCGGTGACGAGCGGGGTGTACTCGGCCCGTCCCGATGACATCGACGTGGAGCTCGCGGCCCCCGGGCTGTCGGCCGCGCTGACTCGCACCGGGTCTCTGTCCGGTGCGGTCGCCGCCCTGCGCGCCGGAGCTTCGAAGGAGACCCGGGGCAAGGCGCCCGGATCGGCGGTCGAGGGGATCGAGGGCGGCATGTCCCGCCTCGTCGACGCCGTGCGGGCACGCCTGGAGTCGCTGCAGGTCGACATCCGGCTGTCCGCCCCCGTCGCGGCGCTCGAGCGCGACGGTGAGAAGTGGCGCGTCGTGCCCGCGGCGCCGGCAGCCGAGCCCACCCCGCACGCTGAGCCCGACCGGCACGCTGAGCCTGTCGAAGCGCCCTTCGACGCCGTCCTCGTCACCACTCCCGAGGCCGTCGCGCGGCAGCTGCTCGCCCCGCACGTCGCGCTGCCGGCAGCCGCCCCGTCGGCCGCTCCCGTCGTCGAGATCGTCACCCTCGTCGTGGACGCGCCCGAACTGGATGCCGCCCCGCGCGGAACCGGTGTGCTCACCGTCCCCGGCTCGCACACGGCGAAGGCCCTCACCCACTCCACCGCGAAGTGGGAGTGGATGCGCCGGACCGCCGGCGGCGCGCACGTGGTGCGGGTCTCGTTCGGCGCGCAGGGCGAGGCGCCCGCCACGGAGGGCCTCGACGAAGACGCCGCAGCCCGCCTGGCGCTGGCCGAGGCATCCGCTCTGCTCGGGGTCGAGCTCACCGAGCTGCGCGGCTTCCACCGGGCCCGATTCGTGCAGTCGCAGCCCGCGTCCGTGCTCGGCCGAACCGAGTACACGACGCAGGCACGGGCTGCGATCCGCCAGGTCGACGGCCTCGGCGCGACGGGCGCGTGGCTGTCCGGAACGGGCCTCGCGCAGGTCGTCCCGGATGCCGCCGCGGAGGCGGATCGGGTGCGCGCACGGCTCCTCTGGGGAGGCTCCGAGCCCACAGCCGACTAGATGCCGGAATCGGAATATAGGTCTACGCTGGGGATGACAATGAGCGTGAGGAGACCCCATGAGGGGCAAAGTGGGACTGGTCATCGGCCTCGGAGTCGGGTACGTGCTCGGCACCCGCGCAGGTCGCGAACGCTACGAGCAGATCAAGCAGCAGGCGGAGAAGGTCTGGAATCTCCCGCCGGTGCAGAAGCAGGTCGACAAGGCGAAAGCGGCCGGCAAGTCGGCGCTGATGGCGCTGCCGACCGCGGTGTGGAGCAGTGCCGTCAAGGTCACCAAGGCCGCCGTCGCCCCCGCCACGACTCCGGGCGAGCGTCTGGATGCCGCCGTGGCGGCGGGCCGCGAGGCGGCCGACGACATCGCCGAAGCCGCCGAGAAATCCGCCGACGACGTGAAGAAGCGCGTCTCGGACGCCGACGGGAAGTGACATGACTCCGCGCGGCTATCGGGATCGGGCGGACGACAGCCTGTTCACCCTGATCGGCGAGGTTCCGGAGCTCGTCAAGAACCTGGTCCTGGCCGAGATCGGCCAGGCCAAGACGTGGCTCAAACGCACGGCGAAAGACGGCGGGATCGGCGCCGCCTGGACCCTCGCCGCGCTGTTCGTCCTGTTCTGGACGATCCCCGCGATCGGGGCGTTCTGCATCATCGGCCTGTCGTCGTGGTGGCCGGCGTGGCTGGCATCCCTCGTCGTGGTCGTCGCCATGCTCATCGTCGTCGCCCTGCTCGCGCTGCTCGGCGTGCTGCGCTTCCGGCGGCTGGCCAAGCGCGAGAACCCGGCGCAGTCGGTGGCGCGAGACGCCGCGATCATCAAAGACGTGAAGGACACGGCCGATGACTTCTGAACGCACCACCGCGATCCCGCGCACGGCGGTCCCCGACGGCATCACCGATCCGGTGGAGCGGGCCCGCGCCGAGCTGAAGGCGACGCTGCTGGCCATCGAGGTCAAGGGCAACCTGCCGCGCCGCGCCGCCGTGGCCGCCGAGCGCAAGGTCGCGCAGTTCAAGCGGCTCGCCCAGAAGAGTCCGCTCGCCGCAGCCGCGGTCGTCGCGGGTTCCGCCGCCGTCGTCGGCGGGGTGGTCTGGGGCTTCGTCGCCCTGTACACCCGCAAGCGCTGAGCCCGCCCGGGCCCTCGCTGAGGGACCCCGAAGAATCCAGTGCCAGACTGGACGGCATGTCTTCCTTCACCCTCTGGGCTGTGCTGCGCCGTGATCCCGAGCGCCCCGTCACCGAGTCCGACGTCACCGAGCTCGCCGACATCCGTGAGCTCATCGAAGCGGGCGGCGTCACCGTCCGCGGCTTTTACGACGTGAGCGGCCTGCGCTCCGACGCCGACCTCATGATCTGGATGCACGGCGACAGCGCCGAGGACCTGCAGCGGGACCTGCGGCGCCTGCGTCGCACCGAGCTGCTGAAGAACCTGCTGCCCACGTGGAACGCCATGGCCGTGCACCGCGACGCGGAGTTCAACCGCGCGCACGTGCCCGGGTTCCTGCGCGGCATCGAGCCCAAGCAGTGGCTCGTGGTCTACCCGTTCGTGCGCAGTTACGACTGGTACCTGCTGCCCGAGGAGGAACGCAGCCGGATGCTGCGCGACCACGGCCGCAAGGGAGCCGCGTTCACGGACGTCGTCGCGAACACCGTGGCCGCCTTCGCGCTCGGCGACTACGAGTGGGTGCTGCCCATGGAGGCCGACCAGCTGACCGACCTCGTCGACATGATGCGGGACCTGCGCTACACCGAGGCGCGGCTGCACGTGCGCGAGGAGGTGCCCTTCTTCACCGGACGCCGCATCGAGATCGACGACATCCCGGAAGTCCTGCAGTGACGATCCGGCTCGGCACCCGCCGCAGCGCGCTGGCGATGGCGCAGTCGCGGCAGGTCGCCGACCAGCTCGCCGAATCCTCCGGTGAGGAGGTCGTGCTCGTCCCGATCACGTCCGAGGGCGACGTGAACCGGGCCTCCCTGTCGACGCTCGGTGGCCGCGGCGTGTTCGCGACCCGTCTGCGCGAAGCGCTGCTCGCGGGGGAGTGCGACGTGCTCGTGCACTCGCTGAAGGACCTTCCCACCGCCCCGGCGCCGGGTCTCGTGATCGCCGCGACGCCCGTGCGGCAGGATGCCCGCGACGTCGTCATCACCCGGGACGGCACGCCGTTCGCGGAACTCCACGGCACCGTCGGCACCGGGTCGCCCCGCCGCATCGCCCAGGTGCACCAGTTCAACTCGCGCGTCGCCGTGGCCGACCTGCGCGGCAATGTCGACTCCCGGCTCGGCCGGGTGCGCGACGGCGAGCTGGATGCCGTCATCCTCGCAGCGGCCGGACTGAACCGGCTGGGGGAGGCCGATCCCACGAAGGGCCTGCAGGTCGAGGAGCTCGGGCTCGCGGAGTGGCCGACCGCGCCCGGGCAGGGCTCCCTCGCCGTCGAGGTGCGGGCGGACTCGGAGCTCGTCGACGTCGTCGCCGCGCTCGACGACGACGCCACCCGCACGGCGATCACCGCGGAGCGGGCGGTGCTCGCCGCGCTCGACGGCGGCTGCGCGGCACCGGTCGGCGTGCACTCGTCGGTGGTCGGCGACGGCCTGCGCATCCGCGCGATCGTCTACGCGCGCGACGGCGGGCGGCGGATCGGGGAGGACCGGACCTTTGCTCTGACTGAGGCGTATGCTCGAGAAATTGGCAGTGGCAACGGCGCGAATGCTGTCGACGGCGCGGACCCGACGCGTGCACAGAGCGCAGGGTTCGACGTCGCCCGCCGGCTGCTCGATCGTGGGGCGGCCGACTTGGTACCACGAGAGTCGACCCCATGAACACACCTCCCCGCATGCGCTTCAGTTCCGATGTGCAAGGTTCCGCCGCGAACGCACCCAAGCCGCTCGCCGGCTGGCGAGTGCTCGTGCCGCGCGGCGGACCGTGGGGAGACAGCGTCGCTGCGACGCTGCGCGCGCAGGGCGCCGTGCCGGTGATCGCGCCGCTCATCAACTTCGCGCCGACCGAGGATCTGCCCGCCCTCGAGTCCGCGCTGAACGACCTCGCCGAGGGGCGGTTCGACTGGCTGACGATGACCTCCGCGACCACGGTCGACGTGCTGTTCGCCTATCGCGCCGTCATCCCCGCGCACACCAAGGTCGCGGCAGTCGGTGAAACCACCGCCGCCGCCCTGCAAGCCGTCGGCTACAAGGTCGACCTCGTGCCCGAGAAAGACAACTCGGCCGCCGGCATGGCCGACGAGCTGATCACGCTCGAGCCGGAGCCGCGCGACATCCTGACCCTGCGCAGCGAGATCGCCAAGCCCGTACTCACGCGCCGGCTCATCGAGGCCGGGCACCGCGTGCGCAGCGTGGTCGCGTACCGCACCATCGGCGTGCCGGTCACCGAGCGCATCGCCGAGGACGTGGCATCCGGTCGCATCAACGCGATCCTCGTCACCAGCGGCTCGGTCGCCGAGCAGGTGCGCGCGCAGTTCCCGCACATCCCCGCCGGCACGATCGTCGCCGCCATCGGTCCGCGCACCGAGCGGGATGCCGCGAGCATCGGCCTGCGCGTGGACGCCGTCGCCGCGAAGCAGACGATCGGCGCCCTCATCGACGTCGTCGGCCGCTTCACCCCGAAGGACCCCTCATGAGCTTTCCCGTGCACCGCCTCCGTCGCCTGCGCCAGTCGCCCGCCGTGCGGCGCCTCGTGAGCGAGACCGATCTCGTTCCGCGCCGGCTCGTGCTGCCGCTGTTCGTGCGCGAAGGGCTCGCCGAGCCGGTGCCGATCAGCTCGATGCCGGGCGTCGTGCAGCACACCATGGACTCGCTGCGCCGTGCCGCGACGGATGCCGCCGAGGCCGGCGTCGGCGGCGTCATGCTGTTCGGCGTGCCCGCCGTGCGCGACGCCATCGGCTCCGGCGCCGACGACCCGGACGGCATCCTGAACCTCGCGACCGCCGCCCTGGCGCAGGAGGTCGGCGACGCGCTCGTCGTGCAGACCGACCTGTGCCTGGACGAGTTCACCGACCACGGCCACTGCGGCGTCCTTCGACAGTCTCAGGAACCGGGTTCTGCGGCATCGGTCGACAACGACGCCACCCTCGAGCGGTACGCCGCCATGGCGCTCGCGCAGGCCCGCGCCGGGTCGGGGATGCTGGGCCTGTCCGGCATGATGGACGGCCAGGTCGGGCACGTGCGCGCCGCGCTGGATGCCGAGGGGTTCACCGACACGCTGATCCTCGCCTACTCCGCCAAGTACGCGGGCGCGTTCTACGGCCCGTTCCGCGAGGCCGTCGACTCGCAGCTGAAGGGCGACCGCCGCACCTATCAGATGGATCCCGGCAACGCCCGCGAGGGCATCCGGGAGGCGCTGCTGGACGTCGAGGAGGGCGCGGACGTCGTGATGGTCAAGCCCGCGCTGCCGTACCTCGACGTGCTCGCCGAGGTGCGGGCATCCGTCGACGTGCCGGTGTGGGCGTACCAGGTGTCCGGGGAGTACGCGATGGTCGAGGCGGCCGCCGCGAACGGCTGGATCGACCGGCGTGGGGCGATCCTGGAGTCGCTCACCGCGATCCGCCGCGCGGGCGCCGACGTGACCCTGACCTATTGGGCCGCCGAGGCCGCCCGCTGGATTTCCGCCGGTCGTTGAGCGAGCGAAGCGAGACGAAACGCCATGACCGCAGGAGGTCTGCGTTTCGTCTCGGGTGCGCTTCGCGCATCCTCGCTCAACGACCGGTTCTGACCGACATTCGAGATGAGAGACCGATGACAGACCGCAACGACACCCTGTTCGACAAGGCCCGCAAGGTCATCCCGGGCGGGGTGAACTCGCCGGTGCGCGCGTACGGATCCGTGGGCGGCGCGCCCCGGTTCGTGACGAGCGCGCAGGGCGCGACGATCACGGATGCCGCCGGGCGCACCTACATCGACCTGGTCGCGTCGTGGGGGCCCGCGCTCATCGGGCACGCGCATCCGCAGGTGGTCGAGGTGGTGCAGGATGCCGCGGCCCGGGGGCTCTCGTTCGGCGCTCCGACCGAGGGCGAAGTGGAGCTCGCCGAGCTCATCGCCGGTCGCGTCGTCTCGGCCGACGAGCAGCCGGTCGACCGGGTGCGTCTGGTCTCCACCGGCACCGAGGCCACCATGACCGCGATCCGCCTGGCCCGCGGCTACACCGGCCGCGACCTGCTGGTGAAGTTCGCCGGCCACTACCACGGGCACTCCGACGGGCTGCTCGCCGCCGCGGGCTCCGGCGTCGCCACACTCGCCCTGCCCGGTTCGGCGGGGGTGCCCGCGCCGATCGCCGCGCAGACCCTCGTGCTGCCGTACAACGACCTCGCGGCCGTCCACGAGGCGTTCGCGGTCCACGGCGACCGCATCGCGGCCGTCATCGTGGAGGCCGCCGCGGCGAACATGGGCATCGTCGCGCCACTGCCGGGCTTCAACGCCGCGCTCGCCGACATCACGCACGCGCACGGGGCCCTGTTCATCCTCGACGAGGTGCTCACCGGCTTCCGCGTGCACCCCGCCGGCTTCTGGGGCCTGCAGCAGGCCGCGGGCGAGGTCTACACGCCGGACCTCTTCACGTTCGGCAAGGTCGTCGGCGGCGGGATGCCGCTGGCCGCCCTCGGCGGGCGCGCCGACGTCATGGACGCCCTCGCGCCGGTCGGCCCGGTCTACCAGGCCGGCACGCTGTCGGGGAACCCGCTGTCGGTGGCGGCCGGCATCGCGACGCTGAACCTCGCGACCCCGGAGGTGTACGCCCAGGTGGATGCGGCATCCTCGCTGCTCGCCCACGCGCTCGAGGAGGCCCTCGAGGATGCCGGCGTCGTGCACGCCGTGCCGCGTGCCGGCAACCTCTTCGGCCTCGCGTTGCGGGAGGGGGCCCCGGTCGACTACGCACAGGCGCAGGACCAGGAGTCGTTCCGGTACGCGCCGTTCTTCCACGCGATGCTGGATGCCGGCGTCTCGCTGCCGCCGAGCGTGTTCGAGGCGTGGTTCCTCACCTCGGCGCACGACGACGAGGTGCTCGGCCGCGTGATCGACGCCCTGCCCGACGCGGCCCGCGCGGCCGCATCCGCCGTCCGCCCGTGACGCCGCGGGTCGTCGTGCTCGCCGGCGGCGTCGGCGGAGCGAAGTTCACCCTCGGCGTGCGCGAGGCGCTCGCCCGCCGCGGCGCCGAGCCGGCGACCGTCGTCGTCAACACCGGCGACGACCTGTGGCTCTCCGGCGTGCGCCTGCAGCCCGACGTCGACTCGATCATGTACGCGCTCGCCGGGCAGAACGACACCGTCCGCGGCTGGGGTCGCGCCGGCGACACCGAGCGCGTCAACGCCGAGCTGCAGGCGTGGGGGGCCGGCTGGCCCTGGTTCACCCTCGGCGACCTCGATCTCGGCACGCACCTGGCCCGCACCGGGTGGCTGCGCGACGGACTCACGCCCACGCAGGTGATGTCGCGCATGCAGCAGAGGTGGGACCTCGGCGTGCGGATGCTGCCGATGACCGACAGCGAGGTCGACACGCACGTGCGCCTGGCGGACGGCGCAGCGATGCACTTCCAGGAGTGGTGGACCCGGCACCGCGCGACCCTTGCGCCGGCCGCGTTCGAGAACCCCGGCATCGAAGACGCCCGGCCCGCGCCCGGCGTCGGCGAGGCCATCGCGCACGCGGACGTGGTGCTCATCGCGCCGTCGAACCCGGTCGTGTCGATCGGCCCGATCCTCGCCGTGCCCGGCATGCGCGAGGCGCTGCGGGCGACCGCGGCGCCGGTGGTCGGCGTGTCCGGGATCATCGGCGGCGCCGTCGTACGGGGCATGGCCGACGTATGCCTCGCCGCGATCGGGGTGGAGACCGCCGCCGACGCGGTGGCGGGCCTGTACGGCTCCCGCGCCGCGGGCGGCATCCTGGACGCCTGGCTCGTCGCCGAGGAGGACGCGGCGCTCGTCGGGCCGGTGGAGAGCCGCGGCATCCGGTGCCGTGCCGTGCCGCTGTGGATGACGGATGCCGCGGCATCCGGAGCGATCGTCGACGCCGCTCTCGACCTCGCGGGGCTCTGAGGCTGCGCCTCGGCGCCACGGGTCAGCGGGCCGGGCGCTGCATCCGGATCTCGCGCACGCCGTCTTCGACCTTCTCGACCCCATCGGGCGTGAACCGGTGCCGGCGGTAGAACGCCTGCGCACGGGGATTCGGATCGGCGACCCACAGCACGGCCCGGTCGTCGGGGTCGAGCACGGCGTCGAGCAGTTGTGAGCCGGCGCCCGATCCCTGGTGCGCGGCCAGCAGGTACAGCGCGTACAGCTGCGGGATGCCGAGCTCGTCGCCGTCCGGGGAAGCGAGGCCGAACCCCACGACCTCGCCGTCGTCCTCGGCGACCGCGACACGATGGTCGGCATACCGCGGGTCGGCGAACACCGTCGTCCAGAACCGTCGGCGGCGCGGTTCGAACTCCGGATCGTCCAGCAGCTGGTCGGGGAACAGTCCCCGGTAGGTCTCACGCCAGCCCTGCACGTGCACGTGCGCCAGGCCGGGGATGTCGTCGGGTTCAGCAGGACGGACCAGCATCCCTCGACGCTACTCCCTGAGAGAGCGCTGAGTGTACGGCCGGGCGGATTGGATCACGAGCGTGCACTCCGAAAGTGCTCGGATGCGCAGAGCGTCGCGACTCGGCGCATGACGCTCGCGGGCTCGGTCAGTCCGAGACGATCGCCGCCGTCCGCGGGCCGAGGCCGAGTGCCGCCGCATCGGCCAGCTGTTCCGCGGTATCGACGTCGCAGCGCAGGGTGGCGGCATCCGGCACGGTCAGCGGCACGCAGCCGAGCGCCACATGCCGGGCGAACGACCCGCTGCCGAATGCCGACGCCCACGGCACCCCCGGGCCCGCGGTGACGAGCGTCGTGCCGGTGCCGTCTGCGTCCGCCACCGCCGCGCGGGACACCGACTCGGCCTCTCGCAGCGC
>DATMTQ010000003.1:0-7983 GCA_035564095.1 Microbacterium sp. | reverse complement strand
GGCGCTGCGGGCCGAGGCGCGGCTGCGCGATGAGCTGCGGGCGCCGCGGCTGCTCGACGACCACGTGCGCGGCGCGCTGGATGCCGCGCGGCGTCGCGGCATCACCGTCACGCTGCTCGACGAGGGCGGCCTGGAGGGCACGGATGCCGGCATCCTGGCGAGCATCCGCGCGCAGCTGGCCGCGACGATCGCGGACGCCACCTCGGACCGGCTGTACGTGCGCACCTCGTCGGACCCGCGCATCGCGGTGACGGTGGTGGGGCGCTCGACGCCGGCGGGCCTGCTGACCGACGAGGACAGCGTCGACCTCTGGCGCGAGATCCACCGCGACGTCTGACGGCCGGCGACGGCTTGTGGGGACGGTGGGGCGTCCTGCGACGCCGCGCCACGAAAGAGGTTCGGATGGAGGTGGGGGGCGGTTTCCCTGCCCCCCACCTCGGCGGACGGTTACCCGAAAAACCGTCGGCCAGGGCCGAACGCACGATCTGCCTTCCCAGGACTGATCGTTCGGCCGAACGCATTCAGAGCGTTCCAGCACATCAAGTATCACCCGTGGCATTCAGTACGTCTGTAGGCATTTCGGGGGACAGAACCTGAGAGTTTGCTGAATGCTTCATACTCGGTCCAACAATTGCCTCGGACGTCAGCCGGGAAAGTTCCCCCACCCGCGATCGCGCGCCAGAGGCCGGCGCAGACCGCGCTGCGAGAGCGACCATGCGCTGCGGGTCGGTTCGTCGTCTGCGAGGGCGTCGCCCGCCTCTTCGGCGTATGCCGCCGTCACCACGGCGACCAGCGCCGCGAGCTCGTCGTCGGTGGGGTTGCCGCGCACGACCGCGATGCGCAGGGGCGCGGGGTCGTCGGCGAGGGTCATGCCGACCATTGTCTCGTGAGCTGCGCTCACAGGGGAATGTTCCCGTGCTTCTTCGGGGGCATGCTGGCCCGCTTGCCACGGAGGGAGCGCAGGGCCTTCGCGATCGCGACGCGCGTCTGCGCCGGCTCGATGATGCCGTCCAGCTCGCCGCGCTCGGCGGCCAGGAACGGCGAGGCCACGTTGTACAGGTATTCGTTCGCGAGGCGCGCGCGCACGGCGGCGACATCCTCGCCCGCATCTTCGGCGCGCTTGATCTCACCGCGGTACAGGATGTTGACGGCGCCCTGGCCGCCCATGACCGCGATCTCGGCGGTCGGCCAGGCCAGGTTGATGTCCGCGCCGAGCTGCTTGGAGCCCATCACGATGTAGGCGCCGCCGTAGGCCTTGCGCAGGATGACGGTCACCAGCGGCACCGTCGCCTCGGCGTACGCGTACAGGAGCTTCGCGCCGCGGCGGATGACGCCGGTCCACTCCTGGTCGGTGCCGGGCAGGTACCCGGGCACGTCGACGAGGGTGACGATCGGCACCGAGAACGCGTCGCAGAACCGCACGAACCGGCTCGCCTTCTCGCCCGCCTCGATGTTCAGCGTGCCCGCCATCTGCGACGGCTGGTTGGCGATGATGCCGACCGTGCGCCCCTCGACGCGGCCGAAGCCGATCACGATGTTCGGGGCGAACAGCGGCTGGATCTCGATGAACTCGCCGGTCCCCGAGCCCGTCGACGGGTCCACCACGTGCTCGATGACCGTGTGGATGTCGTACGGCTGGTTCGGGGAGTCGGGGATGAGGGTGTTCAGCGTGCGGTCGGCGTCGGTGGTCTCCCACTCGAAGTCCGACTCGTACACCGGCAGCTCGGACATGTTGTTGTCGGGCAGGTAGCCGAGGAGCGTGCGCACGTAGTCGATCGCGTCGTCCTCGTCCTCGGCGAGGTAGTGCGCGACGCCGGAGCGGGTGTTGTGCGTGTACGCGCCGCCGAGCTCCTCCATGCCGACGTCCTCGCCGGTGACGGTCTTGATGACGTCGGGGCCCGTCACGAACATCTGGCTCGTCTTGTCGACCATGACCACGAAGTCGGTGAGGGCGGGGGAGTACACCGCGCCGCCCGCGGCCGGCCCCATGATGATCGAGATCTGCGGGATGACCCCCGACGCGGCCGTGTTCAGGCGGAAGATCTCACCGTACTTGCCGAGTGCGACCACACCCTCCTGGATGCGCGCGCCGCCCGAGTCGAGGATGCCGATGCACGGGATGCCCGAGCGCATGGCGAACTCCATGACCTTGATGATCTTGTCGCCGGCCACCTCGCCGAGCGAGCCGCCGAACGTGGAGAAGTCCTGGGCGTAGACCGCCACGGTGCGCCCGTGGATCGTGCCGACACCGGTGACGACCGAGTCGCCGTACGGGCGCGCCTTGCCCATGCCGAATGCGGTGGTGCGGTGGCGGACGTACTCGTCGAGCTCCGAGAACGACCCCTTGTCCATGAGCAGCTCGATGCGTTCGCGCGCGGTGAGCTTGCCCTTCGCGTGCTGCTTCGTCTGCGCCGTCGCCTCAGCGTCGACCACCGCCTCTTGATAGCGGCTGCGCAGGTCGGCGATCTTCGCCGCGGTCGTGGAGAGGTCCGGCTGATCCGTCACGGATTCCAGACTAGCGATCGGCCTGCGCCGAAGGTTGGAGGCTCGGCACAAGGCGATCCGGGACTCTTGGTGGGGATCCTCCGAACCCGCCCGCGGGCTGCCGGAATGCGACACCTAGACTGGCCGGATGCTCGATGATGGCCCGTTCCGCCGCCTGGACGCACTGACCGCCTCCCTCGAGATCAGGGCGCAGAGCGCCTCGACCAACGCGGAGCTCGTCGCCGCCGCCTCCGCCGGCACGCTGCCGCACCTGACCGTGCTGCTCACCCACGATCAGACCGGCGGCCGCGGCCGGCTCGACCGGTCCTGGGTGGCCGGACCGGGTCGCGCCGTGGCCGCGTCGGTGCTGGTGCGGGTGGATGCCGTGCCGCCGGCGGCGCGCGGATGGATTCCGCTCGTGGCCGGTGCGGCGATGACCCACGCCGTCGCCGCGCAGCTGCCGCAGCACACGGTGCGGATGAAGTGGCCGAACGACGTGCTCGTCGACGGCCGCAAGATCTGCGGCATCCTCGCCGAGGTGGTGCCGGGCGATCGGGCCGCCGTGGTGATCGGCTCCGGCGTCAACACGACGATGCCCGCCGAGGAGCTGCCGGTGCCCACCGCGACCTCCTTCGCCGTCCTCGGCGCCGTCGCCGACGAGGACACCCTGCTGGCCGACTACGTCGGCGAGCTGGACCGCGCGCTGCAGGCGCTGGCCGGCGACCGCGGGGCCTCCGCCGAGCTGCGCACGGCCGTCGAGACGGTGTGCGCCACCATCGGGCTCGAGGTGCGCGTGTCGCTTCCGGACGGCTCGGCTGTGGTCGGCACGGCCGTGCGGCTCGACGAGGACGGCCGCCTGGTGGTGGCATCCCCGGCCGGCGAGCAGTCGCTGTCCGCCGGCGACGTCATCCACGTGCGCTGACGCGCCCGCAGCGATCGGCGGCTTCGCGGTCGGCGCGGGGCACAATGGTGGGGTGACCCAGCCCCTCGGCCCGCTCAACCGGCCGTCCGCACCCGCATCCGGCGCAGCGACGCCGGAGCTGCGCGTCGCGCGCTTCCGGCGTCACGGCCGTCGGCTCCTCTGGCCCGCGCTGGTGCTCGTCGCCGTGGCGGGACTCACCGGCTTCTTCTACGACAACCTGCCGTGGGCCTGGGCGAAGGACTGGATGCTGCTGGCCGGCGCGGCGCTCGTCGTGCTGCTGCTCGTGCTGCTGCCGTTCCTGTCGTGGTGGACGCACACGTACACGATCACCACGCGCCGGGTCATCGAGCGACGCGGGATCGTGGTCATGCACCGGCGCGAGCTCAACCATGTGCGCGGTTATCACGTCGCCCTGCACCGCGGCATCCTGCAGCGTCCGTGGGGCGCGGGGACGCTGACGCTCTCGGACGGGGTGGACCAGCCGCTGCGCCTGGTGGACGTGCCCGGCGCCGAGCTGGTGCGCGAGGTGCTCGTCGACCAGGTCGAGGTGAGCCAGATGCTCGCCCACCGCGACGGCGGCGCCCTTCCCGGCCAGCCGACCCGGCCGGCTCCGCGGCTGTCGTGACCGCGGCGCGCCCCGTGCGGGAGAATGGGGCGGACGGAAGGAGCAGCATGAGTCTGCGAGTCGGTGTCGTCGGTGGGGGTCAGCTGGCCCGGATGATGATCGCGCCCGCGGTCGAGCTGGGGGTCGAGATCCGGGTGCTCGCGGAGCAGCCCGGCATGTCGGCGGCGATCGCCGCGACCGCGGTCGGCGACTACCGCGACGCGCAGACGGTGCTGGACTTCGCCCGGGACGTCGACGTGATCACGTTCGACCACGAGCACGTGCCGCAGGACGTGCTGCACGCTCTCGTGGACGCGGGCGTCGCGGTGCACCCTGGCCCGGATGCTCTCCAGTACGCGCAGGACAAGCTGGTGATGCGCGCCAAGCTCGCCGAGCTCGGGATGCCGCAGCCGGAGTGGGCCGCGGTGCACGACGCGGCCGAGCTGCAGGCGTTCCTCGACCAGAACGGCGGGCGCGCGGTCGTGAAGACGCCGCGCGGCGGCTACGACGGCAAGGGCGTGCGGGTGGTGTCCGCCGGCACCGACGCCGACGACTGGTTCGCGGATGCCGCAGGCGCCGCACTGCTGGCCGAGGAGCTCGTCGACTTCCGCCGCGAACTCGCCCAGCAGGTGGCGCGGCGCCCGTCCGGCGACGTGCGCGCGTATCCCGTGGTGCACACCGAGCAGCGCGACGGCGTGTGCGCCGAGGTGATCGCGCCCGCGCCGGAGAGCACGCCGCGACTGGATGCCGTCGCCGCCGAGATCGGCACCGGCATCGCAGAAGGCCTGGGCGTCACCGGCATGCTCGCCGTCGAGCTGTTCGAGACCACCGACGACCGGCTGCTCGTCAACGAGCTGGCCATGCGCCCGCACAACAGCGGGCACTGGACGCAGGACGGCGCGGTCACCAGCCAGTTCGAGCAGCACCTGCGGGCCGTGCTCGACCTGCCGCTCGGCGACCCCGCTCCGCGTGCGCCGTGGACGGTGATGGTCAACATCCTGGGCGGTCCCGCCGACGGCACCCTGGCCGACCGGATGCCGGCGGCGATGACCGCGCACCCCGACGTCAAGGTGCACACGTACGGCAAGGATCCGCGCCCGGGCCGCAAAGTGGGGCACGTCAACGCCACCGGCGCCGTGCTCTACGAGGTCACCTACGACGCGCGCGCCGCAGCATCCTTCTTCGCCTGAACGCGGCCCCGCGGCGCGCGCCGTTGCGGGGATCTTCCAGCGTCGCGGCCTAGCCTGGGCAGGTGACTGAGCCGCAGCCCGCCACCCTGCCCAGCCCGGAGCCCGCCGAGCATCCCGCGCCGCTGGTCGGCGTCGTGATGGGATCCGACTCCGACTGGTCGGTGATGCGCGACGCCGCCGCCGTCCTCGCCGAGTTCGGCATCGCGCACGAGGTCGAGGTCGTCTCCGCGCACCGCACGCCCGACAAGCTCATGCGGTACGGGCGCGAGGCCCGCCGCCGCGGCCTGCGCGCGATCATCGCGGGAGCGGGCGGGGCCGCACACCTGCCGGGCATGCTCGCCTCGGTGACCGCGCTGCCGGTGATCGGGGTGCCCGTGCCGCTCGCGCGCCTGGACGGCATGGACTCGCTCCTGTCGATCGTGCAGATGCCCGCCGGCATCCCGGTCGCGACCGTGTCGATCGGCGGGGCGAAGAACGCCGGCCTGCTCGCGGCGCGCATCCTCGGCGCCTCCGACCCGGCGATCGCCGACGCCGTCGAGGCGTACGCCGCCGACCTCGAGGCCCAGGTGGAGGAGAAGAACCGCCGGCTGAAGGCGGCCCTGTGACCGCGGCCGCCCTGGGCGTGTCGGCCCAGCCCATCCGGCATCCCGACGGGTCCGAGGGGGTCATGACCCGCCGTGGCTGGTGGCTCGTGCTGCTGAACTTCCTCATCCCGGGCTCCGCGCAGGTGCTCGCCGGCAGCCGGAGGCTCGGCCGGTTCGGCCTGGCCGCGACGCTGGTCATGTGGATGCTCGCGATCGTCACGGTCGCGATGGCGCTGCTGTCGCGCCGCGCCATGTTCGACCTCGTCACCAACAGCATCGTGCTGCTGGTCGCCGAGGCGCTGCTGGTCGCGTACGCGATCCTCTGGGTGATCCTCACGGTCGACACGCTGCGGCTCGTGCGGGTCGTGCGACTGCGCCCCTGGACGCGCCTCGCGATCCCGATCCTGTCCGTCGCGCTGCTGGTGGTGGCCTCCGGCGGGGCCGCGACCGCGGCCAGCTACGCGCAGACCGCGCGGGACGCGTTCGGCACGCTGTTCGGCGCATCCGGGTCCTCTCAGGCGCCCAGCGACGGGTACTACAACATCATGCTGCTCGGCGGCGACGACGCGCAGGGCCGCACCTCGATGCGGTTCGACAGCATCTCGGTCGTCTCGATCAACGCCACCACCGGCGCCATCACGACCACCGGTGTGCCGCGCGACCTCGCCGGCTTCCCTTTCGTGAAGGGCAGCCCGATGCGCTCGCTCTACCCGTCGGTGCACACCGGGCACGGCGACCCCGTCTGCGGCTGGGGCCCCGGGATCAACCAGCTCAACACCGAGCTGACCGTGTGCAAGCACGGGGCTTCCCTCTACCCCGACGCCGTCAAGCAGGGCTCGACGCCCGGCATCGAGGCGACGCGCGACGCGCTGGAGGGCATCCTCGGGATCAAGATCCAGTACTACGTGCTCATGAACTTCGGCGGCTTCGCCCAGCTCGTCGATGCGCTCGGCGGCGTGGACATCACGGTCACCGAGCGGCTGCCGATCGGCGGCGGCCCGAAGTACCGCGGTGAGCCCGCGAGCCAGTGGGCGAAGGGGTGGATCGAGCCGGGTCGGCAGCACATGGACGGCAACACGGCCCAGTGGTACGCCCGGTCGCGCGAGACGACGAGCGACTGGGACCGCGTGCAGCGCCAGGCCCAGCTCGAGCAGGCGATCGTCAAGCAGGTCAACGCCACGACGCTCCTCACCCGTTTCCGCGAGGTGGCGGCGGCCGGCCAGAACCTGTTCAAGACGGACATCCCGGAGGGGATGCTCGGCTACCTCGCCGATCTCGGCATCAAGTCGCGCTCCCAGAAGGTGCACGCGATGCAGCTCGTGCCCACGCAGGGCGTGAACCAGTTCGCGCCGGATGTCACGGCGATCCAGGCGAAGCTGCAGAAGCTGCTGCATCCGGCATCGCCGTCACCCTCGAACTGAGGAGCAGGAATGACGACGACCCTGCGCGTGGTGCTCGACCAGCTCGTCACCCCGACCGACCCGCACCTCGAGACGGCGTCGCGCGAACTCGCCGCCGCCCTCATCCAGACGTGCCCGACCGGGTGCGACGTCGCGGCGATCGTGCCGTCCGGCACGGACGACCTCGCAATGCCCGGTCTCGCCGAGGTGCACCGCCTCGGTCTGGGCCGGCGGGAGCTCGCGGCGGCCTGGCAGATCGGCATGCCCGTGGGGGCCCCGGGCGGCCTCGTGCACGCTCCGACGCTGCTCGCCCCCCTCGTGCGCCACGATCGCGTGCACGACAACGACCAGACCGTGGTGACGCTGTGGGACCTCGACCCGTGGGCTTCGCCGTCCGGGATCCCGCGCACGAGCGTCGCGTGGCATCGCGCGATGCTCAAGCGCGCCGAGAAGCACGCGGATGCCGTGGTCGTGCCGACGCACGCGATGGCGGAGCGACTGGCCGAGCTCACCCGGCTCGGGGCGCGCATCCGCGTGATCGCGGGAGCGGCGCCGGCCGCGTTCGCGGTACCGGTGGATGCCGTCGGCCGTCGCCGCACGCTGGGGGTTCCGGAGGGGTGCGTGGTGTGCTCCGGGGATGCCGGCGCGCCGTCGGCGCTCGGGACCGCGTTCGCCGCCGTCGTCCGGGGGCACCCGGACCTGCCCGTGGTCGTACTCGACGCCCCGGAGGAGCACATGCCCGAGATCGCGGGGCTGGCCCTGGCAGCCGGGCTGCGGGACGGCCAGGTGCACGTGCGGG
>DATMTQ010000002.1:0-4451 GCA_035564095.1 Microbacterium sp. | reverse complement strand
AGGATGGCCGGGTGAGTGAGAATCCGGCATCCCGTCCTGTCGGCGTCGCCGTCGCCCAATTCGCGCCCGGCCACGACGAGGCGCACAACCTCGAGGCGATCGCCGGCCTGGTGGCGACGGCGTCGGCGCGCGGCGCGCAGGTGGTGGCGCTGCCCGAATACTCGAACTGGTTCCGCGACCCGTTCGACGCGCAGCTGCGCGAACATGCGCAGACCCTCGACGGCGGCTTCGTCGACGCCCTCACGCGGCTGGCAGCGGACCACGCGGTCACGGTGGTCGCCGGTCTGGTGGAGCGGGCCGATGACGCGCACCGCGTGCGCAACACCGTCGTGGCGGTCGACGGGACCGGCGTGCGCGCCGCCTACCGCAAGCTGCATCTGTATGACGCGTTCGGTCAGCGCGAGTCCGACTGGATCGAAGCCGGGGCGATCGAGGCGCCGCAGACGTTCACGGCGGGCGGATTCACCTTCGGCATCATGACGTGCTACGACCTGCGCTTCCCCGAGGTGACCCGGCGCATCGTCGACGCCGGCGCGGACGTCGTGCTCGTGCCCTCGGAATGGGTGCGCGGGCCCCTCAAGGAGCACCACTGGAGCACTCTGCTGCACGCGCGCGCGATCGAGAACACCGTCTTCGTCGCGGCTGCCGACCACACCCCGCCGATCGGGGTCGGCCACGCCCTGATCGTCGACCCCCAGGGGGTCACGCGGGCAGAACTCGGCACCCACGCCGGCGTCGCCGTCGCCTTCCTGGATCCCGTCGAGATCGCCGACGTGCGCCGCGCGAACCCGGCGCTGCGCCTGCGCCGGTTCGGTGTGACGCCGCTCTGACGATCAGGTCACGCCATGGCGGCGAGCCGGGACGCCGCCTCCCGCAGCACCTCCACCCGCTTGCAGGCGGCGAACCGGACGAGGGTCGCGTACTCGGCACGGTGCGCCTGCGTCACGAACGCGGTGAGCGGCACGGCCACCACGCCGGCGCGATGGGGGAGCGAGCGGCAGAAGTCACCGGCGTCGGTCGCGCCCAGCGGGGCGGTGTCCACCACCGTGAAGTACGTGCCGTGCGACCGGATGACGTCCAGTCCGGCCGCGTGCAGGCCCGCGCCGAGCACCTCGCTCTTCGCGCGCATGCCCTCCGCGACCCCGGTGAAGTACGCGTGCGGCAGGCGCAGTCCCGTCGCCATGGCAGGCTGGAACGGCGCTCCGTTCACGTAGGTGAGGAACTGCTTCACCGCGAGCACCGCGTCGATGAGCGCCGCAGGCCCGCTCACCCAGCCGATCTTCCACCCGGTGGTCGAGAACGTCTTGCCGCCCGACGAGATCGTCAGAGTGCGATCCCAGGCGCCCGGAAGGGTGGCGATCGGAACATGCGTCGTGCCGAAGCGAAGGTGCTCGTAGACCTCGTCGGTGACGATCAGGGCGTCGTGCCGCTCCGCCAGGGCGACGATGTGCTGCTGCACCTCCCGGCTGAAGACGGCACCGGTGGGGTTGTGCGGGTCGTTGACGAGGATGATCCGCGTGCGGTCGGTGACGGCGGCGGTCAGCTCGCCGAGGTCGGGGACGAACCCGGTCGTGTCGCGGCGCAGCGGCACCGGCACGAGCCGGGCGCCGGCGAGGGCGACGCACGCGGCGTACGAGTCGTAGAACGGCTCGAAGACGACGACCTCGTCGTCGGGACCGTCGATGAGCGCGAGCAGGGTGGCGCTCAGCGCTTCCGTCGCACCCGCGGTCACCAGCACGTCGCGCTCGGGATCGAGGCGCAGGCCGTACCAGCGCTCCTGATGCTCGGCGATCGCCAGGCGCAGATCGGGGATGCCCCGGCCCGGCGGGTACTGGTTGACGCCGTTCGCGATGGCTTCGCGGGCGACCTCGAGCACGACGGCCGGTCCGTCCTCGTCCGGGAACCCCTGACCGAGGTTGATCGCGCCCGTGCGGACCGCCAGGGCGCTCATCTCGGCGAAGATGGTGGGGAGGACGGATCCGTCGGGGGCCAGCAGCCCGGCACCGGCGGCGGCGCGTCGCCAGGCGCCCGTCACCGAAGTCACATCTCGCACAACCCCCACGCTACTCGCATAGTGTGATCGCACTGCGGGCATATGGAGCACACAGAATCCGCAGTCATGCTGGGATCGCCAGTCAGAAGGAGCACGAATGAGCGACAACCAGGGCCTCCGCCCGGAAGATCTCCCGCACGTGGGGCAGACACCCGCGCAGGATGCCGCAGCCGCTGAGACCGGCGCATCCGCGCCGCAGCCCGAGCAGCCCACTCTGCCTCTCACCCCTCCCACCGCCCCGACCGTCCCGGCCTCCGTGGCGGCGCAGCAGGCCGCGTCGCAGCCGGTCCCGCCGGATGACGCCCCGCACGGTCACGCGCACACGCTGCCGCCGGTCTACCCCGCCATGGTGCCCCACCCGGGTCAGCCGCCCTACCCCGGGGGTCAGCCGCCCTACCCCGGTCAGGCCTTCGGTCTGCCCGCCGGCGGAGCAGGCGACGCCGGCCAGCCGCCGCAGTACCGGCACGACGCCGACGGCGGGGGGCAGAAGAAGTCCGGCGGCACCCGGATCGCCGCCCTGCTGGTGGCCGCCGCCGTCGTGGGCGGCGTCGCCGGACTCGGCGGCGCCTGGGCCGGATCCAACCTGTGGAGCACCGACTCGGGGAACGGGGTCTCCGCCCCGCAGACCGTCACGGTCAACGACACCTCGAGCGTGAACAACACGACCGCGATCGCGGCCAAGGTCGTGCCGAGCGTCGTGACGATCGACGTGTCCTCGGGCAGCTCGGGCGGCACCGGCTCCGGGGTCGTCCTGTCCGCGGACGGCTACATCCTGACCAACACGCATGTCGTCACGCTCGACGGCGCCACCGCGAGCGGCGCGATCACGGTCACCACCTCCACCGGTCACGTGTACCGCGCCACCGTCGTCGGCACGGATCCGACCTACGACCTCGCCGTCATCAAGCTGAAGGACGCCTCCGGGCTCACCCCGATCTCGTGGGGCGACTCGGGCAAGCTGAACGTCGGCGACGAGACCGTCGCCGTCGGCGCCCCGCTCGGCCTGTCGAACTCGGTGACGACCGGCATCGTGAGCGCCCTGAACCGGTCGATCGAGATCGCGTCGTCCGCGGCGCCCAACGGCGGCTCGCAGGACGACGGCAACGGCGGTCAGAACGGCGGGAGCCCCTTCTACTTCGACTTCGGGCAGGGACAGTCTCAGCAGCAGTCCGCCACGGAGTCGATCAAGATCGCCGTGCTCCAGACCGACGCGGCCATCAACCCGGGCAACTCGGGCGGCGCTCTCGTCGACAGCGACGGCAAGCTCATCGGCATCAACGTGGCGATCGCGTCGACGGGAAGCTCCTCGACGAGCCAGGCCGGGTCGATCGGCGTCGGCTTCTCGATCCCGTCCGACATCGCCCGGCGCATCGCGGACGACCTGATCAAGGACGGCAAGGCGACGCACGGACTGCTCGGCGCGACGGTCGCGGATGCGGCATCCGTCCAGGGGGCGACCACGACCGGCGCCTACGTCGAGAAGGTCACCGCGGGCGGAGCGGCGGCCACGGCAGGGCTGCAGAAGGGCGACGTCATCACGGAGTTCAACGGCGCACCGGTCAGCGACTCGGTCGACCTGACCGCGCAGGTCCGCGCCCTCGCCGGCGGCGCGAAGGCCGACCTCGTGTACACGCGTGACGGGCAGTCGCACACGGCGCAGGTCACGCTCGGGACGTTCACCGCCTGAGTGCCGCCCCGGGATCGGGACGTCGCCCCGCGATAGGCTCGCGGGGTGGCGTCCTTCTCTTTCGGTGCGGGCAACGCGGCGAAGCTTCTGCGGATCCCGCTGTACCTCGCGGGACGCCTGCTGACGCTGGTCACGCCCCGCACCCGCGATCGGTGGGTGTTCGGCTGCGGCGGCGGCATCGGCGACGGCGCGCTCGCGCTGTGGGAGGTGGCCGCCGAGGAGCACGTGGACGCGGTCTGGCTCGTGGACGGCGAGCGCGACGCCGAGGATGCCCGTGCGCGCGGCATCCCGACCGTGGCGAAGCACTCGCCTGCGGGACTGTGGTGCACGGCCCGGGCCCGGGTGGTCGTCATCACCCACGGCTTCGGCGACGTGAACAGATACGCGGTCTCGGGTGCGTTCGTGGTGCAGCTCTGGCACGGCATCCCGCTCAAGCGCATCGGGGTGGACTCCCCGGAGACTCTGCGTCCGCCGGGGATGCTGCGGGGCACGCCGCTGGAGGGGCCGGCCCGCTGGCTGCTGGGCGTCTTGTACCGGGCGGCGATGCGCCGGATCGATGTGCTTCCGGCCGCATCACACCTCGTGCGCGGTCGACTGCAGTCCGCCTTCTCGCTGCGCGACGCGGCCGTCCCGGTCACCGGGGAGCCGCGGGTCGACGTGCTGTCGGCGGGGGAGGCGGACGCGCGTCGCGAGACCGCGCGCGAACTCATC
>DATMTQ010000001.1:0-15081 GCA_035564095.1 Microbacterium sp. | reverse complement strand
CCGCGAGCGCCGCGTGGGCGGCCGTGGGTCCGGACTCCGGCCGGGGTTCGCGGTCGGCGTGCGGCACGTCGGCCGTGCCCTCGAGCACATCGAGCGGCACCTCGATGTGCACGGGCCGCGGACGCCCGGTGCGGAACAGCGCGAACGCGTCGTGCACCGCCTGCACGGCCTCCGCGGCGGTGGACACGCGCCGGCTCCACTCCACGATCGCGCCGGATGCCGCGACGGCGTCCTTCGTCTCGTGCAGCGTGCCGACGTCGGCGAACTCGGCGCCGAGCGCGACGCCCGGCGACAGCAGGATCAGCGGGCGCGACTCGCAGTACGCGGTGCCCGCCGCCGACAGGGCGTTCAGCAGGCCTGGGCCGGAGGTGGTGATGACGACGCCCGGCATCCCGGTGCGCTGCGCCCAGCCGTCGGCGGCGTAGCCGGCACCCTGCTCGTGCCGCGACGTCACGGCGCGCATCCGGAGGCGGGGCAGGTGCCGGTAGAACTCGAGGTTGTGCGTGCCCGGGATACCGAACACGGTGTCGACGCCGTAGCCGCACAGCGTCTGCAGCACGGCGAGCCCGGCGTTGTCGATCGCGACGCCGGCGGCGGTCGCGGCATCCGACTCGACGGCGTCCACCGCGTCGAGGTATCCCGTGATCGTCATGCGTCCACCGCCTCGCGTGCGGCCAGGTGCCGGACGGTGCCGTCGACCCAGGTCTGCAGCACCGTGATCCGCCCGATCGCGTCGGGGGCGACCTCGTCGAGATCGGCGGCGAGCACGGCGAAGTCGGCGCGCTTGCCGACCTGCAGGCTGCCGAGGTCGTCCTCGCGGCCGATCGACCGGGCCGCCTCGATGGTGTGGCCGCGCAGCGCGGTCACGGTGTCGATGATCAGGTCGTCCGGGCCGAGCCTGTGCCCGCGCCGGGTGACCCGGGTGACCGACGCCTGGATCGCCTCCAGCGGACGGGGCTCGGCCACCGGGGCATCCGACGAGATCGTCACCGGCACCCCTTCGCGCGCGAACTCTCCGAGCGGGTTGAACCGCTCGCCCGGGGTGCCGATCGCCTGCTCCACGCCTTCGCCCCAGTTGTAGTAGTGCTGCGGCTGGTTGACGGGCCGGATGCCGGCCGCCGCCATCCGCGCGATCTGCTCGGGCGTGGGCAGTCCGCAATGCTCGATGCGATGCCGGGCGTCCGGACGCGGGTCGGCCGCCTGCGCCGCCTCGATCGCCGAGACGACCATCTCGATCGCGGTCGGCGACTGCGCGTGGGTCGCGGTCTGCAGCCCGGCCCTGTGCGCCTTGGCCACCAGCGCGCGGTATTCGGCGGGCTCGTGGTAGAGCTGGCCGGTGCGGCACGGGTCGCCGATGTAGCCGTCGGGGAAGTAGGCGGTCCAGCCGCCGAGGGTGCCGTCGGCGTAGAACTTGATGCCGGCGAAGCTCAGCTGAGCGTTGCCGAACGCGCCGTGCAGGCCCATGTCGAGGGCGTCGTCGAGCAGGTGCGAGAGCAGGTACATCGACACGCGCAGGTGCAGGCCGCCGCGCTCGGCCAGGCGCAGGTAGGTGTCGAACTCGCGACTGGACACCTGGCAGTCGCCGACCGCGGTCACGCCGCCTTCGAGGAAGTTGCGCTGCGCCGCCTCGAGCTGGCGCACGTGCTCCTCGGGAGCGTCGCCGAGGTGGAAGTTCGGGCCGTGGTGGCCGATCTTGACGCCGCGCACGCCGGTGAGGATGTTGCACGCGGCATCCGACAGCTCCCCGGTGAGCTCGCCGTCGGCATCCCGGAAGAACTCCCCGCCCTGCGGGTCGGGGGTGTCGCGCGTCACGCCGTAGGTCGCGAGCGTGAAGCTGTTGACCACGCCGCCGTGCCCGGACGCGTTCATCAGGTAGACCTCCCGGTCGGTGGCCACCTCGTCGAGCTCGAACCGGGTGGGATGCCGCTGCTCGGCGAGGTTGCGCTGCTCGTAGCCGTAGCCGCGCACCGGCAGGCCGGCCGGGGTGCGCTCGGCGGCATCCCGCAGCAGGGCTGTGATCTCCGGGATACTGCCCGCCCACTCCGGCCCGCAGTCGACCCAGCTCATCATCTGGCCGAGCATGAGCGGGTGCGCGTGGGCGTCGACGAACCCGGGCACGATGACGGCGTCGCCGAGGTCCTCGACGTGCGGCTCGACCGCGGTGTACCGCCGCGCGGCCGTGCGGCACTGCTCGAGGGTGCCGGTGGCGGCGACGAGGCCGTTCACGACGAGCATCGCGCTCGCGACGGTGTCGGCGTCGTCGAGGGTGCGGATGCGGCGGGCGACGATGATCTTCGCGCCCTGCTCCTCGAGCGGTCGATCGGGGAGGGACAGCTTGCGCATGGAATCGCTTTCGTATCAGGGGGTGGGCAGGAACGCGGCGGGCCGGTTCACGGGCGTGTGCGGCGCGCCGTGGGCGAAGACCGCGACGACGTTCTGCGCCTGGCGCGTCGCGTACTCGCGACCGGTGCGTGAGGAGACGTAGGCCACGTGCGGCGTGAGCACGACGCGCGGGTGGGTGCGGAACGGGTGGCCGGATGCCGCGGGCTCGACGGCCAGCACGTCCAGGCCCGCCCCGGCGAGGTGCCCGGAGTCGAGGGCCGCGAGCAGGGCGTCCTCGTCGACGAGCCCGCCGCGGCTGACGTTGACGAGCACGGCACCGGCGGGCATGGCCGCGAGGAAGTCCGCATCGACGAGGCCGGCGGTCTCGTCGGTGAGGGGCACGTGCAGCGAGAGCACGTCGGATGCCGCGATCAGCTCGTCGAGACCGACCCGGCGGATGCCGGCATCCGCCAGCATCCCCCGCGTCTGCTCGTCATCGGGCAGCATCGGGTCGGTGCCGAGCACCTCTGCGAACAGCGGAGCGGCGAACTCCGCGAAGCGGCGACCGATCCGGCCGAGGCCGAGCACGCCGACGGTGCACTCGGTCGTCACCTTCGGGGCGTGCTCGTGGCTCCAGCCCCCTGCGCGCGTCACCCGGGCGGCCCGGTCGATCGAGCGGGCCGCGAGCGCGAGGCCGAGGGCGTGCGCGGCGACCTCGTCGGTGGCGGCGCCGAGGATGTTCGACACCCAGATGCCGGCTTCGCTCGCGGCAGGCACGTCGACGTTGTCGTAGCCCATCGACAGCAGCGCGATGATGCGCAACCGCGGCATCCACGCGATCATCTCCGCGGTGATCGGGGCGTAGCCGACCAGCAGGGCCTCGGCATCCTGCGCGGCCTCGACGATCAGCTCGGGATCGCGCGTCTCGAGCCGCACCGTGCGGAACCCGGCGGCCACGAGGATCTCTATGCCGGGGGCCGGGTCGATGCCGTCGGTGTCGGTGAAGACGGCGAGCGGGCGCGGGTCAGTGGACATGGCTGAGGAACCTCTTCGTGCGCTCGTGCTGCGGGTTGTCGAAGAACTCGTCGGGGGACGCCTGCTCGACGAGCACGCCGGAGTCGAAAAGCGACACCTCGTCGGCGGCCCGGCGGGCGAAGCGCACCTCGTGGGTGACGACGATCATCGTCATGCCCTCGGCGGCGAGCTGCTCCATGACATCGAGCACCTCGCCGACGAGCTCCGGATCGAGGGCCGAGGTGGGCTCGTCGAACAGCATCACCTGCGGATTGAGCACCAGGGCCCGGGCGATCGCGACGCGCTGCTGCTGCCCGCCGGACAGCTCCGACGGGAAGTGCCGGGCCCGCTCGCCGAGCCCGACGCGCTCGAGCATCGTGTACGCGCGGTCCTTGGCCTGCGCCTTGTCGACCTTCTGCACGTCCATGAGCGCGAGGGCGACGTTGTCGAGCGCGTTCATGTGCGGGAACAGGTTGAACCGCTGGAACACCATGCCGATGTCGCGACGCTCCACCGCGAGCTTGCGCTCGTGGTGGTGGCGCGGCTTGTCGGCCGGGCCGGCCGACCCGATGCGGGTGCCGCCCAGTAGCACTTCGCCGCGGTCGGCGGGTTCGAGCAGCGCCATGAGGCGCAGCATCGTGGACTTCCCCGAGCCGCTGGGGCCGAGCACGGCCTTGACCTCGCCGCGGTGGATCTCGAACTCGACGCCCTTGAGCACCTCGAGTCCCTCGTAGCTCTTGTGCAGCCCCTTCACCTGCAGGGTGGGGGTCGCCGTGGCGGTGGCGGTGGCGGTGGTCATGCCTTCACTTCCTCTCGTGCGCCGCGGGCCCTGCCCACCGCGATGACCTGGGTCTCGGTGGCGGTCGTGCGCAGCAGCAGCTTGCGCGCACCGCGCGAGCTCCACGCGAACCGCTTCTCGATGCGGCCCTGGATCACGGTGATGATCGAGACGATGACGAGGTAGTAGATGATCGCGACCGTGTAGTACTCGGCGTAGCGGAAGGTGGTGTTGACCCCCACCTGCGCGGTGGTCAGCAGCTCCTGCAGCGAGATGACCGAGGCCAGCGACGAGTACTTCACCAGGCCGATGAACTCGTTGCCGGTCGGCGGCAGCGCGGTGCGGATCGCCTGCGGCAGGATCACCCTGCGCATCACCGAGGCCGGCGTCATCCCGAGCGCCCGGCCGGCCAGGCCCTGTCCGTCGTCGACGCTCGTGAGCGCGGACCGGATGATCTCGGCCATGAACGCCGCCTCGACGATCCCGAGCCCGACGGATGCCGCGATGAACGGCGTGTACCAATCGGCCTTGAAGATCGGGATGAGCTGCGGCAGCGCGTTCCACATGATCAGCAGCACCAGCAGTGCCGGGATGGCGCGGAACAGCCAGATGTAGGCCCCGGACGCGCTGCGGCCCCATCGGTTCTTGGAGGTGCGGCCGAGGGCGAGGAAGAACCCGAGGAGCACCGCGATGATCAGCGCGACCGCCGCCACCCCGACCGACAGCAGCGCGCCCCACAGGTATTGGATGTTGGTGAGCTGCTGCCAGAAGATGTGCGGATCGAAACCCATGACGTCTGTCCCTGTTCGTTGTCGGCGACCGGGCCGCGCTCAGTTGTAGACGTCGAGCGTCGCGGGGTCGAGCTTGTACTGCTCGGCGATCTTCTTGAGGGTGCCGTCGGTGTAGAGCGCCTTCAGACCTGCGGCGACGGGAGCGGTGAGCTTGGAGCCCTTCGCGGTGAACACGCCGAACGTGGTCTCGGCCGGGAAGACGTTCTTCGCCACGGCGAGCTTGCCCTCGTTCTGCGAGGCGATGTAGGCGGCGCCCACGTTGGTCTCCACGAGCACGTCGGCCTTGCCGTTGAGCACCGCAAGCACGGTCTGGGCCGTCTGCGGGTAGTTGTTCTGCCGGATCGCCTTCTTGCCGTCGGCGACGCACTTCTTCGAGACGTCGGCGACGTCGGTCGAGTTCGCGGATGCCGACTGGGTGACCACCCGCAGGCCGCAGAGGTCCTCGGCGGTGGAGAGCTTGGCGGCGAAGTCGGGCGCCGCGACCGCCACGGGGCCGGCCTTCATGTCCGGCGCGGAGTCCGAGATCGCCGTGCGCTCCGGGCTCTGGTACAGGCCGCTCCAGACGATGTCGCAGCGGCCCGCGTTCAGGGCGGGCATGAGGCCGTCGAACGACGTGGCTACGAGCTTCGGGGTGACGCCCCACTTCGCGGCGAGCGCCCGCACCCCATCCGCGTCGAAGCCGACGATGTCGCCCGACGAGCCGTTCATGTAGTACTCCAGCGGCGCGTACTCGGGGTCGATGCACGCGGTCAGGGTGCCGGAGCTCATGAGCCCGGCGGGAGCCTTCGAGTTCGATGCGGGCGTGGATGCCGACGAGCTGCTCGAGCAGGCGCTCAGAGTGAGGACGGCCGCGGCGGCGACCGCCGTGAGACCGAGGACGCGCAGATTCATGGTTCTTCTCCAATGAAGAGTCGGGTTGCCGTGTGATGACGATCATGCACGTCGTGACGCTCAGTGTCAAACGTTTTTGCAGTTTTAGAGCTATTCGTTGCAAAACTGCGTCATCGCCCGATGAGGATGCGGTACGGTGGACCCGTGGACGAGATCACCGAGCGCGCGATCGCGCTGCTGCGGCGCGACGGACGCAGCTCGTTCAGCGACCTCGCCCGCCAACTGGGCACCACCCGGGCCAACGTGACTCGCCGCATCGCCCCGATGCTCGAGGACGGCACGCTGCGCGTGATCGCCGCCGTGCATCCGCGTCTGCTCGGCCTCGACGTGCTGGCTCATCTGATGGTGCGCGCCGAAGGCGACGTCAAGGCGCTCGCCCAGCGGATCGCCCAGATCGAGGCGACGGTGTTCATCTCGGAGATCACCGGCGCCATGCAGCTGGTCATCGAGCTGCACACCACGTCGCTCAGCGAGCTGCAGACCGCGGTCCGCGCCGTGCGGGCGATGCCCGGCGTGCACGAGGTCGCCGTGATGCTCTACGAGCGGATGCTGCGCAGCTTCTTCCTCGGCGAGGAGCCGCGCCTCATCCCGCACTCCCTCGACGAGGTCGACCTGCAGATCATGGAGCTGCTGCAGGACGACGGCCGGCTCGGCTACGCCGAGCTGAGCGAGCAGGTCGGTCTGTCGATCAGCGGCTGCCGCATCCGCGTGACCCGGCTCATCGACGCGGGCGCGATGCAGATCGGCGCGGTGCTGCGCCGCGAGAAGGCGGACGCCGAGGGGCTCGCCTTCGGGTTCGGCATCGTGCTCGACGGCGACGACGCGGAGGTGCTCGAGCTGCTGCTGGCCGAGCCGGCGCTGGAGTTCCTGGCCCGCGGCGTCGGCCGCTACGACATGGTGGCGACCATCACATTCCCCGGGCTCGCCGAGTTCACCGACCTGCTCGGACGTCTGCGCACCGCGCCGGGCGTGCGGCAGGCCGACCAGTGGATGCACGCCCGCATCCACCAGGAGCGCTACCAGAACAGCCTCAACCGCATCCGCGCCGCCCGCGACGCCACCGCCGGCTGATCCGGGACTCAGGCGGCGAGGCCGCCGAGCCAGAGGCCGAGGGCGGCGGCCAGCAGGGAGCCGGCCAGCATCCCGAACGCGTTCAGGGCGGAGGCCCGCCACCGGCCCTCCTGGGCGAGGCGCACGGTCTCGAGGCTCGCGGTCGAGAACGTCGTGTACCCGCCGAGGAACCCGGTGCCGAGGATCTGCCGCCACTCCGCGGGCAGGGTGTGCGCCGTCGCCAGCCCGGTGACCAGTCCCAGCAGAAAAGACCCGGTCACATTGATGATCGTGGTGCCCACAGGATAGGCGAGCCGCACGCGCGCCTTGACGAAGCCGTCGACCACGAAGCGGCATCCGGCCCCGATGCCGCCCGCGAGCGACATCGCGAGCACCACCCACAGCGCGGCCATCAGCGCACGCTCCCGCGACGGCGTGCCAGAGCCGCTCCGGCCGCGACGCCGGCGACGGATGCCGCGGCCCCGACGACCACCGTCGCGAGCCCGTACAGCGCGCCCACTGCGACCTGCGAGGTCAGCAGCAGCCCGTCGGTGCCCACCGCGAACGTGCTGTAGGTGGTGTAGCCGCCGAGCACGCCGGTGCCGACGAGCAGCCGCGCGGTGCGCCGGGCGCCCACGTCCGGGCCGCCCCGCGTGAGAGCCTCGAGCAGCCAGCCGAGCGCGAAGGCGCCGGTCACGTTGATGGCGAAGATGCCGAGCGGCATCCCGCCCCACGTCGGTACGACGAGTGCCAGCAGGGAGCGCAGCAGCGTGCCGACGGCGCCGCCGGCCACGACGAGCCCGATGGCCTCCCAGCGCAGATGCAGCGGAGTGGACGGCCGGCTCACGCGCCCGCACCCGGGGCCGGGCGTGCGCCGCCGAGCGGCACGACGAGCACGGGCCGGTGCTGCCGGTGCGCCAGGTGCGTCGCGATCGACCCCTGGAAGAATTCGCGCAGCCCGCCGCGCGCTCCCGGTTCGTGCGTGCCGACCACGATGAACCGGGCATCCAGCACGTTCGCGAGGTGCGCGAGCGCGTGGGCCGGGTCGCCGGCCAGTTCGCGTCCGGACCACGGCACCGCGCCGAGGGCGGCATCCTGCAGCACCGTGCCGATGTGCGCGATGAGCTCGCCGGGAAAGACTGCGTCGGGCTGCTCGGGCAGATCGGGATCGAACGGTCGCGAGTGCACCGTGCCGTCCGGGTCCTCCGAGACGGCGTACTGGCCGCGGTCGACGTGCCCGCACACCAGTTCCGCACCGAGGTCGCGGGCCAGGCGCGCCGCCTCGATCAGCACCACCGGAGGCATCCGGTCCTCGACCCCGACCACGATCACTGCGCTCATCGCCACTCCCCGGCCCAGTCTGCCAGATGCGCGCGCCGCTGATGCCGGTCACGCCAGCGGCTCGGCCTCCACCACGCGGCGCCCGGCCCGCGCCTCCGACCGCACCGCGCCGATCGAGGCGGCGATGACGAGCACCATGCCCGCGATCTCGAGCCACGTCAGCGACTGCCCGAGCAGCACGAACCCGGCGAGCGACGCGGTCGCCGGCGAGATCGCCATGAAGATCGCGAAGACCGCCGCCGGCACGCGCCGCAGCGCGATGAGCTCGAACGTGTACGGGATGGTGCTGGACAGCACCGCGACGCCCAGCGCCTGGGCGAGCAGCACGGGCTGTAACAGGGCCGGGCCGGCCTGCCAGATTCCGAGGGGCAGCGACAGCACCGCGCCGAGCGCCATCGCGAGCGCCAGCCCGTCGAGTTGGGCGAACTCGCGCCCGGCGCGCGCCGACGACAGGATGTACCACGCCCACGCGGCCGCGGCGCCGAGGATGAAGACCACCCCGAGCGGGTCGAGCCGGTTCCAGCCCCCGCCGCCGAGCGCGGCGACGCCGGCCAGGGCCAGCACCGCCCACATCCACGCGGAGGCCCGCCGTGCGGCCACGATCGAGAGCACCAGCGGGCCGAGCACCTCGATCGTGACCGCGACGCCGAGCGGCAGCCGCTGCAGCGCGAAGTAGAACAGCGTGTTCATGCACACGAGCGCGAACGCGAACCGGATGACCGCGAGCCACGCCCGGCGGCTGCGCCCGCGCAGCGACGGGCGGGCGACGGCGAGCAGGATGATCGCCGAGAAGACGAGCCGCAGCATCGTCATGCCGGCGGGGCCGACGTGCGGGAAGAGCGTCACGGCGAGGGATGCCCCGACCTCCTGCACCAGCATCCCGGCGACGACGAGCCCGATCGCCGAGGTGGGGGTGCGCCGGCTCACGGCGCCGTCCTCACGATCCGCAGACCGGGTGCGCGGTGACCTTCTTGGCGTACGTGTCGGCGGTCCACGGCAGTCCCGCCGCCGGCGCCGTCTCGCCGGCCGCGGCCGGCGCCTTGGAGGCGAGGGCCGCGAGCTCCCACGCGAGCGAGAGGATCGGGGTGCGGTCGGCCGTGGAGTTGTCGAGCACCACCGCGACGGTGAGGCCGCTCGTGGGCTCCGAGAACGCGGCCGTGAGATAGCCGGGCATCTTGCCGTACTGCCCGATGAGGGTGCCCGCCTTGACAGCGCCGCCGGCGGCGGTGAACCACACCGGGCCGGCGGAGCTGACCGCGAGTGCGTTCTGGAAGCGTGTCTTGTCGGGCACGAGGCCGCCCGTCGCGAGCGCCCGCACGTAGGTGCTGAGGTCGCTGATGTCGGTGACCACCCCGGAGTCGGTCGAGCCGAAGGATGCCGACATCGTGGTGATGTCGGTGGGCGCCTTGCATTGCAGCACGCCCTTCGCGTTCGGCTGCACGACGTAGCCGGGAAGCGCCGTGGAACCGCCGGCGACGGGGTCGTTCGCGGCATCCCCCGGCAGGGTGGTGTGCGTGAGCCCCAGCGGCCGGAACACCTGGTTCGCGAGGAGCTGCGACGGGGTCTGGCCGGTCGCCTTCTGCAGCGCCTGTCCGAGCAGCACGTAGCCGGCGTCCGACGGCCGGTAGACGTCGCCGGGCGAGACGTCGTCGCGAGTGGTGCCCAGGCCGTACGCGATGAGCTCGTTGGGGTCCCACTGACGCGCCGGGTTGTCCAGCTCGTCGGCGGCGAGCTGGCCGCCGTACGTCCCCATGCCGGACGTGCTGTCGCACAGGTCGCCGAGGGTGGCGGCCTTGAGCGACGAGATCCCGTCCATGAAGTCGGCGATGCTGTCGGTCAGCTTCACCTTGCCTTCGGCAGCGACGCGGTACAGGGCGTCGCATGTCATGGCGCGGGTGATCTGCCCGGCGCGGAAGGTCATGTCGGTGGTGACCGGCGTCTTGCCGCCCGGGGTCGTGACGCCGAGCGCCGCCGTCCACGTGCCCGACCAGGGTGCGGTGACCATGACGATCGCGCCCGGCGAGTCGGTGGCCTTCATGGCGTCGGTCACCGCGGTGCGCAGCTGCTTCTGCAGGGCCGCGGGAAGCGCTGCGGTGGTGGGCGGACCGGGCACCCTGACCGGGTCGGCGGAGTCCGCGCTGCATCCGGCGAGCAGGATGCCGGCGACGAGGACGGATGCCACGGACGCGGCGAAGCGGCGGGTGCGTCGTGTCCTGATCACCACCGGCATCCTCCCCCTGGAGACGTCTCCGATCATTCAAACACAGTGGATGCCGGTGAATCGCTGTGGGACCGGTCTGAACGGGGTTTGCGTCGGGTCAGGCGACGGGTGCGGCGGGCGGACGGTGCGCGGCGGACATGAACCGGCGCACGTCGGGGTCGACCTGGATGTCGCGGGGCCGCAGCGGGCGGGACAGGTAGAGCCCGTCGAGCGAGGTGAGCCGCGACAGCGCGACGTACGTCTGGCCCGGCGCGAAGGCCCCGGAGCCGAGGTCGATGACGGCCCGGTCATAGGTCTTGCCCTGCGACTTGTGGATGGTGACGGCCCACGCCAGCCGCAGCGGGAACTGCGTGAACTCGGCGACGATGTCGCGGCTCAGGGTCTTGGAGGCCGGGTCGTAGGCGTAGCGGATGCGCTCCCACACGGCCGGTTCGACCTCGTGCTCCTCGCCGTCGACGTCGACCAGCACGCTGCCGCCGGCGATGCGCGTGACGGTGCCGATCGTGCCGTTGACCCAGCGCGGTGCCTCGCCGAACCCGGCTCCGGTGTCGTTGCGCAGGAACATGACCTGCGCCCCGGTCTTCAGCTGCAGCTCGGAGTCGGCGGGGTAGTTCGCCTCGCCGCGCCCGAAGTCGCCGGTGATCTCGGCCTGGGCGGTCAGCGCGCGGCCCGGCAGGGCATCGAGGTGGCGCTTGTTGATGGAGTTGACGATGTCGTTGCGGGTCGCGAGCGTGATGATGGGCGGCTCGTCGGGCCCGGCCTCGGGCGGGCGGCGCGCGCCGGTGTCGTTGAGCACCTTCGCGATGTCGGCGGTGACCCGGCCGTACCGCACCGCGTTGAGCATGGCCTTGAACGCGTCGTCGGACTGCCGGTGGATGTCGCGCAGCTCCCGGATGTGCAGGTCGGCACCGTGCTCGCCGATGTCGAGGATGCCGTCGCCCGAAGGCTTCCCCGTCCACACGTGCGCGTCGAAGAACCAGAACGAGCGGTAGTGATCCCGCACGTAGCGGGCCTCGTCCCCGCGCGGCGGCACCGGGGCGAGCTGGTACGGGTCGCCGAACATCACGACCTGCACCCCGCCGAACGGATCGCCGCGCCGGCCGCGCGCCTTGCGCAGCGACCGGTCGACGGCATCCATCAGGTCGGCCGAGACCATCGAGATCTCGTCGATGACCAGGGTGTCGATCGCATTCAGCACCTTGCGGGTGGCATCCGACTGCTCGATCTCGCCGTTCGCGACGAGCCCGATGGGCAGGCGGAACAGGGAGTGGATGGTCTGCCCCTCGACGTTCAGCGCGGCGACGCCGGTGGGTGCGCAGACGGCGATCTGCTTCTCGGTGTGGTACGCGAGGTGGTTCAGCAGCGTCGACTTGCCGGTGCCCGCGCGCCCGGTGACGAACACGTGCTCCCGGGTCCCCTCGATGAGCTCGAAGACCTCGCGCTGCTCGGCGGACAGCTCGGGCCGGGAGAGAGCGGAGGGGGACATCCTGTCCATGCTAGGCCGGTGCCCGCCACCCCGGCTCCCCTTCCACAGGCTGCTTCCCCGCCCACCGCCGCTCAGGTGTCGCGATGTGCCCGTTCGACCCGGGATTCGTGACACCTGAGCAGCGGCGCGGCTTCGCGTCGCCGGTCTCCTCCCAGGTGCCCCATGTCAGACTTGGCGCGTGCGCGCGGGGGTGTCCGGACCGCAGCTGGTGCGGGATCTGACCGCGATCGGGGGGCTGATCGCGGTGGTCGTCGCGGCCACGATCGTCGGCGGCATCGCCGTGTACCGCACGGTGTACGGGCCGGCCGCGTTCGTCACGCACTACCTGCAGCTGCTCGCCACCGGCCACGCGGTCGAGGCCCTCGCCGTGCCGGGCGTCGGGGTGGACCGCAGCAGCCTCGCTGCGGCGGGACTGCCCGAGGATGCCTCGGACGCGCTGCTGCGCCGGGAGGCGCTGGCATCCCTCAGCGACATCCGGGTGGTGTCCCAGCGCACGGTGGGCGACGAGACCGACGTCACCATGTCGTACCGTGCCGGATCGCACCCCGGCCGGACGACGTTCACGGTGGCGCGCAACGGCTGGATCGGGATCGCCCCGGGGTGGCGGTTCGCGCGCAGCCCGCTCGCGGTGATCGATCTGACCGTGCACGGCTCGGCGACGTTCGAGGTGAACGGGTTCGCCCTCGACAAGCGGCAGGTTTCGCCGGCGGGCGTCAAGGCGGACCTCGCCGATCCGGTGCACCTGCTGGTCTTCTCCCCCGGCCTGTACTCCGTGCGCGTGGACACGAACGCGATGACCTCGGCTCCCAAGGCCCTGCTGTCGGACGCCCCCTTCCGGCGCACCGCCCTGGAGGTGCAGGCCGACCCCACGGCCGCCTTCCTCGCGGTCGTCCAGACGCGCGTCGACGAGTTCCTCAGCACCTGCGCGAAGCAGCCGGTGCTGCAGCCGACCGCGTGCCCCTTCGGCACGCAGGTGGACGATCGCCTCACCGCCCCGCCGGCATGGTCCATCGTCACCCAGCCGGTGATCCGGCTGGTCCCGGACGGGGAGGGGTGGGACATCCGCCCCGCGCACGCCACCGCGCACCTCACGGTCCCGGCCCAGTCGATCTTCGACGGCTCGCTGCACACCGTGGACGAGGACGTGCCGTTCGGCGTGACCGGCACGGTCACGATCGACGGCAGCGGGACGGCGTCGATCCGCATCACCGCTCCCCCGGACGACTGACGCGCGCGGCCGGCGCGCACGCGGCCGGAACGGACGCGGCGCGGGTCAGCTGCGGCGGGAGTCGCGGGCGGCGAGCTGGGCGAGCTGGGCGTTGTACGCCTCGAGCTCGGCATCCCCGGAGCGGTCGACCTGACGGTCCCGGCGCTTCTGCAGCCTGTCGTCGTTGCGGCTCCACTGGATCGCGACGGTGACCGCGAGCACGAGCGTCGGGATCTCGCCGATCGACCAGGCCGCACCGCCTCCGATGTACTGGTCGTTCAGCGGTGTCGGCCCCCACGTGCGGCCCATCGACCCGAACCACTCGGCCACCATCAGCCCGGTCTGCATCATGATGGCGATGCCGAAGAACGCGTGGATCGCCATCACGCCGATGAGCGTCAGCAGCCGGAACGGATAGGGCAGCCGGAACGGCACCGGATCGATGCCGACGAGCGACTGCACGAACAGGTACCCCGTGATGAGGAAGTGCACCGTCATCCACTCGTGCCCGAGATGGTCGTACAGCGACCAGCGGAACAGGCCGGTGTAGTAGAAGATCCAGAGCGACCCGATGAACAGCGCGGCCGCGACGTACGGATTGGTGACGACCCGCGCGAACGGCGTGTGCACCGCCCAGAGGATCCACTCCCGGCCGCCGCGGGTGCCGTCGCGGCGCTTGCGGATGGCGCGGGCGGCCAGCGACACCGGTGCGCCGGGCACCAGCAGCAGCGGGATCGCCATGGTCAGCAGCATGTGCCCGACCATGTGCATCGAGAACAGGTAGTCCGAGTACGCGTTGACCGGGCCGCACGTCACCCAGAACAGCAGCAGGATGCCGCAGGTCCACAGCACGGTGCGGTAGATCGGCCACTTGTCCCCGCGACGGTGCAGGCGCCACACCGCGGCGCCGTAGAAGACGAGCGCGAAGCCGCACGCCAGCAGCCACAGCAGGTCGATGTTCCACTCGGTGAACCAGCGCTGCAGCGTGAGCGCGGGCGGCAGCGGCGCGTTCGTGAGGATCTCGGCGGGGGTCTGCGCGATCGCGACGGTCTCGTTGTTCGGCGGCGGCGTGACCGCCAGGGCGGCGCCCGCCCCGCTCGCGATGCCCATGAACGCGAGTTCGAGGGTCACGAGGCCCCAGAAGCGACGGGCCGTGTCCGCGTCGCGCAGCTTCGCGATGAGCCGCGTGCGGTAGAGCGCGCCGAGGGCGCCGAGACCGCCGAGCATGACGATCTTGACGAGCAGGATGACCCCGTACGGCGAAGCGAGACCGCCCCAGCTGCCGACGCTGATGATCGCGCGTCCGATGCCCGAGATCGCGACCACGACGAACGCGCACAGGGCGATGGACGAGTAGCGGCCGAGGGCGTCGGCCATCTTGTCGCGGGGCAGAGCGGGTCGCACGAGCACCATCAGCAGCAGGCCGCCCACCCAGGTGGCGGCGCCCACGAGGTGCAGGATCAGCGACGTGACGGCGATGTTGTGGCTGGCAAGCTCCCCGGAGTGGCCCTGGGTGCCCATCGGGATCAGGGATGCCGCGGCCAGCCCCGCGACGATCAGCGTGCCCGTCCAGCCGCGCACGGCGAAGGTGAGGATCGTGAGACACGCGCCCGCGATCGTGGTGATGAGCCACGACTGACCGAGCTCGGTGGTGGTGAGCCAGTTGCCCAGCTGCTGCCCGAACGACGCCTGCAGCGTGACCTGGGCGTTGGAGAAGTTGAGGAACGCGAGATACGCGACGACGGCGCTGGAGAGGGTGAACACGGCCGCGGACGCGGACGCGGTGTTCAGCGCGATGTCCCAGGGCTTCGTGCCCTGCTGCAGCGCGAACAGTGCGGTGACGAGCGTGCCGACCATGCCGGCGGCCGACAGGTCGACCAGCAGCGTCGCGATCGGCACGCCGGTGCGCACGAACGGGCCCGGGTCGCCGAGCGGGAGCCGCGCGGCGCCGCCGCCGTACGTGAGCGCGACCGCCGCGGC